>NZ_JBEXSY010000086.1:0-25500 GCF_040613895.1 Nocardiopsis sp. NPDC006198 | reverse complement strand
GTCCCCCCGGCCGGGGGGGGTGGGCCCCACTCCACCACACTCTACCCCCCCGGGCCGCGCGCCGCGGGGGGGGGGGCGCCCCCGCGGGGGCGCCCCTCCTCCGTCGTCCGCGTACGCCCGGTCCCGGGGCACGGGAGCGGGCGCGGGGGCGGGGCGCCCGCTCTTCGGGCGCCCCGCCCCCCGGGACGGGCGGCGGGCCGTGACCCAGGGCCTCAGCCCTTGACGGCCCCCGAGGTCAGACCCTCGGTGATGTAGCGCTGGAGGAACCAGAACACCGCCAGGGTGGGCAGGGACAGCATGATGGCGCCGACCGCGAACATCCCGAAGTTCGCGTTCCGCTGGGAGGACACCAGCTGGTAGAGCCCGAGGCCCAGGGTCTTGGCGTCGGTGTCGCGCAGGAACACGCTCGCCATCAGGAACTCGTTGATGGTGGAGATGAACACCAGCAGGCCCACGATCGCCAGCACGGGCGTGACCAGCGGCAGCATGATCCGGAAGAACACCTGGGCGTGCGAGGCCCCGTCGATCTGCGCGGACTCGTCCAGCTCCTTCGGCACGGTGTCGAAGAAGCCCTTCATCAGCCACGTGTTGATGCTGAGCGCGCCGCCCAGGTACACCAGCAGCAGCCCCCACCGGGTGTCGAAACCGATCCCCGGGTAGTACTCGCCCAGCGTGGTGAACATCAGGTAGATCGCCACGATCGCCAGGAACTGCGGGAACATCTGGATGACCAGGAGGCCCACCAGCCCCACCCTGCGCCCCTTGAACCGCATGCGGCTGAAGGCGTACGCGGCGAGCGCGGACAGCATCACCGTCGCGGCGGCGTTGGTGACCGCGAAGAACAGCGAGTTCGCGTACCAGGTGGTGAACGGCGTGTTCGTGAAGAGGTCGCGGGCATTGGCCAGACTGGCCCCGGTCGGCCACAGCTGCGCACTGGACAGGGTGCCCAGCGGGTTGAGGGCGGCCGAGACGACGAACAGGACCGGGAAGACCGCGAAGGCCACGACCGCCAGCATCACCAGGTGGCGCCAGCCGAGCCGGACGGCCCACAGGGAGAACCGGGTTCCCGCGCTGCGCCGGTAGGGCGTGCGCGCGGTACCGGTGGCGTGCACCGCCATCAGTCCACCTCCTCGAGGGCCTTGCTCCGGCTGAGGCTGATCACGGACATCCCGGCCACGATCAGGAAGATCATCACCGACAGCGCGGCCGCGTACCCGTACTCCGCGGTGGCCTCGTTGAAGGCGAGGCGGTAGGTGTAGGTGATGAGCAGGTCCGTGGCGCCGGCCGTCGGGTTGTCCGGGGAGAACGGGCCGCCCCGGCTGATCAGCCACACGGCGTTGAAGTTGTTGAAGTTGAACGCGAACGTCGCGATCAGGATCGGTGTCATCGCGACCATCAGCAGGGGCAGGGTGACGTTGCGGAACGCCTGCCAGGGGCCCGCTCCGTCGATCTGCGCCGCCTGACCGAGTTCGCGGGGGATGGCCTGGAGCGCTCCGGTGGCCACCAGGAACATGTACGGGTAGCCCAGCCACACGTTGGCGAGGATCACCGCGGCCCGGGCGCTCCACCGGTCTCCCAGCCAGTCGACCTGCAGCCCCAGCATCCTGTTGAACAGCCCGAAGTCGGTGTTGAACATGTCCCGCCACAGCAGGAACATCGCCAGGGAGCTCATCGCGTACGGCAGGACCACCAGGATCCGGTACACGACCTTGCCGCGCAGTTTGGGGACGTGCAGGGTGAGGGCGACCGCCAGGCCCACCACGAACACCAGGAAGGTGACCGCGACGGCGAAGGCGATGTTCCACACCAGGATGCCGAAGAACGAGGACGCGAAGGTGGGGTTGAACAGGAACCGGGCGAAGTTGTCGAAGCCGACGCCGACCTGCCAGCCCTGCGCCAGGCGCTGCCCCTCCTCGTCGTAGAACGCGCCGCGCTCGTCGTCGGCGTGGTAGACCGTGCCGGTCTCGGAGTCGGTGACGCAGTCGCACCCCTCGTCGTAGACGCGGGTGGCCGTGCCCTCGAACGCGCTCGACAGGCCGCTGGAGCGGATGCCGGAGCCGTTGCCGGAGGGCACCGCGAACTCCGACAGCTCCTCGCTGCGGGCGTTGACCTCGGCGGGGGTCAGGATCGAGTACCCGAAGGCCTCGGTGACCTTGCCCGACGGCTCGACGGTCGCCCCGGTGAGCTCCGTGAGCCCCTCCGCGTCGCCGGCGTAAGCGTAGCCCTCGTCGTCGACCAGGAGGAAGACCAGGTCACCGGTCTCGGGGGAGCCGGTGACCGCCACGGTGAGCGTGTACTCCTGAGCGCCGTCGGGGCTGCTCACGGAGTACGCCTCGATGGCGGCGATCGCCTGCTGCTTGTCGCCGCGGTGGCCGTCGCTGAGGTTCGTGACGGACGTGCTCATCGTGTAGAGCACGGGCAGGATCTGGAAGGCGAGCAGGAACAGCACGCCCGGGACCAGGTACTTGACCGGGACGGCGCGCTTGGACAGGTAGACCGCGTAGACGAGTGCGACGACGCCGGCGACCAGGGCGATGCCCAGCCAGTTGCCCGCCACGTAGAGGGGGAGGGCCGCCCACACGCCGAGGGCGGTGAACAGGCCGAGGAGGGAGATCTTGACGAGCTGCCCGCCGAGCGAGCCGTTGCCGGCGAACCGGCCGCCGGGGAGGCCCTTGCGGGCGGGCGCCCCCTTGCCGGGGGCGCCCGCGGTGTCGGTTTTCCTTGACGCCACCGCTACTCGCCGATCTGGTCGGCGATCGTCTCGTGGGCGGCCTCCATGGCCTCACGGACGTCCGCGCCGCCGATGATGGCGGCCTGGGCGATGCCCAGCGGTTCCCAGGTCTCGCCCATCTCGGGGATGGAGGGCATCGGCATGCCCTCGGCGCCGGCCTCGGCGATCGCCGCGATGTTGGGGTCGTCGGCGGAGACCGTCTCGAGGGCCTCCAGCTGGACCGGGGTGCGCGGGTCGGCCTCGTAGAGGCTGAGGATGAAGTCGGTGTCCGTGACGTAGTTGGTCACGAACTCCTGGGCGAGGGCGCTGTTGGCGCTGCCCTCGGTGACGAAGAACGCCTGGTAGCCGATGTAGGGGGTGGCGGGACCCTCGCCCTCGAAACCGGGGATGGGGCTGATCGCGTAGTCGATCCCCGCCTCGTCGGCGTCGGCGATGTTCCACGGGCCGGCGACGAAGAAGGGCGCGTCGCCCTCGTAGAACAGGACGGCGTCGTTCTCCAGGTCGATGGAGCGCCGCAGCACCCCCTCGCCGCCCTCGCCGTACTCGGCGATCCGCTCCATGGCGGCGATGGACTCGTCCGATCCCACGCCGAGGTCGGTCGGGTCCCAGTTGCCCTCGTCGTCCTGGCCGAAGAGGTAGCCGCCCGCGGAGCCGAACAGGGCGTTCATCCGGAAGGGGTCGCCCTCCTGGGTGACGGCCATGGAGAGCACCTCGCTGGTGTCACCGGCGTCCTTGAGCTCGGTCCCGACCTCGACCATCTCCTCGAAGGTCTCGGGGGCGTCGGGAACGAGTTCGGTGTTGCGCATCAGGAAGATGTTCTCCTGCGAGTACGGCACACCGAAGAGCTGTCCGTCGTAGTTGAGCGCCCGGACCGAGGTCTCGTCCAGGCCCGCGGCGCTGTCGCCGGTCAGCTCGATGGGCTGGACGGCGCCGTTGCGCACCAGGTTTCCCGTCCAGTCGTGGGCGCCGATGAAGACGTCGGGCGCGTTCCCGGCCTGGTGGGCGTTGAGCAGGTCGCCCTGGATATCGCCGAAGGTCAGGCTCTGGACGTCGACCTCGATGCCGTTGGCCTCGGCGAACTCCGCGGCGGCCCCCTGGATGGCGTCGGCGCGCTCGGGGTCGGACCAGATGACGAGGGCGCCCTCGGCCGACGCGTCGTCGCCCCCGCCTTCACCGCCGCCACCGCACGCGGTCGCCATCAGGGCGATCGCGGCGATGCCTGTCACCACTGGTGCGCTGCGGAATCTCATGGTGTGTTCCTTCCGGGAGGCCGTGCTGAGGAGGTCGCGCATGCGGTTCGCCGGTGGCCCCGGGTCCGTCGCGGGCATGCGTGGTGATGTGACGTTAGCAATAACTTGCAAGCTTTGAAAGGCTTTGCAGTCCTGCTGCATAAAGATGTGGAAACACCGCGGAAACGGACGTGTGATCGCCTGCCGGGGGTAGTCGCGCGGTGACCGCCTGATGATGATATCTGTGATGAACGCTCATTTAGTCACACCATTGGGTGCGATGCGGCCGTGAGCCGTGGCGGCGGGCGGTCGGCGGGTGCGGGGCCGGCGGCGGGGCGCCCGCGTGCGGGGGAGGGGTACGGGGGGCGGCGGGGGCCGCGGGCGGGGAAGGGCGGCGCCGGTGCCCGGCGCCGCCCGCACGGCGTCAGCCGCGCAGCCAGACCGCCGTCTCGGCCGGCAGGGCCAGGGAGCCGTCGGCCGGTGCGGCCACCGGACCGCTGGACACGAGCACCTCGCCGGACGCCGCGATCTCCGCGGTCTCCCCGCCGAGGTTCACCGCGACGCGCACACCCGGCTCGCGCTCGAAGTACAGCACGCCCTCGGGGGCGTCCAGCCAGGTCATCGCGCCGTCGCCCAGGGCGTCCAGCTCACGGCGCAGCCCGAGCGCCCTGGTGTACAGCTCCAGGGTCGAGCCCTCCACACCCCGCTGGGACGCGCGCGACAGGGCGCCCCAGCCCTCGGGGACGGGCAGCCACGGGGTGCTCCCCTCCGGGCCGAAGCCGAACGGCGCGCTCCCGTCCTCCCAGGGCAGCGGCACCCGGCAGCCGTCCCGGCCGCGCTCGGTACGGCCCGAACGCTCCCAGGTCGGGTCCTGGAGCGAGTCGTCCGGCAGGTCGGTGACCTCCGGCAGGCCCAGCTCCTCGCCCTGGTACAGGTAGACCGAGCCGGGCAGGGCCAGCATGAGCAGCGTCGCGGCGCGCGCCCGGCGCAGCCCCTGCTCTCCGCCGCCGAACCGCGTCACGTGGCGGGTCACGTCGTGGTTGGACAGCACCCAGGTGGTGGTCGCGCCCACCGCGCCGTTGGCGGCCAGCGAACCGTCGATGACCTCCCGCAGGCGGGACGGGTCCCAGGGGGCGGTCAGGTACTCGAAGTTGAACGCCTGGTGCAGCTCGTCCGGGCGCAGGTACCGGGCCACCCGGTTCGCGTCCTCGACCCAGGCCTCGGCCACCAGCGCGCGCTCGCCCGGGTAGGAGGCGGCGATCGCCGACCAGCGCCGGTAGATGTCGTGCACGCCGTCCTGGTCGAAGTACGGCAGCGTGGTGCTGCCGTCGAGCAGGTCGGCCTTGGCGCCCTCGGCGATGTCGGGCAGGGCCGGGTCCTTGACCATGCCGTGCGCGACGTCGATGCGGAACCCGTCCACACCCCGGTCGAGCCAGAAGCGGAGCACGTCGTCGAACTCGTCGTGCACCTCCTGGTTGGTCCAGTCGAAGTCGGGCTGCTCAGGGTCGAACAGGTGCAGGTACCACTGCTCGGGGGTGCCGTCGGGGCGCTTGAGGCGCGTCCAGGCGGGGCCGCCGAAGATCGACTTCCAGTTGTTCGGGGGCTGCTCCCCGTCGGGGCCCCTGCCGTCCCGGAAGACGTACCGGGACCGTGCCGGGTCGCCCGGCTCGGCGGCGACGGCCTCGCGGAACCACGCGTGGGCGGAGGAGGAGTGGTTGGGCACCACGTCGATGATCAGGCGGATGCCCAGGTCGTGGGCTGCGCCGAGGAGGGCGTCGAAGTCCTCCAGAGTGCCGAAGCGGGGGTCGACGTCGCGGTAGTCGGCGACGTCGTAGCCCCCGTCGGCGAGGGGGGAGACGTAGAACGGGGTCAGCCAGATCGCGTCCACGCCGAGCTCCGCCAGGTGGGGGAGGCGCTCCCGGATACCGGTGAGGTCGCCCTCCCCGTCACCGTTGGAGTCGGCGAAGCTGCGCACGTAGATCTGGTAGATGGCCGCTTCACGCCACCAGCGAGACTGAGGCTCCATCTTCGAGGGTCCTTCCCTGTGGCGACTGCAAGTTCTTGCGCAAGATTACCCCGAACTTTCGGCCATGTGACGGCGATCTCGACTAGAGTTACGCCCATGGGTCCACGACTTGCCGACATCGCGCGGCACGCAGGCGTCAGCGAGGCCACCGTCTCGCGGGTGCTCAATGACAAGCCGGGGGTCGGCGCCGAAACCCGCAAGGCCGTCCTGACCGCCCTCGACGTCCTCGGCTACGAGCGTCCCGCACGGCTGCGGCAGCGCTCGGCCGGGCTGGTCGGCATGGTCATCCCCGAACTGGAGAACCCGGTCTTCCCGATGTTCGCCCAGGCGGCCGAGGGAGCGCTGGCCCAGCGCGGGTACACGCCGGTGCTGTGCACCCAGACCCCGGGCGGAATAACCGAGGACGAGTACGTGGAGCTGCTCCTGGAGCGCAACGTCTCCGGCATCCTCTTCGTCTCCGGCAAGCACGCCGACACCACCGCACCGCACGAGCGGTACCACGCCCTGGTCTCACGAAGACTTCCGATCGTCCTGGTCAACGGGTTCGCCGAGGCCATCCCCTCGGCGTTCGTCTCCGCGGACGACCGGGAGGCCGGAAGGCTCGCGGTCGACCACCTCGTGGCCCTGGGCCACACCCGCATCGGCTTCACCAGCGGCCCCGAGCGCTACGTCCCGGTCCGCCGCAAGCTGGAGGGCTACCACCAGGCCCTCGCCAGGCACGGCCTCGACGGGAACGACCTCGTGGAGCTGTCCCTGTTCGGCGTCGAGGGCGGCCACGCGGCCGCCGTGCGCCTGATCGAGCGCGGCGTCACCGCCATGGTCTGCGGATCCGACATGATGGCGCTCGGCGCCATCCGGGCCGCCCGCCAGCGGGGCCTGCGCGTCCCCCAGGACTTCTCCGTCGTCGGGTACGACGACTCCCAGCTCATCGCCTTCACCGACCCCCCGCTGACGACCGTCCGCCAGCCGGTCAACGCGATGGCGCTGGCCGCGGCGCGCGCCCTGTGCGACGAGATCGCCGGGCACCCCGTCTCCCACACGGAGTTCATGTTCGACCCGGAGCTGGTCGTGCGCGGTTCCACCGCCATCGCCCCCGATCGGGGGAGCGCGTCCGGGCGGGTGGACCCTCCCCGCGGCCCCCTCCCGCAGCGGGCCGCCTCCCCGGCCCCCGCCCACGCCAACCCCTGACCCGGCCGGGCCGGACCCTGCACCGCCCCCGTCGGGGACGACGGCGCCCGCGGTCCCCGGACGCGGCAGTACCCCTGCCGCGCTTGCGTCGCCCCCCGCCCCGCGCGGGCGGGAGTCCGGGCCGGAGGAGGCCCCGGCGCCGGTCCCTGTGTCCCATCTCTCCGTGCCCCGCGCCCCGGCCGGGGCGCGTCCCGGCGACGGTCCGGCCGGGGCACGCCGCAGTGTCGGTGACACTGGAGGCATGCCTTCCGTTGCCCTCGACGGCGACCCCGTACCGCGTACCGGGGAACTGCCCGAAGCCTCCCTCGCCGAACTCGGCGGGCAGCCGCTCGGGTTCTACGTCCACGTGCCCTTCTGCGTCACACGCTGCGGCTACTGCGACTTCAACACCTACACCGCAGAGGAGCTCGTCTCCCGGGACGGGACCGCCACGGCCTCGCGCGCCACGTACGCCGACCAGGCCGTCGCCGAGGTCGCGCTGGCCGACCGGGTCCTGTCCGGCGCGAGGCCCCCGGTCAGCACCGTGTTCGTCGGCGGCGGCACGCCGACCCTGCTGTCCGCCGAGGACCTGGGCCGGATCGTCGCCGCGGTCCGCGACCGGTTCGGGTTCACCCCCGGGGCCGAGGTCACCACCGAGGCCAACCCCGAGACCGTCACGCCCGAGTACCTGGTCCGGCTGCGCGAGGCCGGGTTCACCCGGATCTCCTTCGGCATGCAGAGCGCCCGCCCGCACGTGCTGAAGGTCCTGGAGCGCGGCCACACCCCCGGCCGCTCCGAGCAGTGCGTGGGATGGGCCCGCGAGGCCGGGTTCGACCACGTCAACCTCGACCTGATCTACGGCACGCCGGGCGAGACGGACGACGACTGGCGGGCCTCCCTCGACGCCGCGGTCTCCGCCGGCCCGGACCACGTCTCCGCCTACTCGCTGATCGTCGAGGAGGGCACCCGGCTCGCCGCCCGGGTGCGCAGGGGCGAGCTCACCGAGCCCGACGACGACACGATGGCCGACCGCTACCTGATGGCCGACGACGTCCTCGCCGGGGCCGGGTTCACGGCCTACGAGGTGTCCAACTGGGCGCGCACGCCCGAGGGGCGCAGCGCCCACAACCTCCTCTACTGGACCGGCGGTCACTGGTGGGGCGTGGGGCCCGGCGCGCACAGCCACGTCGGCGGCACCCGCTGGTGGAACGTCAAGCACCCCGCCGCCTACGCCGCCCGCCTGAACTCGGGCGACAGCCCGGGCCAGGCCCGCGAGGTGCTCACACGGGAGGAGCGGCGCTTCGAGCGGATCCTGCTCGAACTGCGCGTGGAGCAGGGGTGCCCGCTGGACCTGCTGGAGCCGCACGGGCGCGCCGCGGCCGAGCGCGCCGTCGCCGAGGGCCTGCTGGAGGCCGGCGCCCACGGCGCGGGCCGCGCCGTCCTGACCCGCCGTGGGCGCCTGCTCGCGGACGCCGTGGTGCGCGACCTCACCTGAGGGTCCGGGCGCACGCCGAGGGGGCCGGGCAGGTTGCCCGGCCCCCTCGGGCGTTCCCGCGGCGTGCGCCGCGCCGCTACTTGACCCAGTCGACGTTGACCGGGTAGCGGTACCACTCGCCGCGGTTGGCCGCTGTGCCCGCCAGGATGCCGAACACCACGGCCAGCACCCACAGGACCAGGCTCAGGAGCCCGCCGATGAGGATGAACGACAGCGGGATCGAGATGACGTAGCCGATGGTCAGCAGGATCTGGAAGTTCAGTGCCTGCGCCGACTGGTGGCGGAGGAAGGGCGACTCGTCCTTCTTCACCAAATACATGATCAGCGGGACGAGGAAGCCCAGCACGATCCCGCTGAGGTGGGTCAGGAGCGCCATCGTGCGCTCCTCGGAGTTGGGCTGGCCGGTCGTCGCCGACGACTGGCCGTAGCCCCCGTGGGGCGGGTAGCCGGGGGGCGGATAGCCGCCCTGCTGGTAGTCGCCCTGCTGGTAGCCGCCGGTCTGCTCCTGGTACCCGGGCTGCCCGGGATAGCCGGGCGGGCCCTGGTAGCCGCCCGGGTCCTGGTGTCCGGGGTAGCCGGGCGGCGGATATCCGCCGGGCTGTCCGGGGTGGCCGCCGCCCGGGTACCCCGAGGGGTCCTGAGGGGGCGGCGGGTATCCGCCGGAACCGCCGGGGGGCGGATAGCCGCCCGACCGGCCCCCGGAGCCGTCGTCGCGGCCGGTCGGGTCCCCCTGGCCGTAGGGGTCCTCTGACTGGTTGTTCGGGTACGACATGGTGGTTCCTTCGGGTGGACTCGCTCGGACCGTGCTTCGGGACGGCCTCACTTCAGCAGGCGGATGCTGACCGGGTAGCGGTACCAGGTCCCCTTGTTGGCGCTGTTGGCGCCCATGACCCCGAACACGATCGACACGATCCAGACGACCGCGATGAGGAGGGATCCGATCCAGGACAGTCCTGGGAAGAAGATACCCAGACCGATGAAGACGACCCAGGCGAAGACGTACGGGATCAGCAGCGTGATCTGGAAGTTCGCCGCCTCCGAGGCGTGGTGCCGGACGAACGGCGACTGGTTGCGCTTGGCGAGGTAGACCGCGAGGGGCGGGATCCAGCCGAAGCAGGCGATCACGAAGCCCGAGAGGTGGGCGAGCATGGCCACCAGCGTGCTGTTGTCACCCCCCTGGGCGGGCGGCTGCGGCTGGCCGTGGGCTGCCTGCGCCCCGGGGTACTGCGGCTGCTGGGGATGTCCGTAGGCCTGCGGGTGCTGCGCGTGGTCGGGCTGGGGGGCGTACCCCTGCGGGCCGCCGGCCGGTCGGCCGTAGGGCTGCTGGGGCTGTGCCTGGTGGGGGTGCCCGTAGGGCTGCTGTGCCTGCAGACCGTAGTCCTGGTGGCCCTGGTCGGGCTGCGGGGCGTAGGGGGACTGGCCGCCGGTCGGCTGTCCGTGGCCGGGGTGGGGCTGCTGTCCGTACGCGGGCTGGGCCCCCGAGGGCTGCCCGTACGCGGGCCCGCCGTAAGGCTGCGGGGGCTGGTGCCCGTGGGCCTGCTGCTCTCCGCCGGGAGGGGCGAAACCGGGCTGTGCCGGGGGCCCGCCGTAGGGCTGCTGGGGCGGTTGTCCGTAGCCGGGCTGTCCGTACGGGGGCTGTGCCTGGTCGGGCTGCGGGGCGTAGGGTGACTGGCCGCCGGAGGGCTGTCCGTGGCCGGGGTGGGGCTGCTGTCCGTACGCGGGCTGGGCCCCCGAGGGCTGCCCGTACGCGGGCTGTTCGCCCGAGGGCTGTCCGTACGGGGGCTGTGCCTGGTCGGGCTGCGGGGCGTACGGGGACAGGCCGCCCGACGGCTGCCCGTACCCGGGCTGCTGCGGTCGGCCCTCACCCCGGGGGCCGTACTCCTGCTGCCCGCCGTCCGGCTGCCCGGGCTGCCGGTCCTGGTCGGGGTCCTCCGGGGACGGGGGGTTCGTCGGGGTCTCGCTCATGCTCTTCCTTGGCTCCGCTCATGAGTGGCGGTTCTTGTACTTTCGCTCGTACCGACGACCGCGCGGGGCCGGAGGCGGGCGACCGCGGCGCCGGACACCGGGTGTCCGGACCGCGCCCTGGGCAGAATCCTAGGTCCTGGGGCCGTACCGGCGCGAAAACGGCCCGGTCACGGGTGGGCGCCCCGACCCGACGACGGGTCCCCGGGCTCGTCCGGATGGGGCCCCGTGACGAAGTCGATGAGCTCCTCCACGCGTCCGAGCAGCGAGGGCTCCAGATCAGCATAGGTACGGACCGACCCGAGGATCCTGCGCCACGCCTCACCGGTCTCCAGCCGCCACCCGAGGGCCTCGACGACGCCCTCCTTCCAGGGGCGCCCGCGCGGAACCTCCGGCCAGGCCCCGATCCCCACTGCGCCCGGGCGCACCGCCTGCCAGACGTCGACGTAGGGGTGGCCGGCGACCAGCACGTGCTCCCCGCGCACCCGCTCGGCGATCCGGCTCTCCTTGGACCCGGGGACCAGGTGGTCGACGAGGACCCCCAGGCGGCGGCCCGGGCCGGGGGAGAAGTCCGCCACGATCGAGGGCAGGTCGTCGACGCCCTCCAGGAACTCGACGGCGATCCCCTCGACGCGGAGGTCGTGGCCCCAGACCTTCTCCACGAGCTCGGCGTCGTGCGCGCCCTCCACGTAGATCCTGCTCTCCCGCGCCGTGCGCGCGGCGGCCCCGGGCACCGCCACCGAGCCGGACGCGCTCCGCAGGGGTCCCCGCGGCGCGGGCGCGGGGCGCACCAGGGTCACGGGTCTCCCGTCGAGCAGGAAGGCGGCCGGGCCGAGGTCGAACACCCTGCGGCGCCCCGCGCGGTCCTCCAGGGTCACGCTGGACCTGTCCCACGTCACGACCGCTCCGCAGAAGGCCTCGTCGGCGTCCTCCACGACCAGGTCCCGACTCAGGGCGACCTCGCGCACGGCCCCCTTGCGGGGCAGCCGCCAGTCGCCTGCGAGCACGTCGCGGCCGTAGCGGCCGGTTCCCTTGGTAGCCACGGTCGTGCAGTCTACTGGGGGAGGGTGTCGGTTCATCCGCGCCGTGGCGCACGTCGCCGCTCCGGAGGGAAGATCCGGCGCCTCCGCCGGTGTTACCGCCGAGGGGTAGCCGTCCGGGTTTGCGGCCGGGCATAGAATTAGCACTGAGGACCCCGGAGTGCCAGGAGGTGGCGAGTTGCTGGACGAGCGCAAGCTCGCTGTCCTGCGAGCGGTCGTGGAGGACTTCGTCAACACGAACGAGCCCGTCGGCTCCAGGGCGCTGGCCGACCGGCACAGGCTCGGGGTCTCTCCCGCGACCATCCGCAACGACATGGTCGCGCTGGAGGAGGACGGGTACATCGCCCAGCCCCACACCAGCGCGGGACGCGTGCCCACGGACAAGGGGTACCGGCTCTTCGTCGACCGGCTCTCCTCCGTCAAGCCCCTGTCGGCGCCGGAGCGCCGCGCCATCGAGTCCTTCCTCGCCGGAGCGGTGGACCTGGACGAGATCGTCGCGCGGACCGTGCGGCTCCTCGCGCAGCTCACCCGCCAGGTCGCGATCGTGCAGTACCCGTCGCTGACCCGTTCCTCGGTCCAGCACGTCGAGCTGGTCCCCCTGGGGGGCCAGCGGGTCATGATGGTCGTGATCACCGACACGGGCAGGGTCGAGCAGCGCGTCATCGACGGCCTCGGCGAGGTCAACGGAACCGCGGTCAACGACCTGCGCTCCATGCTCAACCGCGCCATCTCCGGTCTCCACCTCGGAGAGGTGCCCGACGCGGTGGAGGACCTGCCCGCGCAGGTCCCGCCCGAACACCGCCAGATGGCGGTGGCCGTCCTCTCCGTCCTGCTGGAGAGCCTCGTCGAACGGCACGAGGAGAAGATCGTCCTCGCGGGGACGGCCAACCTCGCCGCCGTGGACTTCGCCGCCAGCCTGCGGGACGTCCTGGAGGCGCTGGAAGAGAACATGGTCCTCATCCGTTTGCTGGGTGAGGCGAAGGACCCGTCAATGCTCACGGTGCGCATCGGCGCGGAGAACTTCCACGAGGGTCTCCGGTCCACCTCCATCGTCTCGGCCGACTACGGTGTGGGAAACCAGTCGCTCGCCAAGATCGGTGTCGTGGGGCCCACCCGGATGGACTATCCGGGAACAATGGGAGCGGTACGCGCCGTGGCTCGGTATGTCGGACAGATTTTGGCAGGACAGTAACTCAGTGGCCAGAGACTATTACCAGGTTCTCGGGGTGCGTCGCGACGCGTCCAAGGACGAGATCAAGAAGGCGTACCGGAGGCTCGCGCGCGAGCTCCATCCGGACATCAACCCCGACCCCGCGACCCAGGAGCGCTTCAAGGAGGTGACCCAGGCCTACGAGGTCCTCTCCGACGAGAACAAGCGCCGGATGTTCGACATGGGCCAGGACCCCTACGCTCCCGGCGGTGGCGGCGCGGGAGGCTTCGGCGGCGGGGGCGGGTTCGCCTTCGACGACATCATGAACGCCTTCTTCGGCGGCGGCCAGCCCGGCGGGCGCGGCCCCCGGGAACGGGTCCGGCGCGGGCGCAGCATCAAGATCCGGGTCGAACTGGACCTGGTGGAGACCGCGTTCGGGGTCAGCAAGGAGATCACCTTCCCCACCGCGATCCTGTGCGAGACGTGCCAGGGCGAGGGGACCGCGGCCGGTTCGCACCGCACCACGTGCGAGATGTGCCACGGCCAGGGCGAGGTCTCCCAGGTGACGAGGTCCTTCCTGGGCCAGGTCATGACCTCCCGCCCCTGCCCGCAGTGCTCGGGCCAGGGCTCGGTCATCACCAACCCCTGCGGCGACTGCGCGGGAGAGGGCCGGGTGCGCGAGAAGGTCACCCGCACCGTCAAGATCCCGGCCGGCGTCGACGACGGCACCCGGATCCAGCTCGCCGGAGAGGGTGAGGTCGGCCCCAACGGCGGCCCGCGCGGCGACATCATCCTGGAGATCATCCAGCGTCCCCACCCGACCTTCGAGCGGCGCGGCGACGACCTGCACTGCACGGTGACGGTCCCCATGACGGCCGCCGCGCTGGGCGCGTCCTTCGCCTTCGACACCCTGGACGGGACCGAGAACATCGATCTGCGGCCGGGCACCAACTCCGGCCACGTCATCACCCTGTCCAACAAGGGCGTCACGCACCTGGACGGGGGAGGCCGGGGCGACCTGCGCATCCGCGTCGACGTGGAGACCCCGGGCAAGCTCGACGAGGAGCAGGAGAACCTCCTCCGCAAGTTCGCCGAGCTGCGCGGCGAGGACCAGTCCCCGGGGCGGTTCAGCCCCGGGCACGGCGGCCTCTTCGCCAAGCTCCGCGACGCCTTCGGCGCGAAGTGACACCCCCCGTCTTCCTGGTCGGGACCGCCGCACTGGCGGCCGACCGGGTGACGGTGGACGGCCCCGAGGGGCACCACGCCGCGGTCGTGCGGCGCATCAGGGAGGGCGAGACCGTCGACCTGTCCGACGGTCTCGGCCTGCGTGCCCGGTGCACGGTGTCCGCCGTGGGCAGGGACCACGTCGTCTGCACGGTGGTGGAGCGCCGGGAGGAACCCGCGCCGCGTCCCCGCCTGACCGTGGTCCAGGCGCTGCCCAAGGGCGACCGCGGCGAACTGGCCGTGGAGATGATGACCGAGGCCGGGGTGGACACGATCGTGCCCTGGGCCGCCGAGCGCTCCGTCACCCGCTGGAAGGGCGACCGGGCGGCCAAGGCGCTGGCCAAGTGGCGCGCCACCGCGAGGGAGTCGGCCAAGCAGGCGCGGCGGGGGCGGCTGCCCCTGGTCGAGGACCTCGCGGACCGGTCCGCCGTGGCCGGGCTGCTGGCCGGAGCCGACCTGGGCGTGGTCCTGCACGAGGACGGGGCCGGACGCCTGGCCGAACTGGACCTGCCCTCGGGCGACGGTCCGGGGATCGTCGTGGTGGTCGGCCCCGAGGGCGGGTTCTCCGACGCCGAGCTCGACGCGTTCACCGCGGCGGGCGCCGTGCGGGCCCTGCTGGGACAGAGCGTGCTGCGCACCTCCACCGCTGGGGTCGCCGCCCTGGCGGTGCTCCAGGCGCGCACCGGGCGCTGGTAGCGGCGAGGGGCACGGGGCCGGGAGCGGGCACACCGCCGACGGAACGACGGAGGCGGGGGGGGGGGGACCCCCCGCCCCCGCACCCGACGGGACCGGCGCCCCCCGCCCCCGGGGGGAGGCCCCCGCCCCCGGCACCGGGGGCGGCGGCCGGGGGGATCCCCCCGGCCGCCTCCGTCGTCGGACCCGGCGCACCGGGCCCGCGTGTCACTCCCCGGGCACGGCCCGGTTGCTGGTGGCGTCGCCGCCGGTGCTGCCGGAACCGCCGCCGGAGGTCTCCTCACCGCCGCCGCCGGCCCCCTCGTCCCCGCTGCCGGCGCCGGGGGCCTCCCCGCCACCGCCGCTGCCGCTCTCGTCACCGCCGCCGGCCTCGCCGTCGGTCGGCTCCTCGCTCGGGTCGCACTCCTCCTCGGAGGCGGAGGCGCCGCCGTCCTTCTCCTCCGCGGAGGCGCTGGGGGAGGGCGCCGGCCCGTCCGCGGGGGGAGAGCAGGTGGACGCGGTCTCGACGCCCTCCTCGGCCGGGTCCTCGTCCTCGCCGGAGCTGGGTGAGCTCTCGGGGTCCCGAGGCGGCTCCGCCGGCTGCTGCGTGCTCCCCTCGGTGGAGTCGGAGGACGGGTCGGGGGCGGCCACGCCGCCGCCGTCCGCGTCGTGCTCGGGAGGGGCGCCGTGGCGATCGGCCCCCGCCGGGACGAACTCCAGCACCTGGTCGCGGACCTGGGGGCTGGACACGACCACGGAGGCGGCGATCATCACGGCCCCCGCCACCGCCGCCACCGGTCGTAGCCAGGGCAGGCCGAACCAGGCGAAGCCGCGGTTGCGCTCGGTGCGCTCGCGGATCAGGTTCAGGGCCTCCGGAGAGGGCTCCACCGTGCTCGCCTCGGCCATGAGGACCTGGCGCAGCCGGTCCTCGAAGGCGTCGTCGGTCGGATCTGTCGGACCGGTCATGTCGTCTGCTCCAGAACAGAGCGGAGCGAGGAGATGCCACGGGACGTGTGGCTCTTCACCGCGCCCCGGCTGATCCCCATGGCGTCCGCGATCTGAGCCTCTGACAGGTCGCCGTAGTACCGGAGCACGATGGCCTCTCGCTGACGGGTGGGTAGTTTGCGCAGGGCACGGATGACCGCCTCCCGCTCCAACAGGTTCAGGGCGCCGTGTTCGGCACTGGGGGCGTCGGGGAGGGCCTTGGGGGCGTGCTTCTCCACCACCGCCCGGTGGCGGAGCACGGACCGGGCCTTGTTCACCACCGCCTGGCGGAGGTAGGACAGGGCCTTGTTCGGGTCGCGCAGCCGGCGCCAGGCGCCGTGCATCGCGACGAACGAGTCCTGAACGACTTCCTCCGCGGTCGCGTGGTCGCGGACGAGAAGGGATGCGAGCCGAACGAGCGGACGGTAGTGCTCCCTGTAGAGCTCCGTCACGGCGTGGTCGGCGTCCCACTCCACCGAGAGCGGGGCCGTGGGGGCTCCGGCCACCATGGTTTCTGTCGTCACGTCAGTTCGACGCACACCCTTGTCGCGGGGTTTACGAAAGGGCATACCTCTTCTTTTCCAGGTAGACGCGCGTTTCATTCCGAACACGTGGGTACCGGGCCGGGGCGGACGTTTCCGACGACCCGACGCGCACGGGTGGAAAGCCTATCGCGCCTGGGACGGAGGCCGTTGCCGAACGGGCTCCCGGACCGCGGCCGGCGGCCTTCCCGGGATGGGCCGCCCGGCGCCGACCTGCGGCATCATGGTCCGGGACAACCCCCAGACGGCGGCCGTTCCGGCGGCCGCGAACACACCACGGAGGTTCGCGATGGCCCATGAGGACTGCCTCTTCTGCAAGATCGTGAAGGGGGAGGTGCCCGCCGAGATCGTCCGGGAGGGCGAGCGGACCCTCGCCTTCCGCGACATCAACCCCCAGGCGCCCACACACGTGCTGATCGTCCCGCGCGACCACCACCCCGACGCCGCTGCCGCTGCCGCCGCCGGCGCCGGGCTGCTGGACGAGATCGTCCGGGACGCACACGAGGTCGCCGTGGCCGAGGGCGTCGCCGACACCGGGTACCGCCTGGTGTTCAACACCGGCAGCGGGGCCGGGCAGACGGTCTTCCACCTCCACGGCCACCTCCTGGGCGGCCGCGGCCTCAACTGGCCCCCCGGGTAGGGGCCGGTCCCGGGCCCCGGACCGTTCCGGACAGGGCGCGGGCCCGGACCGTCCGGGACCCGCGCCCGGCCGCTGCCGGAACCGGCCCCGTCAGGCCCCGCGCGGCCCCGTCCACAGGCGCCGGATAACCCATCGAGCGGGGCGGGGACGCCTTGGTAGACTCGGGGTGTGGGCTTCCAGAGCCCGGTGGGACTCCTGTGGAACACCGGCGCGGAGCCCCGCCCGGCGCCCCGCACGGTGCCGGGGCCGTCCAGGAGACGCCGCGCCCGTCCAGGCGGGCGGCGCCCGAGCGAAGGGTAGGACAGCGGCCGCAAGGCCACACCATGGCCGAGACAACGCACACGCACCCGCGACGGGACACTCAGGTCAAGGTCGTGGTGCCCGACGAGCACACGATGATCAGCCTGCTGGGCTCGGGGGACGAACTCCTCAGGGCGTTGGAGCG
The DNA here is from genome assembly GCF_040613895.1 of Nocardiopsis sp. NPDC006198. Lineage (NCBI taxonomy): Bacteria > Bacillati > Actinomycetota > Actinomycetes > Streptosporangiales > Nocardiopsidaceae > Nocardiopsis > Nocardiopsis sp. NPDC006198. The sequence continues at coordinate 8,193 of NZ_JBEXSY010000086.1, read as the reverse complement.
GGCCTTCGAGAGCGACATCCACGTCCGAGGCAACGAGTTCACCATCAGCGGGACCCCCGAGGAGACCGCCGTGGTGGTCCGTCTCGTCGAGGAGCTGATCGAACTCGCCAAGAGCGGCACGCACGTCACCCCCGACACCATCGAGCGCATGGTCCACATGCTGGCGGCGCCCGGTTCGGAGCGGCCCGCGGACGTGCTCACGACCAACATCCTGTCCAACCGCGGCAAGACCATCCGGCCCAAGACGCTCAACCAGAAGCGCTACGTCGACACCATCGACCGCAGCACCGTGGTGTTCGGCATCGGCCCGGCGGGCACCGGCAAGACCTACCTGGCCATGGCCAAGGCGGTCAAGGCGCTCCAGGACAAAGAGGTCAACCGGATCATCCTCACCCGTCCCGCGGTGGAGGCCGGTGAGCGGCTGGGCTTCCTGCCGGGCACGCTCTACGACAAGATCGACCCCTACCTGCGGCCCCTCTACGACGCCCTGCACGACATGCTCGACCCCGATTCCATCCCCAAGCTGATGGCCGCCGGGACGATCGAGGTCGCGCCCCTGGCGTACATGCGGGGCCGGACCCTGAACGACTCCTTCATCATCCTGGACGAGGCGCAGAACACCTCGCCCGAGCAGATGAAGATGTTCCTGACGCGCCTGGGCTTCGGCTCCAGGATCGTGGTCACCGGTGACGTCACCCAGGTGGACCTGCCCGGCGGGCAGGCCAGCGGGCTGCGGACCATCGAGACGATCCTGAGTGACATCGACGACATCGCCTTCTGCCGGCTCACCAGCGAGGACGTCGTCAGGCACAAGCTCGTCGGCAAGATCGTCGACGCCTACGGGCGTTACGACGCCGTCCAGAACGACCGTCAGGGCGACCGCAGGGGGGACCGCCGCCGCGCCGGGGGCGGCCGCGACCGGGGCCCGTCCCCGCGCGACGAGCCCTCCGACACCCCGAAGGACCCGGGGACGGGGAGCACCCGCCCCGGGGAGCGGGCAGACTGAGGTAGTACGGCGTTCGCACCGGTGGGTCCGTGAGCATGCGGGCCCACCGGTTCGGGTGTCCCGGGTGAGGGCCGCAGACGGCGCACCCACCGGCCGGGCGCGCCGCCCGGCCGCGACGATTCCAAGTGAGGCAGCCGCAACCGATGAGTATCGACGTCGCCAACGAGTCCGGCGTCACCGCAGTGGACGAGGAGCGACTCTCCCGCCTGGCCCGGCACGTGCTCGACGCCATGCGCGTCCACCCCCTGGCCGAGCTGTCCGTCGTGCTGGTGGACGAGGGGCCGATGACCGACCTGCACGTGCGGTGGATGGACGAACCGGGCCCCACCGACGTGCTCTCCTTCCCGATGGACGAGCTGCGCCCCGGCGGCCCGGGGCGCACCAGCGAGCCCGGCGTCCTCGGTGACGTGATCATCTGTCCGCAGGTGGCCGAGCGCCAGGCCGAGAAGGCCGGGCACAGCACACAGGCGGAGATCGACCTGCTCTGCACCCACGGCATCCTCCACCTGCTGGGCTACGACCACGCCGAACCGGAGGAGCACAAGGAGATGTTCGGCCTCCAGGGCGAGATCCTCGCCGCCTGGCGTGAGCGGGAGTCCGCCGGGTCCGCGAAGGACGAGAGCTCCTGATGAGACCCCTGATGTGGCCCGACGTCGCCCCCATGACCACGGGGGAGCCCGCCGAGTGGATCACCGCCTTCGTGATCGCGCTGGTGCTGACCGCGGTGGCCGGGTTCCTGGTGGCGGCGGAGGTCGCCATCACGCGAGTCATGTCGGTGGGCCTTCCCGAGGCGACCGGTCCGGAGCGGGCGGCCAGGGCCGACCGCCGCTGGGGCAGGGTCGCCGCCGACCCGACGCGCCACCTCAACGCGCTGCTGTTCCTGCGCGTGGTGTGCGAGGTGTGCGCGGTCATCGCGGCGGCCATGGGGATGGTGTTCCTCCTGGGGCTGGGGTGGCCCGCCCTGCTGCTGACCGCGGTGGCGATGGTCGTCGTGGAGTCCGTGCTGATCGCCATAGCACCGCGCATCCTCGGCCGCCAGTTCGCCGGGCAGTTCGCCCGCGCGAGCGCGGCGGTGGTCTACCCGGTCCAGGTCGTGGTGGGTCCGCTCGCCCAGCTCCTGGTGGGCGCGGGGCGCGCGATCACGCCGCGGGGCAAGGGCGACCGCGAGGGGCCGTTCAGCACCGAGGTGGAGCTGCGCCAGCTGGTCGACCTGGCGGAGCAGGGGGAGGTGATCGACGCCGAGGAGCGGCAGATGATCCACTCCGTCTTCAAACTCGACGACACCTCCGTGCGCGAGGTCATGGTGCCCCGCCCCGACATCGTGTTCACGAGCCGCGACGCCGACGCCGACGCGGTCCTCACCCTGGCGCTGGGGAGCGGGTACTCGCGCATCCCCGTGACCGGCGAGGACGAGGACGACGTCGTCGGCATCGTCTACCTCAAGGACCTGGTGGACCAGCTCCGCGACCGCTGGGCGGCGTCCGCGGGCAGTGCCGGGGCGGAGGTGCCGCTCACCGCCGGCGACGTGATGCGCACGGCGTCCTACGTGCCCGACACCAAGCCCATCGACGAGCTGCTCCGCGAGATGCAGCAGCAGCGCAACCACGTCGCGGTGGCCATCGACGAGTACGGCGGAACGGCCGGGCTCGTCACGCTGGAGGACATCGTGGAGGAGATCGTCGGGGAGATCACCGACGAGTACGACCACGAGATCCCGCCGGTGGTCTGGCTGGACGACGGCAGTGTGCGGGTGACGGCCCGCCTGCCCCTGGGCGAGCTCGACGAGCTCTTCCCCGACCAGGACCTCGACGTGCCCGACGTGGAGACCGTCGGCGGACTCGTGGCGTTCGTGCTGGGCCGGGTGCCGGTCGGCGGGGCCCGGGCCGAATACGCTGGACTGAGGCTCACCCTGGAGGGCAAGAGCAGCCGCCGCAACCGGATGACCACGGTCCTGGTGGAGCGGCTGCCCGAAGAGGGGGCCGGGGCGCCGGACGACCGGGGCCGCAACGAGGACGTAAGGAGCACGGACCAGTGACGGAGACGACGGGGCTCGGACCCGAGGACGGCAAGCTCATCACCCTCGCGCGGGCCTCCCGGGCCCGCAACGCGGCGGCGGAGGGCGCTGCGGTGCGCGACGAGACGGGACGCACGTACGTGGCCACGACGGTGTCGCTGCCCTCCCTCCGGCTGACGGCGCTCCAGGCGGCCGTGGCCGCGGCCGCCTCCAGCGAGGCCTCCGCGCTGGAGGCCGCGGTGGTCGTCACCGAGGCCAAGGAACTGACCGAGGACGACCGCGCGGTGGCGGACGACCTGAAGACCCAGGTGGTGGTGATCGCCGCCCCTGACGGGGTGCCCGCGAGCATCACCCGGCGCTGAGAAGGACCCATGAACGACCTCGACCTCGAGAAGCTGCGCGTCCCGCTGCCGGCCCCCTCCCACCCGGAGGGTTTCCGCAGCGGCTTCGCCTGCTTCGTGGGCCGCCCGAACGTGGGCAAGTCCACGCTGATGAACGCGCTGGTCGGGCAGAAGGTGGCGATCACCAGCAACCGGCCGCAGACCACGCGGCGCACGGTGCGCGGTATCGTCCACCGGCCCGGTTCCCAGCTGATCATCGTGGACACCCCGGGCCTGCACAAGCCCCGCACCCTGCTGGGCGAGAGGCTGGACTCGCTGGTGCGGTCCACCCTGGTCGAGGTGGACGTGATCGCCTTCTGCCTGCCCGCGAACGAGCCGATCGGCCGGGGCGACACCTACATCGCCAAGGAGCTGGCGGAACAGCGCAACACCCCGGTGGTCGCCCTGGTCACCAAGACCGACCTGGTCGACAAGGAGGCCGTGGGCAAGCACCTGATGGCGGTGGACGAGCTGGGCGACTGGGCCGACATCGTCCCGGTGTCCGCGCAGGGCGCGTTCCAGCTCGACACCGTCACCGACGTGCTGTCCTCGCACCTGCCGGAGGGGCCGCCGCTGTACCCGGACGGCGACCTGACCGACGAGCCGGACGAGATGCTCGTGGCGGAGCTGGTCCGCGAGGCCGCCCTGGAGGGCGTGCGCGACGAGCTGCCGCACTCCATCGCCGTGGTCGTGGACGAGATGTTCCAGCGGGAGAACACCCGGCCGGGCAAGGAGCTGGTGGACATCTACGCGTCGCTGTACGTGGAGCGCCCCAGCCAGAAGGCCATCGTCATCGGCTCGAAGGGCTCGCGCCTGCGCGACGTGGGCTCACGGGCCCGCAAGCAGATCGAGGGCCTGCTGGGCCAGCGGGTGTTCCTCGACCTGCGGGTGCGCGTGGCCAAGGACTGGCAGCGCGACCCCAAGCAGCTGCGCAAGCTGGGCTTCGACCAGCAGACGTAGCGACCCGTGCGGAAGGGGCGGACCGGCCGGTCCGCCCCTTCCGCCGTTCCCGGGCCGGGTCAGGACTGGTTGTTGAGGTCCGTGGCGAGCATGGTCGCGCAGTGCTGCACGATGGGCGCGGCGCGCTCCACGAACTCCCAGCTGACGCGGGCCTCCGGACCGGAGACGGACACGGCCATGCCCGACGGGGCGCCCGCGACCGGGACCGCGACGCACCGCACCCCGATCTCCTGTTCGCCGTCGTCGATGGCGAACCCCTGGTCGCGGACCCTGTGCAGCTCGGTGACGAACCGCTCGGGCTCGGTGATGGTGCGGTCGGTGGCCGCGGGCATCCCGGTGCGGCGCACCGTGGCCAGGGCCTCCTCGTCGCTCAGCTGGGAGAGCAGGGCCTTGCCCACCCCGGCGGAGTGCGGCAGCACGCGGCGGCCGACCTCCGTGAACATGCGCATGGCGTGCGGCGAGGGGACCTGCGCCACGTAGATGACCTTGTCGCCGTCCAGCATGGCCAGGTTCGCGGTCTCCCCGAGGTCCTCCACGAGCTGGGCCAGGTGCGGCCTGGCCCAGGTCCCGAGCATCTGGGAGGCCTTGTCGCCCAGGCCGATGAGCCGGGGGCCGAGCGCGTAGCGGCGGGAGGGGAGCTGGCGCACGTACCCGTTGCCCACCAGGGTGCGGATGATGCGGTGGATGGTCGGGAGCGGGAGGCCGGAGGACTCGGCCAGCTGGCTCAGCGAGGTCTCGCCGCCCGCCTCCGCCATGATCTCCAGCAGGGAGAAGGCGCGGTCGAGCGACTGCACACCACCGGAGCGTTCGCGTTTGCCCGCTTCGTCGGTGACTAGAGAGGTCTGTGGGACTGACAACGGACGCGCTCCCGTGGGCTGTGGCGTGGGTTCAGGCTCTTGCTTCTGCGATACGAAAAAGGGTTCTCGGCATCAGTGTCTTCTATAGCACGGGCGAAACCGGCTGTCCGGGTGTTCTGGGGCCGCTGTGGTCCGGGCGGTCCGGACTTCCCCATGGTCTCTCTTGTTCTTCCGGATTGCAAAAGTTAGCATCCACGATAGGAAAAACATCGCTTCGGAGAGGACACACACGTGGAAGAGGACCGGTCCGAAAGCCGTCGCCCGGCGCCCGATCTCGCCCTGGACGTGCTCACCGCGGGGCTGAACGCGCGCCTCGCCGACGCGGACGCCAGGCTCGCCCTCGCCTACCCCGGCTCCTCCGGGGCCCGGCAGCCGGTGCACACCGTGTACGTCCCGGCGGACCGGGTGCGGCCCGGCCTCGCCGCCGAGTGGGGGAAGGACGCCGCGGCCTCGCTGGCCGAGTACGCGCCGACGGCCGCGGACCTGGCGGAGGCGACGGGGACCGACGTGGCCGCGGTGGCCGAGATCCTCCCCCGGCTGGCGGACAAGCTGGCCGCCGAGCCCGTCGAGGACCTGCGCGCCGACCTGGAGGACGGCTACGGGGACCGGGGCGACGAGGCCGAGGACGCCGACGTCGTGTCCGCGGCCCGTGCCCTCTCGGCCGACCTCGCCGCGGGGCAGGCCCCGCCCCACTTCGGCATCCGCATGAAGGGGATGGAGGCCGCCGGGCGGGCCCGGGGCGCCCGCAGTCTCGCCCTCTTCCTGGTCACGCTCATGGAGGAGAACGGGGGGCTTCCCGCCAACCTGGTCCTCACCCTGCCCAAGATCACCTCGGTGGAGCAGGTCGAGGCCATGGTGTGGCTCACCGACGAGCTGGAGGAGCGCCTCGGCCTGGAGGCCGGGAGGCTGCGCTTCGAGCTCCAGATCGAGACCCCCCAGTCGATCCTGCTCCCCGACGGGACCGCCGCGGTCGCCCGCATGATCCACGCCGGGCAGGGCCGGGTCAGCGCCCTCCACTACGGGACCTACGACTACAGCGCCGCGTGCGGGGTCACCGCCGCGTACCAGAGCATGGCCCACCCGGTCGCCGACCACGCCAAGGCCGTCATGCAGGTGGCCGCGGCCGGCACGGGCGTGTGGCTGTCGGACGGGTCCACCAACGTGCTGCCCGTCGGCTCCCCGGAGGAGGTGCGCTCCGCGTGGAGACTGCACGCCTCCCTGGTCCGCCGATCCCTGGAACGCGGGTTCTACCAGGGGTGGGACCTGCACCCGCACCAGCTCGTCACCCGCTACCTGGCCACCTACGCCTTCTACCGGGAGGCCTTCGCCCCCGCCGCCGCCCGCCTGCGCGCCTACCTCGGCGCCGTCGCGGGAGGGGTGCTGGACGAGCCGGCCACCGCCCAGGCCCTCGCCGCGGCCCTGGTCAGCGGGGTGCGCTGCGGGGCCCTGGACGAGACCGAGGTGGCCGAGGCGTCCGGGGCCGACACCGCGACCCTGGTCGGCCTGGCCACACGACGCGTCGGACAGGAGTAGGGACACATGACGCGACACGATCTCGCCGTACGCGCCCGCAGAGCCGTCACCCCCGAGGGGGAGCGGTCCGTCACCGTCGGGGTGCGCGACGGCCGCGTGGTGGACGTCCTCGTCGGGGACCGGGCGCCGCTGATCGCCCGCAGGGAGATCACCCTCGCCGAGGACGAGGTGCTCCTGCCCGGGCTGGTCGACACCCACGTGCACGTCAACGAACCGGGGCGCACCGAGTGGGAGGGGTTCGCCTCGGCCACCGGGGCCGCCGCCCTGGGCGGCGTCACGACCCTGCTCGACATGCCGCTGAACAGCGTGCCCCCCACCACCACCGTCGCGGGCCTGGACGCCAAGCGGGCCGCGGCCGAGGGCAAGCTCGCCGTGGACGTGGGCTTCTGGGGCGGGGCCGTTCCCGAGAACAGCCGCCCCGGGGACACGAAGGAGCTGACCGCGCTCTGGGAGAGGGGCGTCTTCGGCTTCAAGGCCTTCCTGTCCCCGTCCGGGGTGGACGAGTTCGGCCACCTCTCCCCGGAGGAGCTGCTGACGGCGGCGGAGGCCGTCGGGGAGTTCGGCGGCAGGATCATCGTGCACGCCGAGGACCCGGCCGTGCTGGAGACCGCCCCGCCGGCCTCCGGGCGCGACTACGCGGACTTCCTGGCGTCGCGCCCCGACACCGCCGAGCACGCGGCGATCGCCAGGGTGATCGAGGTGGCGCGGCGCACGGGCACCAGGGCGCACATCCTGCACCTGTCCAGCGCCTCGGCGCTCCCGCTGATCGCACAGGCCCGGGCGGACGGTGTTCCGCTCACGGTGGAGACCTGCCCGCACTACCTCACCCTGGAGGCCGAGGCGGTGCCCGCCGGGGCCACCCAGTTCAAGTGCTGCCCGCCCATCCGGGACTCCGCCAACAGGGACCTCCTGTGGAGGGCGCTCCGGGACGGGCTGATCGACTGCGTGGTCAGCGACCACTCACCGAGCACCCCCGACCTGAAGGACCTGGACACCGGCGACTTCGGGACCGCCTGGGGAGGGGTCTCGGGGCTCCAGGTGGGCTTCGCCGCCGTGTGGACGGAGGCGCGCCGCCGCGGCGTGGACCTGGTGGACGTGGTGCGCTGGATGTCCTCGGCGCCCGCGCGGGTCGCCGGGGTGCGCAACAAGGGCGCGATCAGGGTGGGCCACGACGCCGACTTCGCGGTCGTCGCCCCCGAGGAGTCCTTCCGGGTGGACGTGCGCGCGCTCCGGCACCGCAACCCGGTGAGCCCCTACGACGGCGCCGACCTCGTGGGGCGCGTGCGGCGCACCGTCCTGCGCGGCGAGGACGTCGGCCCGTCCGGCGCGGCCGGGCGGATGCTGCTCCGGGACTGAGCCGGCCCCGGGGCCGACGGTCCGAGGGGGCCGCCCCCGTCCCTCCCCGTTCCGGGGCCGGGGCGGGGCGGCCCCCTCGGACCCGTG
>NZ_JBEXSY010000085.1:0-25502 GCF_040613895.1 Nocardiopsis sp. NPDC006198 | reverse complement strand
GCCCGGGGGGGGGCGGCCCGACCCGCGGCGGGCGGGGCCCCCCCCCCGCCCCCCGGGCCGATGCCGTGTGCGGGGGCCGGGTCCGTGGAGGGCGAAGGGGGTCTGTGCGGCCCAGAATCTTGGCCTATTGGCTAGCGAACTATTGTCTACAATTCAGGAGCCCGGATCTCTGGAGCAAGGAGCCCCCATGGAACCCGCCTCCGCCACGCCTCCCCCCGCCGCCCGTCCCGCCCTCGCCGCGGTCGACGCGCACCAGCACTTCTGGCCGCTCGGCGTCCGCCCGCGCACCCCGGGGACCGCCGTGCTCGACCGGGCGTTCACCCCCGCCGACCTGGAACGGGAGCTGGCCGGGGGAGAGGTCGGGCGCACGGTCCTGGTCCAGTGCGCGGCCGGGGCCGGGGAGAACGACCGGCTGGCGGCCTACGCCCGGCAGTTCCCCCCGGCCGGGGCCCTGGTGATCTGGCTGCCCCTGGCCGACCCCGTCGCGGCGGAGCGCGAGCTCGCACGGGTGCGCGCCCTCACCGGCCTGGTCAGGGGGTTCCGGGCGGCGGTGCCCCCGGGCACTCGCGCCGACCCCGCCCTCCTGGAGACCATGCGCTTTGCCGAGCGGGCCGGACTGCTCTGGGAGCTCGTGGTGACGTCGGAGTCCCACGTCGCCCTGGTGGAGCAGGTGGCCGCGGCCTGCCCCGACCTGCCGATCGTGGTGGACCACCTGGCCACCCCGCCCCTGGGCGGAGGGGAGCCGAAGGCGTGGGAGGGGTGGATCGACCGGCTGGCCGCCCTGCCCTCGGCCTCCGTCAAGGTGTCGGTCGGCGGCGACGTCCTGGTCGGCTGGGAGTGGGAGCCCGACCTGCTGGTCCCCTGGGTCGGCCGGGCCCTGGAGGCGTTCGGCGCGCACCGGTCGATGCTGGCGGGCAACTGGCCGGTCGTCCGGCTGGCCGCCGACCACGCCACGGCCTGGCGGTCCCTGCGCGCGGCCGTCGCCGCGGCGGGCCCCTCGGCGGCCGAGGCCGCGCTGGTGGCGGGGGGCACCGCGCGCCGCCGGTACGCGATCGGGGAGGACCGCGGCTGAGCGGCGCCGGGGCGGTGGGGCACGACGCCCCGCCGCCCCGCCGCCCCGCCGCCCCGGCGCGCGGCGGCTACAGCCAGCCGGGGAGGACGAGGATCCCCCAGGTCAGCAGCGGGGCCACCACGATCATGCTCATGCCCCACACCATGAGCCGGCGGAAGACGAGGTCGCGCTGGTCCGGCGTGGCGTTGGCCACGACGAGCGCCCCGCTGGTGGAGAAGGGCGAGGAGTCGACCACCGAGGAGGAGATCGCCAGGGCGGTGATCATCCCGATCGCGCCGACCTCCCCGACCAGCAGGAAGGGCACGGCCAGCGGGATCACCGCCCCGAGGATGCCGGTGGTGGAGGCGAACGCGGAGACCGCGCCGCCCACCACGCAGATCACCAGGGCAGCCAGGAGCGGGATGCCGATGGAGGCCACGCTGCCGCCGAGGAAGTCGATCGTCCCCATGCGCTCCATCAGGCCGACGTAGGTGACGATCCCGCAGATCAGCAGCACGGTGGGCCACGCGACCTGGTCGACGACCCCCTTGGCGCCGCCGGGGGAGACGATGCTCAGCACCACGGCCACGCTGATCGCGGTGAGGCCCACGTCGAGGCCGAAGGCGAGCGCGCCCACGCCCAGGGCGGCGATGCCGAGCAGGGTCAGGACGCGGTCCCTGGTGAGGACGATCCGCTCCTCCTCCACGACCGCGGCGGACCCGCCTCCGTCGGTCCTGGTCGTGCCCTCCGGCCTGGTCGCGGTGGCGGTCGGCCCTCCCGGTCGGCCGGGGGCGGCAGCCGGGGCAGTGCCGCCGCTGTCGGCGGCGGGTCCGGGGAGCGCTTCGCGGGAGCCCCCGCCCTCCTCGGGGGCGGGCGGGGTCGGCGCGGACTCCTCGCCCTCCCGGCGGCCCAGCAGGGAGCGGCCGCCGAACAGGAAGAAGACGGCCACGCTGAGCAGCACGTTGAAGGCGAACGTCGCGGCGAAGAGCAGCAGCGGGGAGCCCTCCAGGCCGTTGCGCGCCACGACGCCGTTGGTGATGGTGCCGTAGATGCTCATGGGGGAGAAGCCACCCGCGCTGGCGCCGTTGATGATCAGCAGGCCCATGAGCACGGGGTTGATCCTGAAGCGCAGGGCGAAGCCCAGGCCGACCGGGGCGACGATCGCGACGGCGGCCGGGACCACCGCGCCCGCGGCGGTCAGCACCGCGGTGACGCCGAACATCACCCACGGGATGAGGGCGACGCGTCCGCCGACGCCGCGGACGGCGGCCTGGATCAGCCAGTCGACGGTGCCGTTGTTCCTGGCCAGGGCGAACAGGTAGGTGACGCCCACCAGGACGACGAACAGGTCGCCGGGGAACCCGCCGAACACGTCGTCGGTGCTCTCGCCCGCCACCGCGAGGGCGACGACGAAGGCGGCGAAGAGGGCGAGGGCTCCCATGTGGACGGAGGTGAGGGTCGCGACGAGGAAGACGAGGACGAGGACGACGATCGAGATGACTTCTGCGGGCACGTGGCCTCCTGTGAAGGCTCGGCGGCGGAGAGTCGGACGGGGGCCCTGGGGGGCGGGATGCGTCGTGGGTTCGCGGGCCTGGGTGTCGGTGGGGGCGACTGACGCACCGCTGCATTCCACTATTCCATATTGTGGAATATCGATTCTGTCTTGCAGAAGTATCTCTGGTGAATCTGCCGACGTCAACCATTGTCTGAGATGTGAGTCACAGTAAAGTGGGGATCCGGCGGCGACAAGGGGGTTGTGGCGATCGGGCTGGGGCTTCTAGGATCCGTTTAGTGGAATCAATATTCCACTATGCGGATATCGCTTCGAGAGGATCACCATGGATGACGCCACCGGCCGCCACTTCCTCCAGATTCCCGGCCCCAGCAACGTTCCCGACGAGGTCCTGCGTGCGATGTCCGCGCCGACCGTCGACCACCGCGGCCCCGGCTTCAGTGCCCTGATGAGCGGGCTCCTGCGCGACCTGCCCCCGGTGTTCGGCACGACCGGGCCCGTGGTCGTCTACCCCTCCTCGGGGACCGGGGCCTGGGAGGCCGCCCTGGTCAACACCCTCTCCCCGGGCGACCGCGTGCTCTGCTCCGAGACCGGCCACTTCTCCACGCTGTGGAGCGAGATGGCCGACAGGCTCGGCCTGGACGCGGAGGTCCTCCCGGGCGACTGGCGGCGCGGCGCCGACCCCGACCGCCTCGCCGAGGTCCTGGCCGCCGACACCGGCCACAGGGTCAAGGCCGTGTGCGTGGTCCACAACGAGACCTCCACCGGCGTGGTCAGCCGCATCCCCGACGTGCGCCGCGCCATCGACGCCGCCGGCCACCCCGCGCTGCTCCTCGTCGACACCATCTCCTCCCTCGGCTCGGTGGACTACCGGCACGACGAGTGGGGCGTCGACGTCACCGTGTCCTGCTCGCAGAAGGGGCTCATGCTGCCGCCCGGACTCGCCTTCAACGCCGTCGGCCCCAAGGCCCTGGAGGCGTCGCGCACCGCGCGTATGGCCAGGTCCTACTGGGACTGGGCGCCGATGCTGGAGGCCAACGCGCGCGGGTTCACCCCCTACACCCCGGCCACCAACCTCCTCTACGGCCTGCGCGAGGCGCTGCGCATCCTGAACGCCGAGGGGCTGCCCGCCGTCTTCGCCCGCCACGACCGCTACGGCCGGGCGGTCCGCGCCGCGGTCCGGGCCTGGGGGCTGGAGGTGCTCTGCGCGGACGAGCGCGAGTACTCGGGCGTCCTCACCGGGGTGCTCGTGCCCGAGGGGCACGACGCCGACCACGTCAGGAAGGTGATCCTGGACCGCTACGACATGTCCCTGGGCGCCGGGCTGGGCCGCCTGGCCGGGCGGGTCTTCCGCATCGGGCACCTGGGCCACACCAACGACCTCACCATCGCCGGCGCGCTCGCCGGGGTGCAGATGGGGCTGGGCCACGCCGGGATCACGGCCGCCGGCGACGGACTGGCGGCGGCGCTGAAGCTGCTGGACGAGCACTGAGACGGACCGGACGACCGACCCGAGGGGCCCCGGCCGGGGGCGGACGCGAGCGATGGAGGCGGCGATGACCAGCACGACGCAGAAGAGCGGCACGAGCGGAGCGGGCGGGGGAGGGGAGGCGCCCGCCGGGCTCGCCGCGGAGGCCGAGGAGCTGCTCCGCGGGGAGGGGGTGACGGACACCCGCTTCGACGACTACTCGCGCCACCTGTTCTCCCGGGACGCGAGCATGTACGCGATCATGCCGCTCGGCGTCGTCTTCCCGCGCGACGCCGACGAGGTCGCGGCGGTCGCCTCGGTCGCGGGCCGCCTCGGCGTGACGCTGACCCCCCGCGGCGCCGGCACCAGCCTGGCCGGACAGACCGTGGGGGCGGGCCTGGTCGTCGACATGTCGCGGCACATGCGCTCCATCCTCTCCCTGGACCCCGAGGCCCGTACGGCCCGCGTCCAGCCCGGCGTGGTCCAGGACGAGCTCAACGCGGCGGCGGCCCCCCACGGCCTGATGTTCGGACCCGACACCTCCACCAGCAACCGCGCCACCGTCGGCGGGATGATCGGCAACAACTCCGCGGGCAGCGGCTCCCTGCGCTACGGCATGACCATCGACCACGTGCGCGCCCTGGACGTGGTCCTGGCCGACGCCGCGCGCACCACGCTGCGCCCCTGCTCCGAGGCCGAGCGCGCCGACCTCGCCGCCCGCCCCGGACTGGAGGGCGACATCCACCGGGGCCTGGCCCGCATCCTGCGCGAGAACGCCGAGGCCGTCGCCACCGGGTACCCGGACTTCTGGCGGCGGGCGTGCGGCTACCGGCTGGACCGGCTCGCACAGGACCCCGCCTTCGACCTGGCCAAGTTCGTCGTCGGCTCCGAGGGCACCCTCGTGCTGGCCACCGGGGCCGAGGTCGACCTGGTCCCCAAACCCGCGCGGACCGTCATCGCCGTCGGCCACTTCACCGGCGTCCCGGCCGCGATCGCGGCCACCCAGGACGCCCTGGCGCACGACCCCGCCGCCGTGGAGCTGATGGACCGCACCATCCTCGACCTGTCCCGGCAGCGCATCGAGTACGCCTCCCTCGGCGACATCCTCCAGGGCGACCCCGAGGCCCTGCTGTTCGTCTCCTTCACCGGCGACGACGAGGCCGAGCTCGTCGACCGGCTGCACCGGCTCACCCGCACCTGGAAGGCCTCCGGGCACGGCTACCACACCCTGGAGGCGGTGACCCCGCAGCAGCAGGCCGCCCTGCTCAAGGTGCGCAAGTCCAGCCTCGGCCTGCTCATGGCGGCGGGCAGCGGCACCCGGCGCCCCCTCGCGTTCGTGGAGGACACCGCCGTCGACCCCGTCCACCTGGTGGAGTACACCACCCGCTTCAAGGAGATCCTCGACCGGCACGGCATGGAGGCCGGGTTCTACGGCCACTGCTCGGTGGGCTGCCTGCACATCCGCCCGTTCGTCGACCTGGCGGTGCCCGGGGAGGCCGAGCGGATGCGCGCGGTCGCCGAGGAGGTCAAGGACCTGGTCACCGAGTACGGAGGGGTGAACTCCAGCGAGCACGGCGACGGGCTGGCCCGCAGCGAGTTCAACCGCCAGATCTTCGGACCCGAGCTGTACGCGGCCATGCAGGAGGTCAAGCGGGTCTTCGACCCCCGCAACCTGCTCAACCCCGGCAAGATCGTCGACGCGCCCCCCATGACCGACCACCTGCGCGACCCGGCCCTGCCCGAGGCCGCCCCGGTGCGGACGCGGCTCGCCTTCGAGGTCGTGGGCGGCATGCGCGGGGCCGCCGACCGGTGCATGAACATCGGCCTGTGCCGCAAGAGCACCACGGGGGCGATGTGCCCCTCCTACATCGCCACCCGCGACGAGGAGCACGCCACCCGCGGCCGGGCCAACGCCCTGGTCAAGGCGTTGTCCGAGCCCGACCCGACGGCGGCCCTGGGCGACGAGCGCCTCCACGAGGTCCTCGACCTGTGCCTCATGTGCAAGGCGTGCAAGAGCGAGTGCCCCCTGGGCGTGGACATGGCCAAGCTCAAGAGCGAGACCCAGTCGCACTACCACGACGCCCACGGCGTCCCGCTGCGCACGCGGATCTTCGGGGCGGTGCGCACCCTGTACCGGCTGGGATCGGCCACCGCGCCGCTGAGCGGGCTGCCCAACCGGTGGCCGGTGCTGCGGCGCCTGATGGAGAGGGCCACCGGGATCACCGCGCGGCGCCCCCTGCCGAGCTTCGAGCGGCAGAACCTGGTGCGCTGGTTCCGCCGCAGGGGAGCGCCCGAGGGGGAGGCGCCCCTGGGCGAGCTGACCTTCCTCGCGGACTCCTTCTCGACCTTCACCGAGCCGGGGATCGGCCGGGCCGCCATCGGCCTCCTCGAACGGGCGGGGTGGCGGGTCCGCCTGGAGAGCCGGGGGTGCTGCGGGCGGTCCAGCCTGTCCAAGGGGCTCGTCGACGACGCCAAGGCCAAGGTCGGCGGGCTGGTCGGGCTCCTCAGCGAGGGCGGCGCCGCCGGCACGCCGATCGTCGGCTGCGAGCCCTCCTGCGTGCTCACCCTCAAGGACGAGGCCGCGTCGATGCTGCCGGGCGACCCCCGCGTCGCCGACGTCGCCGGGCGGGTGCGCCAGGTCGAGGAGCTGCTGACCGAGGCCCTGGACGCGGGGCGGCTGACCCTGTCCGCGGACTCCTGGCCCGCGGGGCGGCGGATCCTCTTCCACGGCCACTGCCACCAGAAGGCCGAGGTGGGCACGGGCGCGACCATGGCGCTCCTGCGCCGCATCCCCGGGGCGGAGGTCGTCGAGCTCGACGCGGGGTGCTGCGGGATGGCCGGGTCGTTCGGGTTCGAGGCCGAGCACTACGAGATGTCCATGAAGGTCGGCTCGGACCGGCTCTTCCCCGCCATCGAGGCCGAGGAGGAGGACACGGTGGTCGCCGCGACCGGGGTCTCGTGCCGCCAGCAGATCGGGCACGGGACCGAGCGCCGCGCCTGGCACCCGGTGGAGCTGGTCGCGGCCGCACTGGAGCCGGGGCGGCCCGCGCGACGGTGACAGTATGGAACGGCGGGGCCCCGGCCGGGGCCCCGCACGGCGAGGACGAGGGAGGGACCATGGACCGGTCCGAGGCGGCCGGCACCGGGGCCGGGGCACAGGGCGACCAGCGGATCGTCAAGCCGCCGAGCATGGTGGAGCTGGCGGCACGCTCGATCCGGCGGATGATCCTGGCCGGGGAGCTGCTGCCCGGGGAGCGGGTGGTGGAGAACCGGCTCACGCAGCAGCTCAACATCAGCAGGCCGCCCCTGCGCGAGGCGCTGCGCCGCCTGGAGCACGAGGGCCTGGTGCGCCAGTCCCCGCACCGGGGGGCGGTCGTCACCCCGCTCACGCTGCACGACGTCTACGAGATCATGACCCTGCGCCACCAGCTGGAGAACATGGCCATCGACCTGGGCATCCCCGTGGTCGATCCCCGGCGGCTGGAGCGGTGCTGGGAGGCGCTGCGCCGCATGGAGGCCGCCGCCGACGCCCGGGACGAGGCCGAGCTGTCGGAGCAGAAGTTCGAGTTCCACACCGCGGTCGTCGGCCTGTCGGGGCACCAGCGCCTGGAGGAGACCTACCGGTCGCTCCAGCTCCAGATGAAGCTGTGCATGGTGCTCAACCGGCACGCCCGGGCGCACCGCAACGAGACGGCCACCGCGAACGTGCTGCGCCACCGCCGCCTGCTGCGGGTCATCGAGGAGGGCGACCCCGACGCCGTGCGCGCCGAGATGGCCAGGCACGGCGACCAGACCTTCCTCGACGACCTGCCCGGGGACCTGGACACCGGCAGCGAGCAGGCCGTGCGCTGGCTCCGGGGCGTGCAGGCGCAGGGCGCGGGGGCGGGCACCGCGGTCTGACCCGGGGGCCCGCGGCCGCCCCTGCCCGCCGCCCCGTGGCCGGAACGGGCTCCGCACGGTGGTCGGGGACCGGCCCCCGCCCGCCGGGTCGCGGGCGGGGCGCCGGTGCCCGGGGGCGCCCCGGGCCGCCCGCTCAGACGGCGAAGACCTGCGAGTCGTCGGCGAACGCCTTGAACTCCAGGGCGTTGCCGGCGGGGTCGAGCAGGAACATCGTCCACTGCTCGCCGGGCTGCCCCTCGAAGCGCACGTAGGGCTCGATGACGAACTCCGTCCCCGCCTCGCGCAGCCGTCCGGCGAGTTCGTGGAACGCGGCGACCGGCAGGATCAGCCCGAAGTGCGGTACCGGCACGTCGTGGCCGTCGACCGGGTTGTGCACGCGCTCGGACCGGGCGGGCGCCAGGTGCGTGACGAACTGGTGGCCGTGCAGGTTCCAGTCCACCCAGGTGTCGGAGCTGCGCCCCTGTTCCAGGCCGAGTACCTTGCCGTAGAAGCGGCGCGCGGCCGCGAGGTCGTCCACCGGCACGGCCAGGTGGAACCGCGGGATCGGGGAGTCGAGGACGGTCATGTGTGCGGTCCGCCTTCCTTGAGGAGCGCTCCCGGCGTGCCGCCGAGAAGCGATGTCGCAATGTTAACATTGCGACAAAAGAAGGAGGCAGGAGTGGCGGACGAACGGGGCACGGTGGCGCCCGCACGCCGCAGGGGGCTGGCCGAGGAGGTCGCCGACCGCGTCCGGGAGGCCGTCTTCAGCGGGGTCTACGCGCCGGGCGCCCCGCTGCGCGAGGTGGAGCTCTCCCGGGTGCTGGAGGTCAGCCGCGGCCCGGTGCGCGAGGCCCTGCTCCGGCTGGAGCGCGAGGGCCTGGTCCGCAGCGCCTGGCACCGCGGGGCCACGGTCACCACCCTGTCCCCGCGTGACGTGGCCGAACTCGACAGCCTCCGGGGCGCGCTGGAGGAGCTGGCCGTCCGGGAGGTGGTCGCCCGCGCCTCCGACGAGGAGCTCGACGCCGTCGCGGGGCTCGCGGAGCGGATGGAGCGGGCCGGGGACGAACACGCGCTCGTGCGCTGCGACATCGCCTTCCACGACGCCGTCTACGACGCCTCCGGCCACGGGCGGCTGGTGGAGGCCTGGCGGGCGATCCGGTCCCAGGTCCACCTGTTCCTGCTGACCAGGATCCGCGTCAGCGCGGAGGACTACCTCGCGCACGTCCCGGGGGAGCACCGCGAACTCGCCGGGGCCCTGCGCGCCCGCGACGCCGGGGCCGCCCTCGCCCTCTTCGCCGCCCACCGGCGCCGCGCCTTCGACGTGCTGTCCGCGCCGGACGCGGCCGGCCCCGCGCAGGGGGAGCGGGTCGCAAAGGACTGAGGCGGGGGCCTGCGGCGGCCCCCGCGCGCCCGGTCGGGACGGGCGCCGTCCGGCGGACGGATCACGGGCATCCCGCTCCTGCGGGGGTTGCGCCACAATCGCCGCATGACGACCGACGACCGCTTCATGCCGATCCACGACCCGGAGCTCCTGGCCAGGGGCGAACGCGTCCTGGGTCCCGAGTTCAGGGCGATGAGCGAGAGGGTGCTGCGGGCCACGGAGCTGACCTCCCGCCTCAACGTCCTCCCCTTCGACGACGAGGCCGGCAGGTCCGCGCTGTTCGAGCAGATCCTGGGCAGGCCCCTGCCCGCGGGGGTGACGGTCTACCCGCCCTTCTACACCGACCACGGCCTGCGCCTGGACCTGGCGGAGCGCGTCTTCGTCAACCAGGGCTGCACGTTCCTCGACTACGCCGGCATCCGGCTGGGCCGGGGGGTGATGGTGGGCCCGAAGGCCACGTTCATCACCGTGGGCCACCCGGTGGACCCCGGTGAGCGGCGCCGGTTCCTCAGCGGCGCTCCCATCGACGTGGCCGAGAACGTGTGGATCGGCGCCGGGGCCACGATCCTGCCCGGCGTCAGCATCGGCCGCGACGCCGTCGTCGCGGCCGGGACGACCGTGGCCGACGACGTGCCGGCGGCGAGCCTGGTGGCCGGGCCCAAGGGCACCGTGCGCCGGCGCTGGTAGATCCGCCGCTCCGCGTCTCCGCGCACGCGGCGTCGAGACGGCAGTGATCGACGTTGCCCAGCGGCGCGCCGCCGCGCCTTCGCGCACGCGGCGCGCCCGACCCGGAACCCCCTGGCCCACGCGGGCTTCGCCGGGTACCGTCGCACGGGTGTCCGGCCGCGCGGCCGTCCGGGCGGTCCCCGAGCTGAGAGCAGGTTCCGACCATGGCATGCCGTATCACCGGTCTCGTGCTCAAGTCCCGGGACCCCGAGGCGCTGGCGCGGTTCTGGTGCGAGGTCCTGGACTTCGTCGTGCACGCCCAGGCGGACGAGGGCGTCGGGATCGGCCCGCGCGAGGGGGCCGACGGGCCGCAGGCGGAGCTCGTCTTCCTGCGCAGCGACGAGCCGAGGAACGGGAGGCTCCCTTTGCACATCGACGTCAACGCCACCGACCGCGACCAGGACGCCGAGCTCGAACGCCTCCTGGCCGCGGGCGCCGTGCGCGTCGACGTCGGCCAGACCGGGCAGGAGCCCTGGCACGTGCTCGCTGATCCGGAGGGCAACGAGTTCTGCCTGCTGGAGCCGCGCGTCGCCCCGGTCTGACGGTTCCCGCCGGCGGCGGGAACCGCGCCGGGGCGGGCCTCACGCCTCCTGCCGATACCGGTCCTCCGGTTCCGCGCCGACTGGGTGCCTGGGTGGTGAAGGATCGTTCCACCAGGCGTGGACGGCTGTCTGGGCCCTCATCCGCCAAGCCGGGCCCGGTGTCCCCGAAGGGCGCGGGTGGGGGCTGCTGCGTGGTCACCGATTCATCCCGGTCACGCATACAGGTCGAGCTGCTGGATCGGCGCAGGAGGCTGACCCACGGCTGCTGCGATCTCTGGCTGCCCGGAGATCTTCCACAGCTGACAGAACCGGCATTCGACGAGTGGCCATGGGTGGATGGCGAAGGCAGCGTGAAGAGTGCGGTCGACAACTTTCCGGGGACCCTGGGCATGGCTCGGGGGAAGTGGTGAGGGGCGGATTCGGTATGGGTTCGACGGGACGGGTCCGCCTGCTGTCGGCGACCTGCGTCGCATTGCTGCTGCCCTTGGCCGGTTGCGGCCTGTCCCCAGGTGATGCTCGGTCCATCAACGATGCCCCCCGGGAACTCGCCTACCCGGAGCGTGTCGAACGAGTCGGTTGGGAATGGGAGGCGCCAGAAGGAACTCGCCTCGTCGATACCGTTCCAGTGCCCGTAGGTATCGTGGTTCTCCTGGACGACGGCTTCGTGGCCCTGGCGGGGGACACCGGTGAAGAGTTGTGGCAGTACCGGGCGGGAGACAACGCCCGTGCGGCGTATGCCTCACATGCGGGCGACTATCTGGCTGTCGAGACAGAGGGCTCCGAGGGCGGTCCCACCTTGGTCGAATTGGATCCGTCCACGGGGGAAGTTCTTCAGGAAATCGCGATCGAGGAGAGCTCCGGTGGTGACAGCGGTATCGATGAAGGAGCCTTCAGCCGGAACGTGGCCCACGGTGTGAGGATCGCCCGCGACCCGTTCGACGATCCCGCCCTGAGGGCGATTGAGCTCGACACCGGTGAGAACCTGTGGGTTCAGCAAGAGCCGCCGGAGTGCACGACCATCGAGGCTATTAGCAGTGACACCACCGTGGGCATGGTCATGGGCGACATCGTTCTGGAGGGTTACTCCTGTGCAGGGGGCGAGGACGGAGCCGGTCTGCTCGGCCGGGACCTGGCCTCGGGTCAGGAACTGTGGCGGTTCGAAGAGGGCTTCGGAAGGTCCGATCCCGAATTGAACGCCTCCGAACGCCGTTACGATCCCCTCACCGATCAATATCTGGCGGTCAGGACTCAGAGCGGCGCTACTCGCGTGTTCGACGTTGCAACCGGGGAGGTCTTCGGAGAGTGGGACGGCGCGGTCATCGGATTCCTTGAGGACGGGTCGGTCGTGATCCAATTCGGAGAGAACTCCGAGTATCGGAGGACGGACCGGTCGGGGACGGTCCTGGAAGCGATTTCCATTCCTCGCGGAACCAGCCGGGCGGAGTATCCGGTGGCCCTGGAAGGCGGTGTCGTCGGCCATGGCTCCGACACGCGTGATTCGCAGGCGCGGGTGTGGTTCCACGCGTGGGGAAACGCTGCCGAGCCCACGAACATCGACGTCAGCGAGGCTGGGCTGGAAGACGACCAGGCGGTCGTGTCCGCCACCGCTGCCCCCGGCGCGGTTGTTCTCAGTTACTCGGAGGACGGTACGGAAGGACGCGAGGTCCTTCTGGGACTACTCTGAGTCAGGAGCGGAACCGGGTTTCGAGCGAGCTTCCGGGCAGTCAGGAGTGAGTGGTCCTGACGGCCGTGAAGTGTGTCGGCATGGGGGAAGGCGCGCGGACAGCGGGAGGGCCGCTGAGAGCGCCGGGGCGCTGGGGCCGCAGGTGTACGAGCGCGTTCTCGCCCTGGCGCTGGACGGGCTGAGGCCCGGCTCGGCGGCGCCCCTGCCCGGCCGCCCGCTCGCCCCCGAGGACCTCGACCCGCGCGTCTGAGGCCCGCGGGGAAGGCGCCGGACGTACGGGGAGCGGCGGACTCCGCCCCCGGCGGCCTCACCCCCGGACGGCGGAGACGGCCTCGTCCCACAGCTGTTCGAGGGGGACGGCTCCGTCGAGGCGGAGCCAGGTCTCACTGGCCACGTCGAGGCAGGCCAGGGCGGTGGCCACGATCGCGGCGGCGCGGTGCTCGGCCGCCGACCCGTCCGGGTCGTCCGCGCCGCGCAGGCGCCGGGCGAGCTCGGGGACGAGGAGTTCCTTCCAGGCGAGCTGCTTCTCCATGTGGCGGGCGCGCAGGGAGGGGGTCCGGTGCAGCATCTGCCCGATCCGGAGCTCGCGGTCGGTGTCGACCGGCTGCACGGTGCGCAGGGACAGCAGAGAGGCCCGGACCGCCTCCCAGGGCTCCTCCTCGGGCGGGCGCTGCACGAGCGCGTCACGGACCCGGCGGCCCCGGTCGACGAGGTCGCCGAGGACCACGTCCTCCTTGGTCCCGAAGTAGCGGAAGAAGGAGCGGCGGGAGATCCCCGCGGCCTCCGCGATCTGGTCGATGGTCGTCTCCTCGAAACCGCGTTCGAGGAAGAGGCGCATCCCGGCCTCGGCGATCTCCCGGTGTACCGCTCGGCGGGTGCGTTCCCTCAGGCCCGGTACCGGTTCTTCACTGCGCACCCCCGCACTCTACACAGTGCGGCATTCAGCGACGAAATTGACACCAAGTGCCACGAATGTCGTAAGGTGTCGCCATGAGCATCGAGCACGCTTCGCAGACCACACTCATCACCGGGGCCAGTTCCGGCATCGGCGCAGCCCTGGCCCGCAGGCTCGCCGAACGCGGGACAAGCCTGGTCCTCGTCGCCCGGCGCGCCGAGAGGCTGGAGGCGCTGGCGGTCGAACTCCGCGACGCCCACGGCGTCGGGGTCGAGACCGTCTCCGCCGACCTCGGCCGCCCCGGGGCCGGAAGGGAGCTGGCCGCCGAGATCGACCGCCGCGGCCTGGAGGTGACCAGCCTCGTCAACAACGCCGGGGTCGGCATGGACGGTCCGTTCCGCGATCAGGACCCCGACGAGCTCGGCGCGATGGTCGCTCTCAACGTGGGCGCCGTCGTCGACCTCACCCGGGCCTTCGTGGGCCGGTTGGCCGAGAGGGGCGACGGCTACCTGGTCAACGTCGCCAGCATGGCCGCCTACCAGCCGATCCCGGGGATGGCCGCCTATGCGGCGACCAAGTCGTTCGTGCTGTCCTTCACCGAGGCGCTGTGGTGGGAGACCCGGGACAGCGGGCTGCGCACCATGGCGTTCTCGCCGGGGCTGACCCGTACGGAGTTCTTCGACGCGATCGGTGCCGAGGGGTACACGGGCGGTTTCCAGACCCCCGACGAGGTCGCCCTGGCGCTGGTCCGGGCGCTCGACCGCCGCAGGTCCGTCCCGAGCGCGCTCTCGCGCGCCGGCAACGTGCTCGCCACGTCCCTGACGCGGGTCTTCAGCCGTAGGTCCACCGTCCTGGTCACGGCCCGCGCGGCCCGCTCGGCGCAGCTGATGAGCAAGAGTCGCGCCGCCCCGTCCCGGCGGTCCTGACGCCCCGGGCCATGGGCGCGTCCGCGTCGGCGGCGGGGGCGGTCGGTGGTCCGATCGGCGCCTCCGCCGGGGCGGGCGCGCGTGCCCTTTCCGGCGTTCGGCCCGGACCCGGTGCGCGGTGCGTCCGGCAGTCGGATGGTCCGTCCCCGCGTGCCCCCGGAGGCGGGGCGGGGTCCGGGGTGGTCGGTGGCGTGCGTGTTCGGCATGGTAAACGCTTTCCGACCCCGAGGGCAAGAGATGGGGGGAAGGAAGCCGCGAGGGGTCCGATCCGGCATGCCGCGGTGCGCGGGGCCGGTTTCGTCGCCCTCCGCCCTCCCGGGGTGACTGTTTTCCGTGGTTCTGCTGGTGGTGGCGGGCTCGGCGGGGTTCGGGATGTGACAGGCGGGTGTCGTGTTCGAAAAGGGAGCGTTGACACCCCACGTGACGCGGTGCTAAAAAATGAACACTTGAGAACATGGATAGCGCTTACCAGCACGGTTGCGGCCATGCCGCTCCGTCCGTGACGCCCCGGCCCGGCGCCCCCACCAGGGGCGCCACCGGCCGGCGCCCCGGCCGATCCGGCCCGGTCGCGACCGCGGTCCCGTCCCTGTCCGCCCCAGCCCTCCCTCCGCCGCGCGCGGCGGCCCCGGCCGTTCCGCCGGCCCGCCCCCGCCCTCCCGACCGGACAGCAGTACCCCCTCCCGGGACGCAGCCGCCCCCGGAACGCAGCAGCCGAAGGGAAACACCACCATGCGCGTACCCCCCGGCCGAGGACGGTCCCGCGCGGGCCGCCGCGGCACCGCCCTCACCGCCACCGCCGCCGCGACCGCGATCGTCATGGCCGCCTCCGCGTGCGGAGGCTCCGGAGGCGACGGCGACACCGTCGAGCTCCGCTTCTCCTGGTGGGGCTCCGACGAGCGCCAGGCCACCATGCTCCAGGTCATCGAGAACTTCGAGGCCGAGAACCCCGGCATCCGCATCGCGGGGGAGAGCACCGACTGGAGCTCCTACTGGGACCGGCTGGCCACCAACACCGCCGCCAACGACGCCCCCGACATCGCCATGCAGGAGGAGCGGTACCTGCGCGAGTACGCCGACCGCGGCGCGCTCATGAACCTCGACGAGGCCGCCGGCCTGGACCTGTCCGGCCTGGACCCGCTCATCGCCGAGAGCGGCGACCTGGACGGCCAGACCTTCGGCGCGGCCACCGGCGTCAACGCCTACGCCATCCACGCCGACCCCGAGGCCTTCGAGGCCGCGGGCGTGGAGATGCCCGACGACGAGACCTGGACGTGGGACGACTACGTCGAGATCTCCGCGCAGATCACCGAGGGCAGCGACGGCGAGTACGTCGGCACCCAGAGCATGAGCTACAACGAGACCGGGTTCCAGGTCTTCGCGCGCCAGCACGGCGAGAACCTCTACGCCGAGGACGGCTCGCTGGGCTTCTCCCAGGAGACCCTGACGGCGTGGTTCGAGATCACCCAGGAGCTCCAGGACAACGGCGGCCAGCCGAGCGCCGCCGAGGGCGTGGAGATCCAGGGCGGCGGGGTCGACCAGTCGGTCGTGTCCACCAACCAGGGCGCGATGGCGCACTTCTGGAGCAACCAGCTCGGCGGGGTGGCCGAGTCCTCCGGCCGCGACATCCAGCTGCTCCGCTACCCGGGGGAGACCGAGTTCGAGCGGACCGGCGGGTTCTTCAAGCCGGCCATGTTCTACACCATCTCCGCGGGGTCCGAGCACCCCGAGGAGGCGGCGCTCTTCGTCGACTACATGCTCAACGACCCGGCGGTGGCCGAGCTGACCCTCGCCGACCTGGGGCTCCCGGCCAACGTGGAGGTGCGTGAGGCGATCGTCGACGACCTGCCCGGCGCCGACGCGCAGATGGCCGAGTTCATGAGCGGCATCGAGGACACGATCGTGGACGGCAACCCGCCGCCGCCGATCGGCGCGGGCCAGGTCGTGGAGATCACCGGGCGGGTCACCGACAGCCTGGCCTTCGGCGACATCACCCCGGCCGAGGCGGCCGAGCAGTTCATGGCCGAGGTCGAGGCGGCCACCGGCGGCGCCTGACACCGGCCGGGCACGGGCCCGGGGCGCGGGGGGTTCTCCCTCCGGGCCCCGGGCCCGTGTCGTTTCCGCCCCTCCGGACGGATGTGGGCGGGGGTGTCACGTTCCGGGCGGACTGGTGGACAATAATGAAAACGGTTGTCATATGCTGTTTTGGCCGGTCGCGACACCGTCGCGCGGCGGCCCCGTCCACACCCGACCCCTGGAAGAACCCCCGTGCACCTCCACAAGACCCCGCCCGGCGCCTGCCTGGCCGTGGCTGCCGCCCTCGCGGCCACCGGCTGCTTCCCCGCCGGAGACGACACCGCCGCCGACGACGGACGGATCTCGGTGGCCATGATGCAGCCGCCGCGCTCGGCCCTGTCGCCCCTCACCGACGACGCCTTCAAGCTCTCCCGGTGGAGCACCGCCGAGACCCTCGTCACTCTCGACGAGGTCGGCGACCCGCAGCCCGGCCTGGCCACCGAGTGGACCCGCACCGACCCCACCACCTGGACGTTCACCATCCGCGAGGGGGTGGAGTTCCACGACGGCACGGAGCTGACCGCCGACGTCGCCGCCCACGCGCTGGAGTACGCGGCGCAGGCCTCGCCCAAGCCGCGCATCCTCGACGGCGTGGAGATCGGGGTGGAGGCGCGGGGCGACACCGTGACCGTCACCACCGCCGAGGAGGACCCCCTCGTCCCGCAGCGGCTGTCCTCGCCGCAACTGTCGATCCTCGCCGAGAGCGCCTACGAGGGCGGCTCGGTGAGCCCCGTCGGCACCGGGACCGGGCCCTTCGAGCTGGTCGAGGTCACCGGGACCACCGCCGCACGCCTGGACCGCTTCGACGGCTACTGGGGCGAACCCGCCCTGGCCCCCGGCATCGACGTGGCCTTCGTGCCCGACGGGACCGCGCGCGCCGCCGCCCTGCGCACCGGCGAGGCCGACATCGTCGAGTCCGTGCCCACCTCCCAGGCCGCGCTCCTGGAGGAGGACACCCTCACCGAGGTCCCGATGCCGCGCACCAACACCCTCTACCTCAACACCGAGGAGGGGCCCTTCACGGACCCCGGCCTGCGGGCCGCCGCACGTGAGGCGATCGACCGCGAGTCCCTGGTCGAGGGCGTCTACGAGGGCCGCGCCGACGTGGCGGAGGGCCTCCTGGGCCCCGCGCTGCCCTGGGCCGCCGAGCGCCCCGCGCGCACCGGCGCCACGGAGGCACAGGACCCGGACGGCGCGTCCGTCACCCTGGCGACCTTCACCGACCGCGCCGAGCTGCCCGAGGTCGCGACCGTCCTCGAACAGCAGCTGGAGGACGCCGGGTTCGAGGTGGAGCAGGTCGTGCGCGAGTACGCCAACATCGAGGAGGACGCCCTCAGCGGCGAGTTCGACGCGTTCATCCTCTCCCGCGCGACCGTCCTGGACTCCGGGGACCCCGCCGCGTACATGACCAGCGACTTCTCCTGCGACGGCTCCTTCAACATCGCCCAGCTGTGCGACGAGGGGGTGGACGCCGCACTGGAGGCGGCCGAGCTTGCGCCGACGGGCGAGGAGCGGCGCGCCGCGATCCTGGAGGCCGAGGCCGCCGTCCTCGCCACCGACGCCGCCATCCCCATGCTGCACGAGCGCGTCATCCAGGGCGACGCGGCCGGCGTCGTGGACTCGGCCAAGGACCCGCGCGAGCGCCTGCTCGTCACCTCGCGCACCCGGCTGGACTGATGGGCGCCGCGCACCCGGGCCGGGCCGCGCCCCGGCGCCCCCGCCCGGCCCGCCGCTCCGGGTTCCTCGGCCCCCTGCTCTCCCGCGTGGCGGCGCTGGCCGTCATCACCGTCGTGGTCGGCCTGCTCCCGTGGCTGTCCGGCCGCGACCCCGCGCTGTCCGTGCTGCGGGCCCGCTCGGCCGAGCAGGAGCCGACCGAGGAGGCCCTCAACGCGATCCGCGCGGAGCTGGGGCTCTCCGACGGACCGCTGGTGATGCTCGGCCGCTGGTTCGGCGGGACGCTCCGCGGCGACCTGGGCTCCTCCTGGGTCTCCGACGCCCCCGTCCTGCCCGCGGTCGTCTCGGCCACGGGGGTGTCCCTCCTGGTCATGGCGTGCGCGCTCGGCGTGGCCCTGGCGCTGGCGGCCCTGCTGTGCGCGCCCGCCCTGGTGCGCGGGGCGCGCGGCACGCTGCGCCCGGGCGGGTCGGGCAGCGGCGCGGTCGCCGCCATGTGCACGGCCCTGCCCGAGTTCCTGGTCGCCGTCCTGCTCATGGTCTCCCTGTCGGTGTGGCTGGGCTGGCTGCCGCCCTACGGCTGGCAGGGGCCGGTCAACCTGGTCCTGCCGGCCCTGGCGCTGGGAATCCCGGCCGGAGGGCTGCTGGGCCGGCTGGTCGACGACGCCCTGCCCTCGGTGTTCGCCGAGCGCTGGGTCGGCCTGTGGGCCGCCTCGGGGTGCTCCCCGGCCGTCATCGGCGCGGCCGCGCTGCGCCGGGCGACCCCGGCCCTCATCCCGCAGTTCGGCATGGTCGCGATCGGCCTGACCGGGGGAGCGGTCGCCGTGGAGACGGTCTTCGCCGTCCCCGGAATCGGCCGCACCGCTCTGGGCGCCGCCCAGTCCCAGGACCTGCCCATGCTCCAGGGCGCGGTCCTGGGCCTGGTGCTCCTCGGAACCGCGGCGGGCCTGCTCGCCCAGGCGGCGCGCCGGTGGATGCTGGGGCCCGGACTGCGCGACGCGGCCCTGACCCTGTCGCCGCCGCCCACGGCCCCGGCCGGAGCGCTGCGCCGGTCGGTGCCCGCGGTGTGCGCGGCGCTGCTCCTCACCGTGTGCGTGTGGGGGCTGACCCGGGACGCGATGACCGTGAGCGTGGCCGAGCGCCTCGCCGGGCTCTCGTGGGCGCACCCGCTGGGCACCGACGCCGTGGGCCGCGACGTGCTCGCCCGCCTCGGCCACGGGGCCGTCGCCACCGTGGGCACCGCGGCGCTGGTGTGCCTGGTGAGCCTCGCGGTCGCGCTGGTGGTCGGGTTCCGGCCCGCGCTGGCGGCGGGCGCCGCCGACATGGCCAACGCCCTGCCGCCGGTCATCGCCGGGATCCTCGTGGCCGCCGTCATGGGCCCCGGCCCCCTCGGCGCCTCGGTTGCCGTCGCCCTGGTGTCCTGGCCGCCGCTCGCCGCGCACGCGGCCTCGCTGGTCCAGGAGACGCGCGCCGCCGCCTACCTCGACGCCCAGAGGGCACTGGGGGCCGACTCCCGGTGGATCCTGGTGCGGCACGTCCTGCCCGCGGTCCTGGGGCCGGTGGGCCGCAACGCGGTGCTCCGGCTCCCCGGCATCGCCCTGGCCCTGGCCTCGCTGGGGTTCCTCGGCCTCGGGGCCCAGCCGCCCTCCGCGGAATGGGGGCTGAGCCTGTCGGAGTCCCTGCCCTACGTGGAGCGCGCGCCTCTGGCCGCGCTCGCCCCGGGCGCCATGCTCATGCTGCTCGCCGCGTTCGCGGTCTCCCTGTCCACCCTGCCCCCGGGCGGGCGCACCGCCCGGCGGCGCCGGGTCCCGGCCGCCGCCGGGGCCGGAATCCCGGAAGGAGCCGGACGATGAACCACGGCGCTCCCCACGACGCAGCCGCCGGCGGTGGTGGCCCCCGCTCCCACGGCGGTCACAGCGGTGCGGTTCCCGACGGTGCGGTCCCCGACGGCGCGGCCCACGGCGCCGCGCCGGAGGACGGGGCCGCGCCCGGCGGTCCGCCGCGCGACGCCGCCCCCGGCCGCACGCCCCTGCTGAGCGTCCGCGACCTGCGGGTCACCCTGCGCGAACGCGGCGGTACCGCCGTCCCGGCCGTGCGCGGCCTGTCCTTCGACGTGCACCCCGGCGAGGTGGTCGCCCTCGTGGGGGAGTCGGGCGCCGGGAAGTCCCTGACCGCCCGCGCCGTTCTGGGCCTGGCGCCCCACGGCGCACAGGTCGCCGGGAGCGTCCTGCTGGACGGCCAGGAGCTGGTCGGCGCGCGCCCGTCCGTCCTGCGCTCGGTGCGGGGGCGGCGGATGTCGCTGGTCCCCCAGGACGCCCTCACCGTGCTCAGCCCCGTCCACACCGTGGGCGCCCAGCTCGTCCGGGCCGTGCGCTCGGTGCGCGGGACCGGCCGGGCCCGGGCGTGGGAGGAGGCCGTGGCCGCCCTGGACCGGGTCGGCATCCCCGACGCCGCCCGGCGCGCGCACGCCTACCCGCACGAGTTCTCCGGCGGCATGCGCCAGCGCGCCGTCATCGCGATGGCCACGGTCAACCGGCCCGACGTCGTCTTCGCCGACGAGCCCACCACCGCGCTGGACCCCGTCATGCAGGCGAGGGTCCTGGAACTCCTGTGCGGGCTGAGCGGGCAGACCGGGACCTCGGTCGTCCTGGTCACCCACGACCTCGGGGTCGTCGGCGGCCACGCGGACCGGGTGGTGGTCGTCTACGCGGGGCGGCACGTCGAGTCGGGCCCGGTGGATCGGGTCCTCACCGACCCGCGGGCCCCCTACACCGCCGGACTGCTCGCCGCGCTCCCGCCCCGGGAGGCGCGGGACCGCAGGCTCCCCGCCATCGCGGGATCGCCCCCCTCGCCGACGTCCCTGCCGCAGGGCTGCGCGTTCGCGCCGAGGTGCCCCCTCGCCGCGACACGCTGCCGCGCCCACGAGCCCTCCCCGGTCGTCGCGGGCGAGGCGGGGAGACTGGTCTCGTGCCACCGCTGGCAGGACCTCCCCGACCCGGCGCGCTCCCTGTTCGCGGACGCGCCGTGACCGCGGCACGGCGGCGCCCGCACCCCGCACACCCCACGAGGAAGGACGACATGACCCACTCCGCCCCGCCGCTGCTGGCGGTCCGCGACCTGGTGGTGCGCTACCCCGGACGCGCGCGGCGTTCCGCGCCCGTGACGGCCGTCGACGGGGTGTCCTTCGACGTCCACGCGGGGGAGACGCTCGCCCTGGTCGGGGAGTCGGGGTGCGGGAAGACCAGCACGGCCTCCGCCGTGGTCGGCCTGCGCCGGCCCGACTCCGGGTCGGTGCGCTTCGAGGGGAGCGAGCTGACCACGATGGACCCGGCACGCCTGCGCGCCCTGCGGCCCGCGCT
Source organism: Nocardiopsis sp. NPDC006198 (assembly GCF_040613895.1). NCBI lineage: Bacteria > Bacillati > Actinomycetota > Actinomycetes > Streptosporangiales > Nocardiopsidaceae > Nocardiopsis > Nocardiopsis sp. NPDC006198. The sequence goes on along the minus strand of NZ_JBEXSY010000085.1, from coordinate 4,334 downwards.
CCAACCGGTCTTCCAGGACCCGTACGGGTCGCTCAGCCCCCGCCTGCGCGTGCGCGACGCGGTCGCCGAGCCCCTGCGCATCCACGGGCGCTGGGACCGGGAGACCGGACCGGACCGCGTGGCCGCCCTGCTGGACACGGTCGGCCTGGACGCCTCCCACGGCGACCGGCTGCCGCACGAGCTGTCCGGGGGGCAGTGCCAGCGCGTCGGGATCGCCCGCGCGCTGGCCTGCGAGCCGCGGCTGCTGGTCCTGGACGAACCGGTGTCGGCCCTGGACCCCTCGGTGCGCGCCGGGGTGCTCAACCTGCTCACCGGCCTCCAGGACACCCTGGGCCTGGGCTACCTGTTCATCTGCCACGACCTCGCGCTCGTCGGACACGTCGCCCACCGCGTCGCGGTCATGAGGGAGGGGCGCGTCGTGGAGACCGGGCCCGCCCGCCGGGTGCTCTCCCAGCCCTCCGACCCGTACACGCGCGAGCTGGTGGAGGCCTCCCCGGCGGTCGTCGGGGAGACCCGCGCACGCACGATCCCGACCGCGTCGTGAGCCCCGCCGGTGACGCCCGGGGGAGGGCGGAGCAGGCCGAGGACGCCGCCGGGCCCCGGGGCGGGGGGCGCCCGGGGACGGGGCGGGCGGCCGGGGTGCTGCGCGACGCGCGCGGCCTGCCCCCGCTGGCGCTGCTGCTGGTCGGCTCCCAGTTCGCGTTCAACGTCGGCTTCTTCGCCGTCCTGCCCTACCTCGCCGACCACCTCGGCGGCGGGCTGGGCCTGGCCGGGTGGCTGGTCGGCCTCGTGCTGGGCCTGCGCACCTTCAGCCAGCAGGGCCTGTTCGTCGTGGGCGGCACGCTCACCGACCGGTTCGGCGCGCGGCCGGTGGTGCTGGCGGGCTGCGCGCTGCGGATCGCCGGTTTCTGCTGGCTCGGCTTCGCGGAGGGCACGGCGTCGGTGATCGCGTCGGTGCTGCTCATCGGGTTCGCCGCCGCGCTGTTCTCCCCGGCGGTCGAGACGGAGATCGTGCGCCAGGCGGTGCGGCACGAGCGGGCCTCGGGCACGCCCCGCACGCGCGTCCTCGCGCTGTTCTCCGTCTCCGGGCAGGCGGGAACCCTCGTCGGCCCGCTGCTGGGCTCCCTGCTCCTGCTCGGCGGGTTCCGGGCCGCGTGCCTGGTCGGGGCGGCGGTCTTCGCGCTCGTGCTCGCCGGGCACCTGAGGCTCATGCCCGGGCCGGAGCCGCACGGCGCCTCCGGCCCGCGGTCCGGGGAGGGACGGCCCCGCCTGCGCGAGGGGGTGCGGCTCCTGCTGGGCGACCGCCGCTTCCTGGGGCTGTGCCTGGCCTACAGCGGCTACCTGCTGGCCTACAACCAGCTCTACCTGGCGCTGCCGGGGGAGGTGGAGCGGGCGACCGGTTCCCAGGCCGCGCTGGGCTGGCTGCTCGCGTGGTCCTCGGTGCTCTACATCGCCGCGCAGTTCCCGGTGCTGTCCTGGGCCGCGGCCCGGCTGTCCCGGCGCGCGACCCTGGTGTGGGGGCTGCTGCTGGTCTCGCTGGGCTTCGCCTCCGCCGCGGCGCTGACACCGGTCGGGGCCCTGGGCGGGCTGCTGCCCTCCGTCGCGTTCGTCACCGCGCTGACCCTGGGCCAGGTCCTCATCGTGCCGACGGTCCGGGCCTGGCTCCCCGACCTCGTGGACGACGCCCGCCTGGGCCTGTTCACGGGCGCGCTGTCCTCGCTGTCCGGGCTGGTGGTGCTCCTGGGCAGCGTGCCCGCCGGGGCGCTCCTGGACATGGGCGGCCCGGTCCCCTGGCTCGCGCTCGCCGCCGTGCCGCTCGCCGGGGCGGCCCTGGTCCCGCGCGGTCCCCGCTCCTGACCGGTCCGGGCGGCCCCGACAGGGCCGCCCGGACCGGTCGCGGAGGGAAGGGACCGTCCTCAGGGACTCCGCTCCCACCGCCTTCCCGCGGCCGTGCAGGTCCGGGCGGACGCCGCCGTGGCGGGGGCGCCTTCCGGCAGGGTCACAAGGTTTCCTCCGGAGCGGACCGCGCCGGCTGCCGCGGCGTGCCGACCGCCCCCGTGCCCTCCGACCGCAGGTCGCGCCAGAAGCACACGACCACGCCCACGATGACGACGAGGAAGGGGGCCGACGCCACGATGACGGTCTGCTGCAGCGCGGCGAGACCTCCCGAGAACAGGAGGATGATCGCCAGGGCCCCGGTCATCGCGCCCCACAGCAGCAGGATCGCCACGGGTGGGCGCAGGGAGCCGCGGGTGGTGAGCATGCCCAGCACGTAGGTGTTGGCGTCGGCGCCCGAGACGAAGAAGAGCACCGCCAGGACCACCACCATCGCCGCCGTGACGGCGGGCAGCGGGAACTCGGCCAGGGTGGTGAAGAAGGCGCTGTTGAGGTCGGCCGCGGTGGAGCCCGCGATGTCGGTCCCGTGGTTCAGGTCCAGGTCGATGGCCGAGCCGCCGAAGACGGAGAACCAGGCGAAGAAGGCCAGGCTGGGCATGCCGAGGACGACCAGGACGAACTGGCGGATGGTGCGCCCGCGCGAGATGCGCGCCAGGAACACCCCGACGAAGGCGCCCCAGGACACCCACCAGGCCATCATGAAGTACGTCCAGCCCTGCATCCACGCGGTGTCGCCGAACGCCGGTCCCCGCAGGCTCATCAGGAGGAACTCGTCGCCGTACTGGCCGAGGGACTCCAGGAAGAGGGAGACCAGGAACGCCGTCGGGCCGAGGAACAGCACGAACACGAACAGCAGCGCGGCGACCGACAGGTTGACCTCGCTGATGTAGCGGATGCCGCGCTGGACCCCGGAGGCGGCCGAGAGGCTGAAGAGGACCGTCACGACGACCACGATCACCACCTGGGTGGTGGTGCCGGTGGGCGTTCCCAGGAGCCGGTTCAGGCCGTTGTCGATCTGCAGGGCCCCCAGGCCGAGCGAGGTCGTGGTCCCGAACAGGGTGGCGAAGACCGTGAAGACGTCGATGGCCTTGCCCGCGGGGCCGTCGGCGTGTCGTCCCAGCAGCGGCCGGAAGAGGGCGCTGACCAGCCCGGGGCGCTTCTTGCGGTACATCGAGTAGCCCAGGGCCAGTCCGAAGACCGCGAAGATCGCCCAGGCGTGCAGTCCCCAGTCGTAGAAGGAGTACTGGAGCGCGAGGACCGCCGCCTGGGGGGTCCCGGGCTCGGCGAGGTCGTGGGGAGGGACGGCGAAGTGCGAGATCGGCTCGGCGATGCCGTAGGACACCAGGCCGATGCCCATCACCGCGCACAGGATCATGGCGATCCAGGTGTGGGTGGCGAACTCGGGCCGGTCCCCGTCGTCGCCCAGCCGGATGCGTCCGTAGCGGCTGAAGGCCAGTCCGACCAGGAGCGCCAGCAGCAGCAGGGGGAGCAGGAGGTAGGCCCATCCGAACCCGGAGGTGATCCGGTTCAGGGCGGAGTTCATCACGGCCATCTGGTGGTCAGGGGCGGCCACGCCCCAGACCACGAACAGCGAGGAGAGGGCGAGGGAGGCCCAGAAGACCGTTCCGACGGTGCCGCGGACGGTGGTGGAGTCATTCATGGGTGGACTCCTCTCTGGAGACGGCCACCACGCGCGGTGGTGCCGCAGGGCACAGGGCCCTGTGCCGCAGCGGACCGCGGTCCTCGTCTGTTCTGGTGCCAAGAGCGGGTTTCACAGCGGTGAACTTCCTGTCGGTGGGTGGGAGCGGCAAGGACTGCCGGAGTCTCCTGACACGTGCACGGCCGCTGGATCGCTTCAGGGCCGTGCGGGAGGATGCGAGGACGAGGTGTCGGCGCGGGGATGCGTCCCCGCGCCCGTGCCACCCGGATCCGCTTCGCGGAAGAATCCGCAACGCGATCACCGGCGGCGTTCACCAGCAGGGGAGTCCCTGTGGGAGGCGGCGCACGCCGAGGTCTGCGGCTCGGGCCGCACACCGGTCCGTGGGGCTCTCCGACGGGTCCGGGCCGAAGGGCCGGTCGAGATCCGGTCCGGCGTCGGCGCCCTCGCGCACGGTTCCTGCGGCGCTGGGCGGTCGAGTCGTTCCAGATCAAGGCGATGCCGGAGAGTCCCGGAGCGAGGTTACTCGCACGCGGGGGCGCGCTCGCCCGGTCCGACCTCCTGTTACGCCGCGGACCGCTCCGGCCCCGGGGTCCACGGGCCCCCGGCCGTCCCGCCGGGGCCGGGGCGCGGAGGAGCGCGGCCGCGACCGGGGAGGCGGCCCGGATCCCCTGTGCCCCAGCCGTTGTCGGCGTCCGGCGGCCCTCGGACACGCCGCCCTCGGCGCTGAACGGCAACTGCCGTGACCGTTCCGACCTCGACAACACGAACTCGTATTCGC
>NZ_JBEXSY010000084.1:0-26611 GCF_040613895.1 Nocardiopsis sp. NPDC006198 | reverse complement strand
TATCAGGTGTTCCGCGCCCCGCCAAATCGGCGGTTTGTGGTGGTTCTGATCGGGGTAAAGCCCGTTTGCTTCGTCTGCTTTTGTCCGAATGGACTAGGCTTTTGAAGCGACTCCCTGAGTTTACATGGCCCGAACAGTGCTCGAACCGCGTGATCCAGAGAAGAGATTGTGCCGCCGAACCCGGCCCGGTTCCGAGCCGACCCTGAGGCCCGCTCGCCGTCCCGTGGCGACTCGGAGAACACTACCCCCCGCCACGGCACGCGGCAAACCGAACGACCTGTGTCGCCACTCACAGCCCGACCGCGGGATCCGTTGCGCACCCGGGGACCGGGGGCACTCTCTTCTCGCGCGCGCACGCGCGCGTGAGAACGGCGGGGGCCGCCCTCCTCCTCCGTGCCGGCGCACCCCGGTTCCGCCGGACCCCTCGCGTGGTCCGTCCACTCACCCGGTTGACGAACCGCACCCCGGAACGCACTCACCGAAATGACAAGAAACGGGCCCAACCGCTTCCGGAAGGCGATTGGCTCCGCAGCGGAACACACGAATTGCCTCCCGCCTCCAACCTCGGCAATTCCCGTGTTGTCCCACGTCACAGCACCAGCGGGACAAGGCAAGATCATTCCGGGGAATCGTGAGAAACGGCGGATAATTTTCCCCCGGACTCTTGAAATCCCCTCGACACCGATACATGATGTGCAGCGTCAGGGAAACTGGTCCGGAGCCGCCCCGCCCGGGGGCGCACGGCCAGGCCGCGTGCCGGATGTTCGGGGGGACGGCAGGCGCAGCGCGGCCGTTCACCCGGAAGGACACGCATGGACACCGCATCCCCCGACGTGGCCGACGCGTCCGCGAGGACCCCCGAGAGCCACACCAGCTGGAAGCGCTTCGCCCTCTTCTCCGTCCCGGCCGGCGTCGCCGTGGGCGGGATCCTCGTCGCCATGGCCCAGGGCGCGCTCGCGGCCTCGTTCACGGTCTCGGGCCAGGAATTCAAGATCTCGGCCGACGAACTGCGCGGTGAGGGCTTCGTCCAGTACGGCTGGCTGGACCAGACCGTGCGCGAGGAGGCCGTCCCCGTCGCCGTCGCCGGTATCGAGAGCGCCGAGATCGACGGGCTGTGCCAGTCGGTCCTCACCGAGTTCCCCCTCATCGGGACGATCTCCCTCGAACTCACCGCCGGGGACCGGGGCACGCCCGTCCAGGCGGAGAACCTGGTCATCGACATGTCCCAGATGGACGGCAACGCCGAGTTCGAGAACATCGAGATCGGGCGCGACGCGGGCACCCTCGACAAGGGACCGTCCGGTGCGCAGGGCTTCAACGACCTGTTCGGCATGCAGTCCGACGTGATCGTCGTGCAGGACCTGGAACAGACGGCGAGGGCCGCCAGCGCCGGGACCTTCCGCCTCTCCGGCCTGAGCCTCGGCCTCAGCCTCGGGGAGAGCGAGTGCTTCTGAGGTCGTTGCGCGGGCTGGGGTCCTCCTGGCGCGGCTGGCGCAAGCGGCGCCCCTTCGCCGGCGGGCTCCTCATGATCCTCTCCGGCGCCGTCATGGCGTCTCTCGTCGCGATGCCGGTGGAGCTGATGATCCAGACCGGTGTCGGCGGGGTCTCCTCGCTGATGTTCGGCGGGATGCTCGGCGTCCTCGGCCTGGTCACATGGTTCACCCCCAACCAGCACGTCGTCACGGGTGCGCTGGCCGGATTCCTCGGGTTGGGCGCCCTGGTCCTGTCCAACCTGGGGGGTCTGGTGGTCGGCACGCTGCTCGCGCTGGCCGGCGGCGGTCTGGCGTTCGCCTGGCGGCCCGTGGCGCGGCCTCCCCGCAGGGGGCGCCGCCGCGGGCGGCACTCGCCGACAGCGGCGACCGTTCCGGCGGGGGAGCCTCCCGCCCGGGAACCCGCCCCCGGCGGCGCCCCGGCTCCTCCCCGCCCCGCCTCCGACCAGTGATCCCCGTGGCGGTCTGAGCGGTCCCCGTACCCCCGGGGAGCCCGCGCGGGCTCCCCGGTCCACCAGGAAAGCCATGTCTACCGAGTCGGCGCGTACCCCCAGTTCCCGCCGGTCGGAGCCCCCGCGCGCCCGCCGGCCGTCACACACGAGGAGTACCCATGTCGGTTCCGCGACCGAGATCCCGCCCCTTCCCCGCCCGCTCCCGCACGGCCGTCGCCGTCGCGGCGGCGGGGGTCCTGGCCCTGTCCTGGAGCGGCGGCGCCCTCGCCGCCCAGCAGGCCTCCACCACCGTCGACCCCGCGGGGGCCGCCTTCGAGGCGGTCCTGGACGGCACCGCGACCTTCACGGCGGGCACCGTCGTGGTGACCTGCCAGGTGTCGTCCACCTCTCCCGGCGGTGGCAACAACCTGGTCCCGGCCGCCCCGGGCAACCACAACCCGAACGGAGCCGTCTCCGGCCCCATCAACTCCCCGGACTTCGGCAGCTGCTCCACCAACGTGCCCCTGGTGAGCGCCACCGTGGCCGTCGCCGATCCCGTCTGGGAGATGACCATGCAGTTCGGGGCCCCCTCGGTCGGCACGATGGTGGTGCCCGCGGGCGGCATCGTCGTGACCACCAGGGGCCTCGCCTCGTGCACCGCCACCGTCAGCCCGGACGCCCCGGTCCCCGTGGGCGGCACGTGGACGAACGGGAACCCGGCGTCGACGCTGGCGTTCGACACGACGGCCCCGGTCGAGGTGGAGGGCGGCTTCGGCTGCCCGACCAGCGCGACGACGTCCGACTTCACCGCCACCTACCTGGTGACGAACGCCGACGATCCCGCAGCGCCGATCACCGTGTCCGGCTGAGCCGGGTGGCCGCCCCGGCGCCCGACCGGGCGCCGGGGCGGTAGGCCGACATGTCGGCCGGGGGCCGTCGCGCCGTGCGCGGCGGCCCCTCCGCCTGCGCTCCCTCCCGCGGCGCCCGCGTCGCCGGACCGGCGGGAGGGCGGGGCCGCTCCACCGGACGGGCGGCACGGTTCGTACCCCGGTGACAAGGAACCGGGGGCGGGGACTCACCCGGGTGCGCAGAAACGCGGGGGGTTCGTCGCCTACGGTCGCAGTACTTCCGGGGAGTCACGCGGCGAAGGCTCCCCGGTGAGGCGCGGAACGCTTCGCCCGTCCCCGTCGCCCTCCCGGAGACACCATGGCGCCCAACGCCGTACCGCCCGCCCCTTCACGACTGCGTCGAACCCTCAGGACGGCGCGTGTCCTGGTCCGCGCCGGTGTGCTCAGCGCCGGCCGCCCCGATCGGATCGTCCGCCAGCTCCGGGCCCTGCGCACGTGGGGCGCCACGATCGCCGGCGGGTACGCGGCGGCGAACGAGCGCGCCCCGGGCGCCGTGGCCGTCATCGACGAGCGCGGGCCGACGACCTTCGGTGAGATGGATCTGCGCGCCCGGCAGCTGGCCCGCGAGTTGCACGGGGCGGGTGTGGTCCAGGGGACGCGAGTGGGACTGCTGTGCCGCAACCACAGTGCCTTCGTGCAGACGATGGCGGCCTGCGGCCGTCTCGGCGCGGACACCGTCCTGCTGAACACGGGGCTGTCCGCCGGCCAGCTGTCGGCGGCCGTGGCGGACAACGAGGTCGCGGTGCTCGTGGCGGACACCGAGTTCGAGCCCCTGTACGCCGGGCTCCCTGCCGAGGTGGCACGGGTGACGGCGTGGGGCGAGCCGTCGGGTCCGGGGCCGGTGGTGCCGTGGGAGGCGCGGGAGGGCACGGGCACGGAGCCGGGACCGCCGGAGCGGCCGGGCAGGCTGATCGTGCTGACCTCTGGGACGACGGGCGCCCCCAAGGGGGCGCGGCGGCCCACGCCGAAGGGCCCGCAGGACGCGGCGTCGGTGCTGTCCCGCATCCCGCTGCGCTCGTCGGACCGCATCCTGGTCTCGGCGCCGGTCTTCCACACGTGGGGCCTGGCCGGGGTGCAGCTGGGCATGTCGATGCGGGCCACTCTGGTGATGCGGCGGCTGTTCGAGCCCGAGGACGTGCTGCGGACGGTCCAGGAGCAGCGGTGCACGGTGCTGTTCGCGGTACCGGTGATGCTGCGGCGGATCATGGACCTGCCGCGGGAGACGCGTGCCGGGTACGACACCTCCTCGCTGCGGATCGTGGCGTGCAGCGGTTCCGCGATGAGCCCGAAGCTGATCACCGCCTTCATGGACGAGTTCGGGGACGTGCTCTACAACCTGTACGGGTCGACGGAGGTGTCCTGGGCGACGATCGCGACACCGGAGGACATGCGGCTCTCGCCGACGACGGCGGGGCGGCCGCCCCTGGGGACGCGGATCGCGGTCCTGGACGCGCAGGGCTCCGAGGTCCCCGACGGGACGGAGGGGTCGATCCATGTCGGCAACGACATGCTGTTCGACGGGTACACGAACGGGCGGGGCAAGAAGCTCGCGAACGGCCTGATGGAGACCGGCGACCGGGGGCACGTGGACGCGAACGGGCTGCTGCACGTGGCGGGACGGGACGACGACATGATCGTCTCCGGCGGGGAGAACGTGTTCCCGCGGCCGGTGGAGGAGGCGATCGTGACGCTCCCCGGGGTGCGCGAGGTCGTGGTGACGGGTGTGCCGGACGAGGAGTTCGGGCAGAGGTTCGCGGCGTTCGTGGTCCCGTACGAGGGCGTCGAGGTGGACCCGAACAAGGTGCGGATGCATGTGCGGTCCGTGTTGGGCCGGTTCTCGGTCCCCCGTGACGTGGTGGTGCTGGACGAGCTGCCGCGCAACGCCACCGGCAAGGTGGTCAAGCGCAGACTGCCCCACCGGGCGCCGCGCCGGTAGGGGGTCCGGTGTGTGGAAGGAAGGTTCCGTGCCGCGGTCCCGTGTGCCGAGGGGCCGTGCCCCGGCGGTCCGGGGTGCTCCGTCCCGGGCTTCCTCGCGTGCGAGGCAATCGCGGGCTTTGACATCGGGTAGGAGGTAACTACGATGTTGCCGATGCCTGACCGTTCCCCCGCCCCCGCGGGCGACTTCCCTCTTCCTCCCGTCGACGAGCAGATGTGCTTCGCGCTGTACGCGGCTTCTCGCGCGGTCACCAACCTCTACCGGCCCCTGCTGGAGCCGTTGGGGCTGACCTACCCCCAGTACCTCGTGATGATGCTGCTGTGGGAGCGCGGCGAGTGCTCCGTCAAGGAGATCGGCGCCGTGCTCCAGCTGGACTACGGCACGCTCACCCCGCTGCTCAAGCGGCTGGAGGCCAGGGGGCTGCTCGACCGCGTGCGGGACCCGCGCGACGAGCGCTCGGTCCGCGTCACCCTCACCGGGGAGGGCGCGGAACTGCGGACCGGGGCCGAGGGGATCCCGGAGGCGATCGGCGCCGTCATCGACCTTCCCGAGGAGGAGTTCGAGGCGACGAGGCTCGCGCTGCGGCGGCTGACCTCGAACGTGCTCGCGGGCGAGGCCCGGCTGCCCGCGCGGGACTGAGCGGGCGAAGGACCGGGTTCCGGGGCGATGAGCTCCGGCCGCCGCATCCGCCGTCGGGGGACGACAGGCGGCGGCGGTGGCCGGTGAGCACGGGCACCACGGGGGTCGTGCCCGTGCTCCGGGTGTGGGCGGACCGTTCCGCGGTCCGCCCACACCTGTGTCCGGACCCCTCCCGGAGCACTGTGCCCGTGACCCGCGCGGACGTCCCGCGGACCCGGGGCGGTCCGTCCGCGTGCCGCCCCGCGCGTTGTTTCCGGCCGGGCTCCAGGGACGGGAAGCCCGACGGGAAAGGGGATCCGGGGTCCTCGCAGGGTTCCGGGGGCTAGTGTGGGGGCATGTCGATCTGGGCGTCGGACAACCGCAGCGGGCAGATACGCGAGGCGCTGACCATGCTGCTGTCCCAGGGGGTCATCGACGACTTCCGCATCAGACCGGAGGACGAGTTCCCGTTCCGGGTGACCGTCCCCGCCGGCGTGGTGCCGATGACCGAGCACCAGGCGGCGCACTTCGCCCTGGGCGCGGCGGTGGGGCACTTCGGGCGGCTCGCCCGGGGCGAGGACGCCCGGGGGTAGCCGGCGGCCCGGGACGCGGGCGGACGGGGTCCGGGGGGACCCGGGGTCGGCGCGGGCTCGACCCCAACACTTGACCTCAACATTAGTTGAGGCATGAGTGTGGGGTTCGGGCAGCCGGCCGGCGCCCGACCGCACCGCGCAGGGGGAGACACCATGAACCGACCGATCCTGGTCACCGGGGCCACAGGGGCCACCGGACGCCACGTCGTGGCGGGGCTGATCGCAGAGGGCGTCCCGGTCAGGGCACTGGTGCGCGACCCCGGGACGGCCCGCCTCCCGGAGGAGGTCGAGGTCGTCCGCGGCGACATCACCGACCCGGAGGCCGTCGCCTCGGCCGCCGAGGGGACGGCCGGCGCCTACCTGCTCTGGCCCGGGTTCGACGGGGACGGCGTGGAGGAGACCGTGGCCGCCCTCGCCCGACACGCACGACGGATCGTCCACCTCTCCGCCTCGCAGGTCCGCGACGACCGCCCGGCGGAGGAGAACGGCGTCTGGGGGCGGGTCGAGGCCGCGGTCCGGTCGGTCACCGACGAGTGGACCTTCCTGCGCGTGACCGGCCTCGCCACCAACACCCTGATGTGGGCCGGCCAGGTGTCCGGCGGCGTCGTCCGCGCGCCCTACGGGGACGCCTCCCGCTCCCTCGTCCACGAGAAGGACGTGGCGGCCGCCGCCGTGCGCGCCCTGCTCGACGACGGGCACACGGGCAGGAGCTACGACATCACCGGCCCCGAGACCCTCACCCAGTCCGAACAGGTCAGGATCATCGGCGAGGAGACGGGCGTCCCCGTGCGCTGGGAGGAGCAGCCCCCGGAGGAGGCCCGGGAGGAAGTGGCGCGGGCCATGGACGACCCGGACCACGCGGACGCGGCCCTCGCCCACTGGGCCGGGCTGGCCGTCGTCCCCGAGCCGGTCGGCGACGGGGTGCGGGAGGCGACCGGCCTCCCTCCGCGGACCTACCGCGAGTGGGTGCGCGACCACCTCGCGGACTTCACCTCCGCCCCCTGAACGGCGGGGGCCGGGTCGGGACGGTGCGCGGGACCGGTCAGCAGGAGCCCCGGTCCTCCCAGACCCCCCACTCCTCGCCCATGGTCGGCGGAACCCCCTGGATCCACCAGCGCGCCTCGTACACGCGCCCCCGGTAGTTGACCTGGTCCCCGGTGTCGTAGACGGTGCCGCCGTCCCAGGCGCCGACCGCGCAGGAGGCGCCGCCGGAGTCGCCCCAGCCGTCCCCCCGGTCCCCGCCGTCACCGTCGCCCCGGCCGCCGTCCCCCCGGCCGCCCTCACCGCGACCGCCGCCGTCGTCGTCGGAGGGGGAGCCCTCGCCGGGTTCCTCGACCTCGTCCTCCTCCGTCTCCTCGTCCTCGGGCTCCGGCCCGAGGGAGACCGTGAGGGTGACGACGCCCTCCTCGGGGAGGATGGTGCCGGGTTCGGGCGTCTGGCCCGCGACCTCGCCCTCCGGCGCCGTGCCGTGGTGCGCCTCGGCGACCTCGAACACCAGCCCCAGCCCGGTGAGGGCCTCGACCGCCTCCGCCTGCCCCATGCCGAGCAGCGTCGGGACGATGACCCCCTCGCTGACGTGGACGGTCACCGCCTCGGCCCGGTCGCCCTCCTCGCCCGTCGCCGGAACCGTCGACAGGACCGTCCCGGGCGCCTCCTCGGCGGAGTGCTCCTGGACCACCTCGATGTGGGTGAACCCGGCCGTGCGCAGGGCGTCGCGCGCCTCGTTCTCGGTACCGCCGACCACGTCGGGGACCTCGGCGAACTGCGGCCCCGCGGAGACCCAGAGCATGACCTCGTCGCCCCGTTCCAGCTCGGCGCCCGCCTCCGGGGTGGTGTCGGCGACGGACCCGACCGCCTCGGTGTCGCTGTAGGTCTCGTCGAACGCGACGACCAGTTCCAGGTCGAGCGCCGCCAACCGCGCCTCGGCCGCCTCCGGGTCGCTGCCCAGGACGTCGGGGAGGGCGGCGCCGCCCGCGGGGACGAGGGCCCAGCCGGCCGCGAACAGCGCGAGGACCAGCACCCCCGCGGCGACGAGCACCGGTGGGCGGCGCCACCGCGGAACGGCGCCGCTCCGGCCGTCCCCGTCCGCGCCCGCCGCGCTCTCGACCGGGAGGTCCGTGACGACCGGGATCGGACGGGTGTCGCCCTCGCGGTCGCGGTCGGTGCGGGGGAGCGACCGCATCACCTGCTCGACCAGGGTCAGGTACTGGCCCGCGTCGCGCGGCCGGTAGCGCGGGTTCGGGTCGGTCGCGTTGGCGACCAGCATGTCCAGGTCGGGCGGGAGGTCGGGGAGCGCGGCCGAGGGCCGGAGGGGCCTTCCCTCGTCCGCGACGGCGGAGTCTCCGGTCATCAGCCTGTGGAGCAGCGCGCCGACGTCGCGCACGTCGGTGCGGCTGTCGGGCCCGGCGTCCTCGGCCGCGTCGAACAGCAGCGGGAAACCGGTGACCCGCGCCCGTCCGCCGTCGTCCATCACGACCTTGTCGGGGGTGATCTCACCGTGCACGACGCCCGTCCGGTGGGCGGCGTCGAGCGCTGCCAGCACGTCGGCGACGATCGACAGGGCCATGTGCGGCGAGTACCGCAGCGCCTCGCCGTCCCCCAGTACCTCGGCGAGGGTCTCCCCCCGCAGGTACTCGGCGACCGCGTACACGTACGCCTCGTCGCGCCCGTGGGCCAGCACCCTCGCCAGCCCGGGGTGGGCGACCGCCTCCAGGGTCTGCGCCCGCCCCAGGAAGGCGTGCACCGCCCCGTGGTTCCCCGTCAGCCACGGGTGGAGGACGGTGACCGCGACGGTCCGCTCCTCACGGAGGTCCTGCGCTGCGTAGACGGTGCCCGAGGCGCCGCTGCGGACACGGTCGCCCAGGACGTAGCGCCCGTGCAGTGTGCGGCCGGAGAGGGGGTCGGGAGTGGGGGTCTCCATGGGACGGATTCTACGGCTACGCACCATCACGTTTCGTCCCCGTCCGGGCCGGATGCGGACAGTTCCTGTGGATAGGGTCGAGTCGCAGTCCCCGGTACCCAAACGTTGCGAGGCCCCCGTGAACCTGCCCCCTCCCGGAAGCGCGGACGACCGCGCCGTCGGCGTCCTCCTCGGCGCGGCCTGCGGCGACGCCCTGGGGGTGCCCTACGAATTCGGCCCGGCCCTGGCGGCGGACCACGTCCCCCGGATGGTGGGCGGCGGGCTCGGGCCGTACGCGCCGGGGGAGTACTCCGACGACACCCAGATGGCGGTGTGCATCGCCCTCACCCTGCGCGACCACGCGGACCCCCTGTCGGACGAGGCGCTGTGCCGTACCGCCGACGCCTTCCTGGACTGGGCGCGCGACGGCGCCTCCGACATCGGGAACCAGACCAGCGTGGTGATGCGGGGGTCGGGTCACGCCTTCGGGACGCCCCGGGTGGCCGAGGTGATGGCGCGGTTCTCGGCCCAGCGCTTCGAGGAGGGGGTCCGCAGTGCCGGGAACGGGTCCCTGATGCGCACGGGCCCGCTCGCCCTGGCCTACCTGGACGACCCGGACGGTCTGGCGGTCGCCGCCGACAGGTACAGCAGGCTCACCCACGGGGACCCGCTGGCCTCCGAGGCGTGTGTGCTGTGGTGCGAGGGCGTGCGGCACGCGGTCGTCCACGGCGACACAGCCGGGGTCCGCGGCGGCCTGGAGCTGCTGCCGCGGGACCGGCGCGGCCGGTGGTCCGCCTGGCTGGACGAGGCCGAGGAGCACCCGCCGCACTTCTTCGGGAACAACGGTTTCGTGGTGAGCGCGCTCCAGGCGGCCTGGTCGGCGGTGGTGGGCGAGCCCGACGGGTTCGTGCCCGCGGTGCGGGCCGCGGTCCGGGCGGGCAACGACACCGACACCGTGGCGGCGATCGCCGGGGCCCTGCTCGGCGCCCGCTGGGGCGCCTCGGCGATTCCGGCGGAGTACCTGGAGGCGGTCCACGGCTGGCCCGGGTACCGGGCCGAGGGGCTCGCGGAACTGGCGCTGGGCGCCGTCTCCGGGCCGGACGGCTCCCGGGGGCGCCGTCACGGCGGTCCTCCGGCCTGACCCCTCCGACCTGATCCCTCCCGCCCGCGCCGGTCCGCCGGCCCGGGCGGGGGCCGACGGGCTCGCTAACCTGGCCCTGTCCGCCGTCCGACGACCTGAGGTGTGTCATGTCCGCCGAACTGCACTGGGTACCCGCCGACGAGCGCCCCGACCTGCTGGCCGCTCCCGTCCTCGACGCCGTCCGGGGGACCGGCGGGGTCCGCGTGGCGGAGATCGACCCGGGGCTCGCCGACACCGCGGAGTTCTGCGAGGCGTACGGGATGCCCCTGGGGACCAGCGCGAACTGCGTGGTCGTCGCCGCCAAGCGCGGTGGCGAGCTGTCCTATGCGGCGTGCATGGTGCCCGCCGACCGGCGCGCCGACGTCAACGGGGTCGTGCGCCGCCACCTGGGCGCCCGCAAGACGTCGTTCGCCCCCATGGACGAGGCGACCGGGCTGACCGGCATGGAGTACGGCGGTATCACCCCGCTCGGCCTGCCCGAGGGGTGGCCGGTCCTGGTGGACGAGGCCGTCGCGGCCGCGGCCGAGGTGGTCGTCGGCAGCGGCCTGCGCCGCTCCAAGCTCCTGGTTCCGGGCAAGGCGCTGGCCGGGCTCCGGGGCGCCGAGGTGCTCGCCCTCACGAGGTGACCGCCGACGCCGTATGTCGATACGGCGACACGGCGGCCTGCCGACTCGCGGGAGGTGCGGCCCGGCCGCGCCCCGACCAGGCGTTCCGCTCGAAATGTCGACATGGCGACGAGTCGTTTCGGCGTCCGGCGCCCGGGTTCCGTACCGGGCCGCAGCAGGTTCGGGACCGCGCCCCTGCCGGGTTCGGGACCGTCCGGACCGGAGCGGGGGCGGGGGCCGTGCGCGCGGCCCCCGCCCCCGCCGGGGGTCACGGCGTGTCGCCGACCTCCGGGACCCACGCGGACTCCACGAGGACCGTGTAGTTGTTCACCCGGGGCAGCTCCGCGTCCGGCTCGGACGGCGACTCCACGGTGAGGGTCTCGTGGTAGAGCGGCTGCCCCGTCCCCTCGTCGAACATGATCCGACGCTCCAGCAGCATCCCGTCCTCCGCGCTCTCCTCGACGACGAACAGCAGGCCCTCCCGGCCCTCGCGGTCGCGCGCGGTCCCGGCGAACATCACCTCGTCCTCCTCGGCGAGGACGCGGAGCACCGCGGCCTGCACCCCGGGCTCCACCGGCGCCTCCCCGTACAGCTGCTGGAGGGCGTAGAAGAGCCTCGCCCCGGACTCGGCGTCGGCGAGGTCCGAGCCCGCCCCGTGCAGCTGGTCGGCCAGCGCCCCGGGGTCGGTGGAGAGGGAGCCGGGCTCCAGGGAGAAGAACATGCCGTTCCCCCCCTCGCCGCCGCCCCACTCCCACTCGGTGGGCCCGTCCTCGAACAGGCGCTGCACCGGGTTCGGGTCGCCGCCCAGGTGGTCGGGGGCGCTCGGGGTCTCGACCTGCAGGCCGGACTCGTGGGGGGTCCGCCACACCTCGTCCCGCACGGGGAGGACGCCCCACCCCGCCTCGTCCGTGTCCAGGTCCTGCGAGTAGGTGAGGGTCCACTGGGAGGTGCGCACGTAGGCGACGTCCCCGGGCCTCGGGGGCGCGGGCTGCTCCTCGGCGGTCTCGGCCAGGGCGAGCAGTCGTTCGCTCCCGGGCTCCAGGTCGGTCAGGGGGACCTCCAGCGGTGCGGGCGGCGGCCCGGCGTAGGCGGGCTGCGCGGAGCCGAACGCGAACGGCACGACCACGGCCACCGCCGCGAGGGCGGCGACGGCGCCCAGGGCGACCCGGAACACGGGACGCCGGGGGACAAGGCGGTACACGGGCCGGTGGCGCCGGCCTGCGGCGATCACCTCGATCCGGGAGAGTTCGCGGAGTGCGGGGTCGGAGCGGACGGAGGCGGCGGGGTCGTGCGCGGCGAGGAGCGCGCGGACGGCTTCGGTGTCGGTGCGGCTCATGATTTCTCCACGGGGACTCTCGGGGCGGTCGGGCTGTGCGCGGGAGAGGGTGGCGGCGGATCGAGGAGCCCCTCGATCCGGCGGCGGGCGCGGAAGAGGCGCACCCGCGCGGTGGCCGTGGTGCAGCCCAGGACCCTGGCGGCCTCCGACAGCTCCAGGCCCTCCCAGGCGAGGAGCATCACGAGTTCGCGGTCCTTGTCGCTCAGCCGGCCGAGGGCGCGGAGCGCCTCGTCGCGTTCCTCGACCCGGCGGGTGGTGTCCGGTTCCGTCGGCACCAGCGCGGACGCCTCCTCGAAAGGGAGGGACACCTCGGCGCGCCGGCCTCCGATGCGCGACCGGGCACGGACCACGTTGCGCGCCACCCCGTACAGCCAGGGGAGCGGCTGGTCCTTGGGCAGGTGGTCGAACCTGCGCCAGGCGACACCGAAGGTCTCGGAGGCGACGTCGTCGG
Source organism: Nocardiopsis sp. NPDC006198 (assembly GCF_040613895.1). Taxonomy (NCBI): domain Bacteria; kingdom Bacillati; phylum Actinomycetota; class Actinomycetes; order Streptosporangiales; family Nocardiopsidaceae; genus Nocardiopsis; species Nocardiopsis sp. NPDC006198. Next base: position 14,203 of record NZ_JBEXSY010000084.1, on the reverse strand, counting down.
CGTGGTCGGGGCCGAGACGTCGGAGGGCGTAGCGGCGGACGTCGTCGTAGTGCCGCTCGAAGAACCGGGTGAACTGCCCTTCGGCGGACTCCCCGTCGTCCCTGTCTCTGGTCATCGGCTTCCTTCCGTGCGGTGTCACCTACTTCTGTCCGGCGGGGGCCGGATGTTACAGGGCGGCTCGGGGGCCCTCCCGCACCCCCGTGGGAAATGTCGACAAATCGACGTGTCGTTTCGGCGTGCGGTGTCCGGGTTCGGGCCCCGACCGGAGCTGTTCCGGGCCGGGGACGGTGCGGGGTTCGTGCCGGGCCGCGACCGGGGCGGGTGGGACGCCCGGGGCCGGGGGAGCGGATGGGCTTCCACGCCGCCCGACGGAGGGGCCCGACCTGCGGTGGACGTGCGTGAAATCCCTGGTGGAGGACGGACGCCCCCTCGGTTCCTATTTACTGAACGATCGGTCTGTAATACTGTTCCGGAAGACCCGCAGCCCGAGGAGAGGACCGTCACGTGTCCGAAGTACTGGAGAGCTACGCGCAGGGATCGTGGTTCGCCCCCGCGGACGAGGGCGTGCCCCTGGCCGACGCGAACACGGGGGAGACCGTCGCCCGCATCTCGGCCGCCGGCCTCGACGTCGCCGGGATGGTCGACCACGCCCGCCGCGTCGGCGGCCCCGCCCTGCGGCGGCTGACCTTCCACCAGCGCGCGATCATCCTCAAGGAGCTCGCCAAGCACCTCACCGAGCACAAGGACGAGTTCTACGCACTCTCGTACCGGACCGGCGCCAACAAGCGCGACACCATGGTCGACGTCGACGGCGGGTTCGGCACCCTCTTCAGCTACTCCGGCAAGGGCCGGCGCGAGCTGCCCAACGCGACGGTCATCCTGGACGGGCCCCTGGAACAGCTCGGGCGCCAGGGCACCTTCGTCGGCCAGCACGTGTACACCTCGCGGCCCGGCGTGGCCGTGCAGATCAACGCCTTCAACTTCCCCGTGTGGGGCATGCTGGAGAAGTTCGCCCCCGCGTTCCTCGCGGGCATGCCGAGCATCGTCAAGCCCGCCAGCCAGACCGCCTACCTCACGGCCGCGGTCGTGCGCCGCATGGTCGGGTCCGGGCTCCTCCCCGAGGGCTCGCTCCAGTTCCTCGCGGGCAGCGCGCGCGGCGTGCTCGACCACCTGGGCGCCCAGGACATCGTCGGCTTCACCGGCTCCGCCTCGACCGGCGCGACCCTGCGCAGCCACCCGAACGTCGTCGGCGGCGGCGTGCAGCTCAACGTCGAGGCCGACTCGCTCAACTGCTCGATCCTCGGCCCGGACGTGACACCGGAGGACCCCGAGTTCGACCTGTACGTCAAGCAGGTCGTCACCGAGATGACCGTCAAGGCCGGCCAGAAGTGCACGGCCATCCGCCGGGTGATCGTGCCCGAGGCGATGGCGGACGCCGTCACCGCGGCCCTGGTCGACCGCCTGTCCAAGGTGGTCGTGGGCGCGGCCGACGACCCCGACGCCCGCATGGGGCCGCTGGCCTCGCTCGACCAGCGCGAGGAGGTCCGCAAGGCGGTCAAGGCGCTGCGCTCCTCCAGCACGGTCGTCTTCGGCGACCCCGACAGCGTCGAGGTCACCGGGGCCGACGCCGAGTCGGGGGCGTTCATGTCACCGGTCCTGCTGCGCGCCGAGCCGGGGGCCGCGGAACCGCACGACGTGGAGGCGTTCGGCCCGGTCAGCACCGTGATCACCTACTCCGGCGTGGCCGACGCGGTGGAGCTGGCCGCGCGCGGCCGGGGCAGCCTGGTGGGCTCCCTCGTCACCAACGACCCGGACGTCGCGCGCGAGGTCGTCCTCGGCCTGGCCCCGTGGCACGGCCGGATCCTGGTCCTCAACCGGGACGACGCCAAGGAGTCCACCGGCCACGGCTCGCCGCTGCCCGTCCTGGTGCACGGCGGACCCGGTCGCGCGGGCGGAGGAGAGGAGCTGGGCGGCGTGCGCGGCGTCAAGCACCACATGCAGCGCACCGCGATCCAGGCCCCGCCGGACATGGTCACCGCGATCACCGGCCACTGGACCACCGGTTCCCGGCGGACCGTCGGGGACGTGCACCCGTTCCGCAAGGACCTGACGCAGCTGCGGATCGGCGACACGATCGCCTCGGCGGAGCGCACCGTCACCCGCGCCGACATCGACCACTTCGCCGAGTTCACCGGTGACACGTTCTACGCGCACACCGACGAGGAGGCCGCGGCGGCCAACCCGTTGTTCGGCGGGATCGTGGCACACGGCTACCTGGTGGTCTCGCTCGCGGCGGGCCTGTTCGTCGACCCGGCGCCGGGCCCCGTGCTGGCCAACTTCGGGGTGGACAACCTGCGCTTCCTCACCCCGGTGAAGGAGGACGCCACCATCCGGGTGACGTTGACCGCCAAGCAGATCACCCCGCGCTCGAACGCCGACTACGGCGAGGTGCGCTGGGACGCCGTGGTCACGAACCAGGACGACGAGCCCGTCGCCACGTACGACGTGCTCACCCTGGTCGCCAAGGGCGAGGGGGAGTAGGGCCCCGGCGCGGGTCGGTCGGTACGTCGCCCGGAAGGGCGGCGTGCCGGTCGGTCGACGGGGCGGGATGTCGGCACGGCGGCACGGCGGCAGGCTCGTGACGGCGTCAGCGCTTGATCTCGCGGAAGCCCGGGACGCCCGCCAGCAGGAGGGCGGCCCGCCACAGCCGGAGGGCGTCGGCCGGCTCCGGGAGCTCGGAGAGGACCGGTCCGAAGAAGGCGGGCAGCTCGCCGTCGGGCGCGGTGACGGCGAGGACCGGCGTGCCGATCTCTGCGTCGACGCGGCCGACCCCGTCCTCGTGGGACGCGCGCATCGCGGCGTCGTACCCGTCCTCCCACCCGGCGGAGGCGAGGCCGGCGGGGAGCCCGCAGCGGCTCAGGGCCTCGCCGAGGTCGCCCGCCCACTCCCGCTGTGTGCCGTCGGGCTCGGTCCAGAGCGCGTCGTGGAAGGCGCCGAGCGCGGCGCTCCCGTGGTTCACCCGCACGGCGGTGGCGACGCGCGCGGGGATCCGGAGGTAGCCCTCCTCGTCGCCCTCGGGGTCCACCTCGCGGTGCTCGTTGAGCAGGAACAGGCTCATCACGTGCCAGCGGACGTCGAGGGGCACGTCCCCCGCGAGCGAGGTGATCCACCGGGCGGTGGTGCGGGTCAGGGGGCAGGAGGGGTCGAGCCAGAAGTCGACCGTCCACCGCTCGTCCGTCACGGCCGCCTCCGTCCCGGTGCCGGGCCGCGCGGTGTCGGCCGCCCCGGTCCCGTTCGCCGATCGCCTCGCGACGCTCACGGCCCCGATCGTAACAAGGGCCACAGGGGAGGGTCCCGGGCCTCCCGGACCCACCCCCAGATCGAACTCTTCGCGCACGACCAATCACCCTCAGTGGCTACGCTGTTCGTCGGCGCCGCGTTCCGCGCCCGGGGCACCCGGGCCGGCGGCGCCGCGTCCCGCACGGCAGGCGAGCCGGAGGAGCAGGGTGACCAGGACCGCTTCCACCACCCCCCGGGCGCCCGTGCGCCTGCTCCTGGGCGTGCTCGCTTTCGTGGAACGGGTGGGGAACAAGCTCCCCCACCCCTTCTGGCTGTTCACGGTCATGGCCGGGATCGTGGTCGTGCTCAGCGCGCTCCTGAGCGCTCTCGGCGTCTCGGCCGTCTCCCCCGTCGACGGGGAAACCGTCCGGGTCCGCAGCCTGCTCTCCGCCGAGGGCGCCCGCGTGGTGTTCGGGGACGCGGTGGCCAACTTCGCGGCCTTCCCGCCGCTGGCGGTCATCCTCGTCGTCATGCTCGGGGTGTCGGTCGCCGAGGCGGCCGGGCTGCTCGGCGCCCTGCTGCGCGGCAGCGTCACCCGGGTCCCGGCCCGGTGGCTGACCTTCGCCCTCGCCCTGACCGGCATCACCGGGAGCGTCGCCTCCGACGCCGCCTTCGTGGTGCTCATCCCCCTCGGCGGGCTGGTCTTCGGCGCCGCGGGGCGCAGCCCCGTGCTCGGCATCGTCGTGGCCTACGGCGCCGTCGCCTCCGGGTACAACGCGTCCCTGCTGATCACGCCCACCGACGCGCTGCTGGCCGCCCTGACCACCGAGGCCGCCGGGCTGGTGGACCCCGGCTACGTCGTGACCGCGCTGGACAACTACTACTTCTCCGCGGCCTCGGCGGTGGTGCTGGCGGGCCTGATCACCCTCGTGACCGAGTTCGTCCTGGTCAAGAGCGTCGGAGGGGCCGACGAGGGCTGCCCGGACGCGCGGGAGGAGCTGGGCTCCATGGCCCTCACCGACACCGAGAGGCGCGGCCTGCGCAACACGGGCCTGGCCCTGGTCGCGGCCCTCGCCCTCCTCGCCGCCGCGCTCCTGCCGGCGGGTTCACCGTTCCGGGGCCCGAGCGGGGGAGTGCTCGACTCACCGCTCGTCACGGGGGTCGCCTACGTCCTCGGGATCCTCTTCCTGGTCCTGGGCGTGGTCTACGGCCGCACCGTGGGGACCCTGCCCCGTGCCGGGGACGTCCCCGACGCCATGGCGGCCGGTGTGCGCGACATGGCGCCCGTGATCGTCCTGTTCTTCGCGGCCTCGCAGTTCCTCGCCTACTTCGGCTGGACCGGTATCGGGGAGGTCGCCGCCATCCGCGGCGCCGAGGTGCTGGACTCGGCGGGCGTCCACCCGATCCTGCTCTTCCTGGGCATGATCGCGTTCTCCACGGTGCTCAACCTGCTCATCACCAGCGGCTCGGCGCAGTGGACCCTCATCGCCCCGGTGTTCGTCCCCATGTTCATGTTCCTCGACGTGCCGCCGGAGACGACCCAGGCGGTCTACCGGATCTCCGACTCCGCCAGCAACGTCGTCAGCCCCATGAGCCCCTTCTTCGTCATGGTGCTGGGCCTCCTCCAGCGCTACCGGCGGGACGCCGGGATCGGCACGCTGATCTCGCTCACCCTGCCGCTCTGCCTCACGGTCCTGGCCGGGTGGACGCTGCTCTTCCTCGGCTGGTGGGCGCTCGACCTCCCGCTCGGGCCGGGCACCCCGGTCCGCTGACGCCCGGGCCCCGGGGACGTCGCCGCCCCCCGCTCCCCGCAGTCGCCGGACGACCCGGGTCGGCACCGCTCCGTGAACGGGCCCGCCGCGCGACCGCCGGAGCGGAGGGCGCGGCGGGCCCGGCGGGCCCCGGCCTAGAGGCGGGCGATGGCCCCGGCCGGGTTCTCCATGGCGTCCGCGACCACGCGCATGAACCCCGCCGCGACACCGCCGTCGCAGACGCGGTGGTCGAAGGCGAACGACAGCTGCGTGACCTTGCGGACGGTCAGCTCCCCGTCCACCACCCACGGCCGGTCGATGATCCGGCCGAGGCCGAGGATCGCGACCTGCGGGTGGTTGATGATGGCGGCGCTGCCGTCCACCCGGAGCGAGCCGTAGTTGTTGAGCGTGAAGGTGCCTCCGGTCATCTCGGCGGGGGTCGCCCTCCCCTCGCGGGCGGCGGCGGTCAGGCGGCGGATCTCCCCGTCCAGCTCCAGCGTGGTGAACCGGTGCGCGCCGAGCACGGCCGGGGCGACCAGGCCCCGGTCGGTCTGCACGGCCAGGCCCAGGTTGACGCCGTCGTACTGGACCAGCTCGCCGCGCTCGGTGTCGACCAGGCCGTTGAGCTCGGGGTGGGCGCGCAGGCCCGCGAGGACGAACCGCGCCACGTAGGACAGCAGTCCCGGCCCCGAGGGGTCGGATTCGCGGAGCCGGACCAGTTCGGTCGCGTCCACGTCCACCCACACCGTGGCCTCGGGGATCTCGCTGCGGCTGCGCGAGAGCGAGGCGGCGACGCTCTTGCGGAAGCCGTTCATGGGCGTGCGCCGGGACTCGGCCAGCCCCGTGCGGGCGTCCACCTCCGCACGCGGGTCTCCCGCGTCGGGAGCGGACGCGGACTCGGTGGCCACGGGACGGCCGGGGTCGATCGGCGTCACCGTGGCCAGGTCCGGGGCACGGGAGGCCTCGATCGCCGCGGCCACGTCGCGCCGGGTGATGAGCCCTCCGGGACCGCTGCCGGCGACCTCGGAGATCCGCAGTCCGGCCTCGCGGGCCATCTGCCGGACCAGCGGCGACGTCACCAGCGGGGGCCGTCCGGCCCCGCCGGGCGCCGGAGCCGGGGGAGCGGGCGGACCGGTCGGCCCGTCCGGTTGTGCGCCCCGTTGTGCGACCGGTTGTGCGACCGCGCGTTCACGCGGCCGGCGGCGGCGCCCGGCGGTCCTCCCGTCGTCGGGGGTGCCGTAGCCGATGAGGACGTTGCCGGAACCGGCGCGCTCCTCCTCCCGGTACCGCTCGCCCTCCGCCGACACCGGGGCGCCCGCCTCGCGCGCGGCCGGGGCGTCCGCCGCTCCGGCCCCGCCGACCGGAGCCGCCGGAGCGTCCGCACCGCCCGGGGCGTCGGCGGCGATGCTGATCAGCGGCTTGCCGACCTCCATCACCTCGCCCTCCCCGCCGTGCAGCACGCTGACGGTGCCCGCGAACGGCGTGGGGACCTCCACGATCGACTTGGCGGTCTCCACCTCCGCGATCGGCTGGTCCACGGCCACCGTGTCGCCGACGGCGACGAGCCATCGCACCACCTCGGCCTCGGTCAGTCCCTCTCCCAGGTCGGGGAGTTCGAAGGTCTGCGTCGTCACTGGTCCTCCCACTGGAGGTCGTCGACCGCGTCGAGGACGCGGTCCACACCGGGCAGCTGGAACCGCTCCAGCTTCGGCGGCGGGAAGGGGATGTCGAAGCCGGTCACCCGGCGGACGGGGGCGGCCAGGGAGTGGAAGCAGCGCTCGGTCACCCTGGCGACGATCTCCGAGGCGACGCTCGCGTACCCGCTGGCCTCGGCGACCACGACGGCGCGGCCCGTGGAGCGGACCGCCTCGCACACCGTCTCGTCGTCGAAGGGGACGAGGGACCGCACGTCCACGACCTGGAGGCTGCGCCCCTCCCGGGCGGCGGCGTCGGCGGCCTCCAGCGCGGTGGACACGGCGGGCCCGTAGGCGATGAGGGTGGCGTCGGTCCCGGGACGGCGCACGACCGCCCTGCCGATGCCGGGCGCGGGCGAGGCCGGGTCGACCTCATCCTTGCCCCAGTAGAGCTTCTTCGGCTCCATGAAGACCACCGGGTCGTCGGAGGCGATCGACTCGCGCAGCAGGTGGTAGGCGTCGTGGGGTGTGGAGGGGGTGACCACGGTCAGGCCGGGCGTGTGCGCGTAGTAGGCCTCGGAGGAGTCGCAGTGGTGCTCGACCCCGCCGATCCCGCCCGCGTAGGGGACCCGGATGACGATGGGCAGGCCGACCCGGCCGCGGGTGCGGTTGCGGGTCTTGGCGACGTGGCTGACGATCTGCTCGAACGCCGGGTAGGCGAAGGCGTCGAACTGCATCTCGACGACGGGCCGCATGCCGTTCATCGCCATCCCCACGGCCATGCCGACGATGCCGGACTCGGCGAGCGGGGTGTCGAAGCAGCGGTTCTCGCCGAACGCGGCGGTGAGGCCGTCGGTGATGCGGAAGACGCCGCCGAGGGGGCCGACGTCCTCACCGAAGACGTACACGCTGCCGTCCTCGGCCATGGCGTCCCGCAGCGCCCGGTTGAGGGCCTGCGCCATGGAGAGCTTGGTGGGGTCGGTCGCCATGTCAGCTGCCCTCTCTGCTGAGTTCGTCGGCCAGGAAGGCGGCCTGCTCCCGCAGCTGCGGGGTGGGGGTGGAGAACACGTGGGCGAACAGCTCGGACGGGTCCGGCTCGGCGTCGCGGGAGACGCCCTCGCGCATGGCGGCGGCGACGGCCTCGGCGCGTTCGGTGATCTCCGTCCGGCGGGCCTTGGTGAGCAGGCGCTTGCGCTTCAGGTACGCCTCCATGCGCAGCAGCGGGTCCCTGGCGACCCACGGGCCGACCTCCTCGTCGCTGCGGTACCGGGTGGCGTCGTCGGCGTTGGTGTGCGCCTGCATGCGGTAGGTGTGCGCCTCGACGAGCTGGGGCCCCTCGCCCGCGCGGGCGGCGGCCACGGCGCGGTCCAGGACGGCGAGCACGGCGGGGGTGTCGTTGCCGTCGACGCGCTCGGCGTTCACCCCGTAGCCGACGCCCTTGTGGGCGAGGGAGGGGGCGGCGCTCTGGCGGGCCAGCGGGACGGAGATCGCGTACTCGTTGTTCTGCACGAAGAAGACGACGGGCGCCTTGAACACGGCGGCGAAGTTGAGCGCCTCGTGGAAGTCGCCCTCGCTGGTGGCGCCGTCGCCGCACATGGCCATGGCGACGGTGTCCTCTCCGCGCAGGCGGGCCGCGTGGGCGAGGCCGACGGCGTGCAGGAGCTGGGTGGCGAGCGGGGTGGCCTGCGGGGCGACGCGGTGCTCGTAGGGGTCGTAGCCCGCGTGCCAGTCGCCCTTGAGGAGGGTGAGCACCTCGACCGGGTCGACGCCGCGCGCGACGACGGCGGCGGTGTCGCGGTAGGTCGGGAAGAGCCAGTCGCCCTCGGCGAGGGCCAGGGCGGCGCCGGTCTGGCAGGCCTCCTGCCCGTGCGACGAGGGGTAGACGGCCAGGCGTCCCTGGCGGACGAGCGCGCCGGCCTGGTCGTTGACGCGGCGGCCGACCACCAGGGAGGCGTAGGCGGCGAGGAGCCGGTCCGCCCCGGGGAACGGCAGGCCCGCGCCGGCCACCGGGCGCCCGGTCTCGTCGAGCAGCCGTACCGGTTGCTCCGAGGGGAGCAGGTCCTGGGCGTCGGCCATGGCCTCTACCTCCTGTGTCCGAGGGGTATGTACAGACACATGGTGCAGTTTGTTGCCATCTGTTCGCCACAAAGGGGTGAGAATCAAGAAAACGTCGGTTTCTTCCCCCTGATCGGTGACCGTTCGTCCATCGATGTGACCCAGAACACCACTTCGCGTGGACAGGTGGCCGGAGCGCCGTCCCCGCGGACACCGCACCGTCCCGTCACCGGGTGGACGCGCCGCCCGATTCGCACGCCGGCGACCCCGTCACCGGCCCGGCCTGGGGGCGGCGCCGCGTGCCCGGCCGCCCGCGGTGGGAGCATGGACCGGTGCCCACCACCCCGCCGCGCAAGGAGGAGGCCCGCCCGTGAGCGACGAGCGAGAAAACCTGACCTATGAGCTCTTCGGCACCGCGATGCGCGACCTGGCCCACGCCATCGCCGACGACGGCTTCGAGCCCGACATGATCCTCTCGATCGCGCGCGGCGGCCTCTTCGTCGCCGGGGGCCTGGGGTACGCGCTCGACGTCAAAAATCTGCACGTGATGAACGTGGAGTTCTACACCGGGGTCGGCACGACCCTCGACATGCCCGTCGTGCTGCCGCCGGTCCCGAACCTGGTGGACCTGAGCGACAAGAAGGTCCTCGTCGCCGACGACGTGGCCGACACGGGCAGGACCCTCAAGCTCGTGCACGACTTCTGCGCCGAGCACGTCGCCGAGGTGCGCAGCGCGGTCGTCTACGAGAAGCCGCAGTCCCTGATCAAGTGCGAGTACGTGTGGAAGCACACCGACCGGTGGATCAACTTCCCGTGGTCGGTGGAGCCGCCCGTCGTCGTCCGCTCCGACCAGGTCCGGGACTCCTGACGGAGGGCTCCAGGGTGTGGGAAACCCGGTCGCGGAACCCCGGGGACCCGGCGCGGAGACGGCCGGGCGTGGGACCTGCGTGCCCGGGCGCGGGCCCGGGCGCGCGGGGGTCTACTTGCCGTCGCCACCCGAGAGGAGCGCACGGACCTCCGCCTCGCGGAACCGGCGGTGCCCGCCCGGGGTGCGCACGCTGCTGAGCCGACCGGCCGCCGCCCAACGGGTGACCGTCTTGGGGTCCACCCGGAACAGCCTCGCGACCTCCGCGGGAGTGAGGAGTTTTTCCGGAAGGGTCTCGATCATGGTGTTCTGCTTCCTGTGAGGGGTCACCCGCGGGTGTGGGTGAGGGTGTCGCCGCAGTGGCGGCATGTCTGCGTGCGGATGTCGGGCCATCTGGGGTCGGCCGGGTCCGGGATGTAGTCGTGCTGGCCGCTGGTGGTCTTGTCGCACCTGGTCCTGCCGTCCACGCCGTGCTCCTCGGGGGAGGGTGTGGAAGGGCGCGCCCCGGCCCCCGCTCAGGGCGCGCCCGGTCTCAGAGGACGGAGACGGCGCGCACGGCGGCCATCCACACGGCTCGCAGGCCCCCGGCCGGAACGCAGGGGTCGCCGGACGGGTCCGAGCTGCCGGACCGAGCGGTGGGGACTCGGACGGCTGCCCCGGCGGCCGTGAGCTGGTCGTCGGCGGGAAGGGTCTCCAGCGGCGAGTGCCAGGTCAGCGGGTGCGGGTGGGGGTCCGGCCCGGGAACGGTCACCACGCGGGTGACCGGTCCCCGGCGGGCCGCGTAGACCGCGTGGCCCTGGAGGTCGGGGCCCAGGTAGGTGACGGCCGCCCCGTGGGCGGTGGCCCACGCGGTGAGCGCCGCCATGGTCGGAAGCTCGCGGAGATCGCACACGGTGCGGCGGACGGTGCTCATGCTGCCGCTCCCTGCTTCTCGGCCTGCTGGGCCAGAGCGATCAGGACGACCAGGCCGCGCCGGGAGGCGTCCCGGCGGGCACGACACCGATAGGGGTCCAGCGGCACGACGGGCGCGAGACCGCCCACACGCGGGTGTTCCGGCGGGGGCATCGGGGCGGCGACGCCGGTCGGGCTGATCGGCCGGACGATCGGGATAGGCCCGGTGACGAGATGCGGTCGGGGCGGCTGGGAGATGTGCCGGTCGATGTAGCGGCGGCTGCGGGTGCCACGTCGGCGTACGGCGTGAGCCAGGGCGCGGGCAGCAAGCCACAGCGTGGACAGGATGAGAAGCAGGTAGCGCAAGGCATACCTCCGGTAAGGGTGCCAGGTGGGAAGCCCGGCGGGGAACTGAGTGGCTCCATACTGATATTAGGATTCCTAAAAATCAAGACCGGGTCACCTAATGTCCGATCTAGAACGGGAATCCCGTTCCGGGTGTCCCAAAATGTCTACTTCCACTAGCGCCCCATCTACGATCGAGAGCACTATGGCCACCAGGTACTCCCCGACGATCCGACGTCGCCGACTGTCCGCCGAGTTGAAGCGCCTCCGTCAAGCCGCACGTATGACGAGCGAAGAGGCAGCACGCGCCAGCGAGCTATCCAAGACCGCGTACAGCAACATCGAGAACGGGTTCAAACAGAGGCCAAAGGTCCCTGAGGTCAGAGCGATCTTGACCGCCTTCGGCGTGCCGCCTGGGCAGGAGTACGAGGAGATCCTCGACTTGTGCCGTCAGTCCCTCGAACGCGGCTGGTGGAACCGCTACCGGGACGTGCTCGCAGCGCGCTATGTCGGGTTCGAGACCGAGGCATCCCAGATCAGCACCTGGGAACCGGTGGTGATCCCAGGTCTGCTACAGATCCCCGAATACATCGAGGTCACCGCGCAAGCCGCCTTGGCGCAGCCGGAAGACATCCGCCGTGTGGTCGATGCCCGGATGACACGGCAACGCATTCTGGATGACGACGACGCGCCGGAACTGTGGGCGATCTTCGACGAAACCGCGCTCCTCCGCCTCGAAGCACACCCACGCGTGTGCCAACAGCAGGTGCGCCACCTGCTCGACTTGGCGGAGCGGCCGACGATTACCCTTCAGATGACCAGGGCGAATCAGCTCAACGCCGGGAGCGGCGGCCCGTTTGTGCTCCTGGAATTCCCAGAGCCGGTCGATCCCACGGTGGTCTACCTGGAGACCGACACCGATGGCATCTACTTGGAGGAGCCCGACGAGATCGCCCGCTACCGGAACCTCATGAACCACCTGCGCCTGGCCGCGCTCCGGCCGGGCGAGACGATCGACCAACTCCAACAGATGATCGAGTAGGCCATGACCAGCTCCTCAGTGCCCACCCCGTTGCGCTTTCGCAAGTCAAGCTACAGCCAGCCGTCCGGCGGCAACTGCGTCGAGGTCGCGGACCTCCCCACCGGCACCGCGGTCCGTGACTCCCAGAACCCCATGGCGGGGCACCTGGAAGTCCCCGGCCCGGAGTGGTCCGCGCTGCTCGCCAGCGTGCGCACCAGCAGGTAGCGAACACAAAGGGGCCGCCGGATCACCGGCGGCCCCTTCTCAGTTCCCGCGCCGAGTCTACCCATCCGGAGGAATGCCCGGCCAGCCCGGAATGTCGCGCCTTCTCCCGGGCAACCCCGTTCCGGTCCGGAGAGATCGACTCGGCCATTGACCCAGGTCAATCCCGTGGTGTTCGAGAATCACTGATCAACTCGGAGTCCTCCACCTGGGCCGACACCGCCTCCGGCCCACCCGCCGGCACAACCGCCGATCAACCAGCGCTCACCCCCGGGCGCTGCGCAGACGCTCCCCCAACCAGGGCGGCACCCGCCCCGAATCCCTCGGGTAGTAGCGGGCGTCCAGGGCATAGCTGAACGCGGGCGGCGGCACGGAGAAACGGGGCTCGCCGTCCCGGTCGTAGACGATCCGCCATCCCCCGTTCCTCTCCAGGACCAGCTCCGCGCCGAACCAGGCGCCCCTCCCCTCGGAGTAGGTGACCGACCGCAGGAGCGCCATCGCGGCCCGCAGGTCCTCGTTCAGTCCCAGTTCCTCGTCCCCTGCGGGCCCGGTGGCCACGAGGGTTCCGCCCGCGTAGCCGACGAGCGCCCGGTACGACAGCCGCAATCTTTCCCAGTCCCGCCGCCCGGCCGCGGCGCGCAGCAGAACACCGATCCGGTCGAGCAGGGCGACGCGTCCGGCCGCGTCCGGCCGCGCCGGCGGAACGCTGGGCCTCCCCGGAGGGCCGGGCCAGGGCGGATCGAAGGCGGACGCCTCGTCCAGCAGCGCGGCCCACGCGGGACGCCACGCGGGGGAGCGCGCCGCCATCTCCTCCGCCAGGAATTCCAGGTTCTCGGGGGTGCCGTCGGGCCGCCCGCGCTCCCAGGACGGCCAGTGGTCGTACACGCGCTCCAGGACGGTCCCACCCCCGGAGACGGTGATCCGGGCGAAGAGCCACCGCCCGCGCTGGGGGTGCGCCTCCTCCGAGCGCAGCCGCTCCAGAAGTTCGGGCAGGCCCGTCCCGGCGGGGGCAGCCGCCCCGTCGTCCAGGGTGAGGCCCCGGGGGCGGGGCGCGCGGAAGACCAGGACGAGGTCGCCGCCGTCCGCGATCCGGTCGCGCACGGCCGCCGCCGACGCGGCCAGCTCGGCGAGCAGTGCCGCCTCCGGCCGCCCCGTGCCGTCCGGGACCGGCGCGGACGGGCCCTGCCCGGCCCCGGGAAGCGGGAGGGCCGTCACCGCCCCGGGGCGGTCGAGCTCCCCGGCCGACCGCATGGCGTCGCCGACCAGCAGCAGCCGCTCGCCCAGGCCGATGAGGGGCCACCCCCCGGACGCGGGCCCGCCCTGCCCGGCCGGGAGTTCCCGGGGCTCTTCGTCCCCCGTGAGCCCGAGGCCGCGCGCGCACTCCAGCGCGCGCCCGGTACGGGCGCCCCCCGTGTGCTCCTCCAGGTGCCCGAGCACGGCCTCCAGCACGCCGGCGTCCACCGTGCGCTCCTCGGCACGGGCCACCAGGGTTTCCAGCGCGTCCCTCAGCGGACCCCGGCCGAACCCCTCCGTGTCCGGGTCCAGGATCTCCATCCGCCACACCAGCAGGTCGGCGTCGGCCCCCTCGACCGCCCGTCCGAGCCCGTCGTCGTCCCAGTCGTCGGGGTAGGCCGTGCGGGCCCAGGCGCCGTCCCACCAGTAGGCGAAGTCCGGGCACGGCCTCCGTTCCAGCCACTCCCACGGCAGCCAGTCGGGCGCGCCCTCGAACGGGTCCACCGGGCGCGACCACCCCCGCTCCGGCGAGTCGAGGCCGTGCTCGCCGACCAGCAGGAAGCGGCCTCCCGCCACGCGGACGAGCTCGAACCCCGCCCCGGCCCCCGCGCCGCCGCGCCGGACGACGGGCCCCTCCGCCACGCAGTCGGTACGCCCCAGCCCGGCGCACACCGCCGCGTACACCCCGGCCCTGGCCCACAGGAGCTCCGGTTCGGGCAGGTCGAAGGGCAGTCCTGGCCGGTGGAACACCATCGTCGGGCCTTTCTGGGGATCCGTCCTGGGATCGTCTTCCTACCCCGTGGCGGGGGGGGGGGGGGCCGCCCCCCCCCCCCCGGGCCCCCCCGGGGGGGGGGGGGCCCGGGGGCCCCCCCCCCCCCCCGCCCCCCCCCCCGGGCCCCCGCCCCCG
>NZ_JBEXSY010000083.1:0-26667 GCF_040613895.1 Nocardiopsis sp. NPDC006198 | reverse complement strand
CGCCGTCACGGGGGGCGACGCGCCGGGAGACCTCCTCCAGGTCCCGGGCGAGCCCGTCGAGCGCGGCGCCCCCGCGCACCCCTTCGTCCAGGAGCTGGGCCGCCGGGACGCCGGGGGCGGCGCCGGCCCGGGTCAGCCCTCGCCGAAGACCCGGTCCACGACCCGGGCCGCCGCGTGCCCGTCGTCGAGCGGGCAGAACCGGTCGACGAACGACCGGTAGGACGGCTCGGCCCGGCGCGCCACCTCGTCGATGTCGAGGAGCGCCCCGATCACGTCGTCGGACCCGGTCAGCAGCGGGCCCGGCGCGGTCTCCTCGAAGTCGAAGTAGAAACCGCGCAGGTTGTCCCGGTAGCCCTCCAGGTCGTACGTGAAGAACAGCATCGGACGGCCGGTGTTCGCGAAGTCGAACATCATGGACGAGTAGTCCGTGACGAGCACGTCGGTGACCAGGAACAGCTCCATGATCTCCGGGTACAGGGACACGTCGTGGACGAAGCCCTCGCCGACGATCGGCACGCTGTCGACCACCCGGGGGTGGCGCCGCACCAGGAGCACGTGGTCGTCGCCGAGCTTCTCGTACATCCGGCGCAGGTCCAGGTGCAGGTCGAGCTTGTGCTTGCCGCGCGTGTAGTACTTGTCGTCACGCCAGGTCGGCGCGTACAGCACCACCTTCTTGCCCTCGGGGAGGCCGAGGCGCCGCCGGGTGCGCTCCGCGATCGCCTCGCGGTCGGGCGAGAAGAAGATGTCGTTGCGCGGGTACCCGGTCTCCAGGACCTCCCCCTCGAAGCGGAAGGCGCTGCGCAGGATCGGCGTCGCCCACGGGCTCGGCGAGACCAGGTAGTCCCACTGGCGGGTCTCCCAGGCGAGCTTGTCGAAGTAGTCGCGGGACTTGCCCCGGATGTTCTCGATGTCGAAGCCGATCCGCTTGAGCATCGAGCCGTGCCAGGTCTGCACGACCACCTGGTCCGGACGGCGGTGGAACCAGGTCGGCTGGCGGGAGTTGGTGACCAGGTACCGCGTGCGGGCCAGCGCCTCGTAGTACTCCCGGCCCCGGTGGCGGACGGGCGCCAGGTCGTCGGGGAGGCGGACCTGCCCGTCGGCCACCAGCCACGACATCGGGTAGTCCGCCCAGCGCCCGCGGCCCCGGAGCTCCGCGTAGAGGCTCTGGGGGCTGTCGGAGTACTGGCGGCCGGTGTAGGTGTCGAAGAGGATGCCCTCGTCGACCGGCTTCTCCCGCTCGGCCGGGTAGAACGTCTCCCTCAGCTCGCGCTGGGCGAAGCTGCCGCGCTCGGCGGGGCGCAGGTCGCTGCCGACCCGGAGGACGGGGATCCCGCGCCCCTGGTAGGAGAGCTTGTAGGAGCGCTCGCTCGTCTGCATCTCCAGCGGCAGTCCCGTGATGAGCGCGTCGGAGAACTCCACCCCCACGTCCGTGGGGCCCTCCTCGGAGCCCCCCGCCGTGCCGCCCCGGACCCGGCCCCACAGCTGGTAGGTGCCCACGGGCAGGGACAGGTCCCCGGACAGGGTGGGGACGTCCGCCGGGGAGAACCTGGCCCCGAACCGGTTCCCGGAGCGCTCCACCCGCAGCCCGTGCTCCTCGTCGCGCCCGCGCGCCTTGGCGACCAGGCGCAGATCGGTGCCGGCGGGGAACTCGCCCTCCAGGACGAGTGCGCGCCCCTCCCAGCGGGCCCCGTCCACGGTGGGCCGGGCGTGCCCGGCGCGCAGTCTCAGGTAACCGGTGGCGCCGCGCCGGACGACCAGCTCCTGGAGGGTGTCCTCGGCCGCGTAGGCGGTGGTGGCGACGTCGTCGGACATCACCAGCGGGACGGCCTGCCGGTCGGGGGTGACCAGGTGGACGTCCCACTCCTCCTGGCGGATCACGCCTCCGCACTCGCTGACGCTGCGGTCGAACAGCTCGTCGGCGCGGACCCGGGCGCTGAAGCGGCCGGCGTGCACGGTGACGGGGTGGGTGAGCGCCGCCGTGCCCGGCCTGCGGGTCAGTCGCAGCTCCGTGGCCTCGGCGGCGGGCGCGGACAGCAGCTCGCCCTCCAGCTCCAGTTCACCGGTACGGGGGTCGAAGCGGTGGGAGGTGACGCGGGCGCGGGCCTGCTCGACCCCCACGACCAGCTGCCGGTCCTTGTTCCAGTACGGGCGGACCCAGAAGTCCTCGTCGACCTGCTGGTATCCGGGGCGCTCGGGCGGACCGGAGACGGGGCCGGACAGGAACTTGCGCCGGGTGATGCCGCGGTTGAGGACGACCAGCTCGACCTTCCAGTCCCCGGGCTCCCAGCCGCCGGCGGACCGCAGCCGGCGCGGGTCCAGGACGAGGTCGAAGCCGCCGTAGTCGTGGCGGGCGGCGTCGATGACGTCGGGGAGCTTGAACTCGGCGGCGAGCCGGGTGCGGACCGGGATGCGCACCCGGCGGTGGGTGGCGGTGTTGACGGCGAACGCGACCACGTGCTGCTGCCAGCGCCTGCGGGCCCGGAGGTGGCGGATGCCGACCCTGCCGCTGATGTGCAGGCGTCCGGCCTCCCAGCGGACCTCCTCGGTCTTCTGGCGGACCCGGATGTCCTCGTCGAGCCGGTACACCTCGCGGGGCACGGCCTTCTCCGGGTCCTCGGACTCGAAGAAGGGGTACCTGATGTAGTAGCCGAGACCGCGCCGGACGACGGTGGCCTTCTTGATCTCGACGCTCTTGGCGAAGGTGGCCACCTCCAGGACGTCGGCCACTCGCCGCTTGCGCACGAGGTGGTACAGGAGGCGCGCGAGGACGCCGAGTCCTCGCAGCTGCTGCGCGGGGACGTGGTCCAGGAAGCCGTTGAGCAGGTCGACCGCGGTCTCGCGGGCGTCGTCCTCCGCGTCGTCCAGCCTGAGGAGCAGGCTGTGGAGCTCGCCGTTGAGGAGGGTGCGGTCCCACAGTTCGCGGTCGGCGGTGGCCAGGCCCGCGGCGAGTTCGCCCATGGCGCGGATGCGGCGTTCGAGGACGTCCTTCTCCAGCGGGAGCCGGGCGTGCTCGCGCTCGCGCATCAGCAGGACGGGGCCGGGGAGGACGTCGACGGCGGTGGCGGCGAGGGCGGCGCGGCGCAGGCCCAGGTCGGCGTCGTCGGGGTGGAGGCCGTGGTCGGGCAGGGACTCCCAGAACCCCTTGCGCCAGAGCTTGTTGCCGAGTGTGGGGTCCGCGGCCAGGCCGGGGACGTTCCGGGGGTCCTCGGCCAGGCGGTTCTTGCCGCAGTAGCGCTTGTGCGCCCTGGAGGGGGAGGCGCCGAGCTCGTTGAACTTGTACACGTTGCCGACGACCAGGTCGGAACGGCTGTCGGCGGCGCTCTTCACGAGGTAGGACAGGGCGTAGCCGGTAAGGGCGTCGGAGCCCTCCAGGAAGAGCAGGTGGCTGCCGCCGGCGGCCTCCGCCCCGCGTGCGCGCGCGGTCGGCCGGTCGGGGGCCGGGTCGCCGCCCAGGAGTACGGCCCTGAGTCCGGGCGGCGGGGACTCGGCGAACGCGGCCGCCGTGGCGAGCCCGTCCTCGCTGACGGACTCGACGGCTTCGTCCCCCTGGTCGCCGTCCTCGGCCGGGACGTCGGGGTCGGCGTCCTCCGCGGCGTCCTCGTCGCCGCCGTCGGTGTCCGGCCCCGGGGAGGTGGACCCGGCGTCGGCGGTGCGGGGGCGGTCGCCGTTTCCGGCGCGGATCGGGACGAGGACGACCTCGATGTCCGTGGGCGGCTCGGGAGCCGCCTCCCCGACCCGGTCACCGCTCTGTTGGCGGCTCAGGGAGTCGAGGCAGTTCTGCAGATGTGGCTCGGTGACGTCGAACGTCACGATGACAGTGGGTTCGGGCACGGAAGTTGACACCCTCCGGAGGGTTCGTTGCCGTGGGCAACGCGCGGGAACCGTCGGCGCGGGCCGCGTTTCTCAGACGACGAATAACTACTGAACGTAGGGGATGCGCGACCAAAAGTGTGCCTGGACCCGCTCTGCGGCGCGCTGCACGGGTCGGGGGAGACGTGCGGCCGCGGGGGCCGCGCCGGAGCCCAGCGGCGCGCCGGGGCCCTGCACTAGGGTCAGAGACAGAAGTATCACAGGCCCGGGGGCCCGGCGCCCACCAGCGCGGGGCGGGTGACCCGGGCGAACGGCACGAACCCCCTGTCGTCGGCACGACCCGGAAGCGGATACGGACAGCATGGCCCCTCCTGAGCACGGTGACGAGAAGCGGCGCGGCGACGGGGACCTCCCCCGCCCCGGGGAGCGGGCGGGCGGCGCCCCCGGCGCGGGACGCCTGCGGCGCGAGGTGGAGGAGCGCAGCGCGGTGCCGCTGGTGTGGTTGCACCAGCGTCCCCGCTGGCTGGCGCCGCTGGTGCTGGGAGCGCTCTTCCTCGCGGGGCTGGCGGCTCCGGGGTTCGTGGGCGCGGTCTGCCTTCTGCTGGTGGCGGTGTTCTTCGTGTGGCTGGCGTTCTTGACCTGGCCCTCCCTGACGGGTCAGCAGAAGGTGCCGCGCGTGCTCATGGTGGGGGTCGTCCTGGTGCTGGCGGTGGCGAGGACCCTGGGTTTCTGACCGGGGCCCGTCCTCACGGCACCTCTGTCACATTTTGACAATCATTTTCGTTTTCGCCATAATGACTAGGTGTCTGCCCAGTTCACGGACGTCGGAAGCGACGTACCGCCCGCCTTCCGGACCGTCGGGGCGCATGTCGCCTACGACGGCGTTCCCGTGCTCGACGGCGTGAGCATCGACATACCCGTCGGCCAGACGATGGCGGTCCTGGGCCCCAACGGCTCCGGCAAGTCGACGCTGATGCGGGCGATGCTGGGCATCGTGCCGCTCACGTCGGGGCAGGTCCTCGTGCACGGCGTCCCGCTGCGGCGCTTCCGCTCCTGGCGCAGGATCGGCTACGTCCCCCAGCGGCTCACCGCCGGGGGCGCCGTCCCCGCCACCGTGCGCGAGATCGTCGCCTCCGGGCAGGTCGCCGCGCGCCGCCGCCTCTCGTTCGCCACGCGGGCCGACCGCGCCGCCGTCGAGGAGGCCCTGGAGACCGTCGGCCTGGCGGACCGGGCCCGCGACTCGGTGCGCGAGCTCTCCGGCGGCCAGCAGCAGCGCGTCCTCATCGCCCGCGCCCTCGCCGGGCGGCCCGACACCTTCGTCATGGACGAGCCCATGGCCGGCGTGGACGCCGAGAACCAGCGCGCGCTCGCCGGCACCATCGCCCGCCTGCGGGACCTCGGCGCCACCGTGGTCCTGGTCCTGCACGAGCTGGGCCCCCTGGAGGACGTGATCGAGCGCGCCGTGGTCCTGGAGTCGGGACGCGTCGCGCACGACGGCAGCGCCCCCGAGCCCACCGGCGAGTGCGCCCGTCCCGGCCACGAGCACCAGCACCCCCACCCCGACCCCAACGACCCGGCGAGGGCCGCCACCGAGACCGCCCCCGCCAACCTGATCCGACTCGAGGTCCCCGGCCGTGACTGAACTGCTCCAGTACGAGTTCATGCGGCGTGCCCTGGTCGCCGCCGTGCTGGTCGGCCTCGTCGCCCCGATCATCGGCACCTACCTCGTCCAGCGCCGCCTCGCCCTGCTGGGCGACGGCATCGGCCACGTCGCGCTGACCGGCGTGGCGCTGGGCCTGCTCACCAGCACCTCCCCGGTGCTCACCGCGGCCGTGGTGGCGACCGCGGGCGCCGTGCTCATCGAGATCGTGCGCGTGCGCACCCGCACCAGCGGCGACGTGGCCCTGGCCCTGCTGTTCTACGGCGGCATCGCGGGCGGGGTGCTGCTCATCGGCCTCACACCGGGGGCGAGCAACGCCACCCTGGTCTCCTACCTGTTCGGCTCGGTCAGCACCGTGGAGGAGGCCGACCTGTGGGTCGTGGGCGTCCTGGCCGCGGGGGTGGTCGGCGTGGTCGCGGTGTTCGGACGCGAGCTGTTCGTGCTGTGCCAGGACGAGGAGGTGGCGCGGGCCCACGGGCTCCCCGTGCGCTTCCTGAGCGTGCTGCTGGCGGTGACCGCCGCGCTGACGGTGGTGATCGCCATGCGGGTGGTGGGGGTGCTCATGGTGAGCGCCCTGATGATCGTCCCGGTCGCCGCCGCGCAGCAGCTGACCAAGAGCTTCCGGGTGACCATGCTGCTGGCCGTGGCGATCGGGCTCCTGTCCTCGCTGGGCGGGCTGACCACGTCGTTCTACGCAGATCTGTCGCCCGGTGCGACGATCGTCCTGCTGGCCCTCGCCGTCTACGGCGCGGCGGTGGCGGCGGGCGGCGTGCTGCGCCGCGCTTCCGGAGCGCGTTCCCCGCGGGCCCACGGGCCCGGAGCGGGGGTTCCGGCCGGTACGATGCCCCAGACTGATCGGGGGAGGGTGAAACCATGAGTACACGACGCGACGCGGTCCGCCAGGCGCTGACCGAGTCCACAGGCTTTCGCAGCGCCCAGGACCTGTACGCCGACCTGCGCGCCGACGGTTCCAAGATCGGGTTGACCACCGTCTACCGCGCTCTGCAGGCGCTGAGCGACTCGGGTCAGGTCGACGTCCTGCGGACCGACGACGGCGAGGCCGTCTACCGGGCGTGCGACACCGAGAGCCACCACCACCACCTGGTCTGCCGGGTGTGCTCGACCGCCGTGGAGATCGAGGGCCCGGCCGTGGAGAGGTGGGCGGTCGAGATGGGCGCCAAGCACGGCTTCACCGGTGTGACGCACACCCTCGAGGTCTTCGGCACCTGCGCCCGCTGCTCCTGAGCCGGCCCCGCCCGGGCTCCGGGCGTCCGCGGACCGGGCCTCCTCGCAGGGGCCTCCCGGCGGCGGGCCCGGAGCGGTCCGGGACCCGCCGCCGGACCGTGCGGGCGTCCGCGCCGCCGCTCAGTCGCGGTGGACGCGCAGCGGCTCCAGGACGGGGCGCTTGGCACTCACGTTGTCACCTGACGAACGGCCGGTGAGCCGCCGGTGGATCCACGGCACCAGGAATTCGCGCGCCCAGTGCAGGTCCTCCTGCCGGGCCGTCCGCCAGTCGCGCGGCGCGGCGGGCGGCCACGGCTCGTTCCAGTCCGTGCCGGTCGGCACGCCGAGGACCTCGCACACGCGCAGGGCGAGGCGGCGGTGGCCCTCCGAGGACAAGTGCAGGCGGTCCCAGTTCCAGGCCCTGGCGTCGTCGAGGACCCGCATGCTCCACACGTCCACCACGTCGCACCCGTAGCGGTCCGCGATGGCCCGCAGGTGCATGTTGTAGGTGGCGATCTTGCCGCGCATGTGCCGCATCACCGGCTGCCAGTTGGTGTCGAACCCGGTGAAGAGGACGATGCGCGCGCCGGTCCGGCTCAGCTCCTCGACCGCCCCCGCGAAGGCCACGGCGACGGCGTCGGGGTCCGCCCCGGGGCGGATGATGTCGTTGCCGCCCGCGCACAGGGTGATGAGGTCGGGCGACAGCTCGACGGCGCGGGGGATCTGCTCGTCGATGATCTGGTGCATGATCTTGCCGCGCACGGCGAGGTTGGCGTAGCGCACCTCGGCGACGTGGTCGGCGAGGTGCTCGGCCACCCGGTCGGCCCAGCCCCGGTAGCGGCCGTTGGGCACGGCGTCGCTGTCCGGGTAGGGGTCGCTCATGCCCTCGGTGAAGCTGTCACCGAGGGCGACGTAGGACAGGATGTCCCCGCTCGTCAGATCCTTCGTCCCAAAACCGCTCATAGTGCACGATGATCCATCCCCACCCCCGGGTTACGCGACAGTAGGTTGCCGTTCGCGCACGTATTGGGTGGCACGTCACACCGTGAGCGGTGCGGCGGAGGGGCCGGGCCGGTCAGCGGTCCTTCGTGACCGGGGTCAGCTCCGGGCGCTTGGCCGTGACCGTGTCGCCGGACGAGCGTCCGGTCAGGCGGCGCCCGATCCACGGGCCGAGCGAGTCCTTCACCCAGGTCAGGTCGTCCCGGCGGGCCTGCCTCCAGGGCACCGGCCCCTGCTCGGGCCACGGCTCGTCCCAGCGGTCGGCGACCGGCACGCCCAGGACCTCGGCCGCGCGCAGCGCGAGGCGGCGGTGCCCCTCCGGGGACATGTGCAACCGGTCCTCGTCCCAGGCGCGGGAGTCGGTGAGCGCGTCCATGGACCACTGGTCCACCAGGAAGCAGCCGTACTTGTCGGCGACCGCGCGCACGTGGAGGTAGTAGCGGGCGAACAGGCCGATGGTGCCGCGCATGTAACCGGTGGTGACGTTCACCCCCGTGAACAGCACGACCTGGCTCCCCGCGGCACGGAGGCGGCCCACCGTGTGGTCCAGGATGCGGGCCATCCGCTCGGGGTCCCCGCCGGGGCGCAGCAGGTCGTTGCCGCCGGCGCTCAGCGTCACCAGGTCGGGGGCCATCGCCAGGACCGGCGGGACCTGGTCGGTGACGATCTGGCGCATCAGCTTGCCGCGCACCGCGAGGTTGGCGTACCCGATCTCCCCCACGTGGTCGGCGAGGTGTTCGG
The DNA here is from genome assembly GCF_040613895.1 of Nocardiopsis sp. NPDC006198. NCBI lineage: Bacteria > Bacillati > Actinomycetota > Actinomycetes > Streptosporangiales > Nocardiopsidaceae > Nocardiopsis > Nocardiopsis sp. NPDC006198. The sequence continues at coordinate 18,233 of NZ_JBEXSY010000083.1, read as the reverse complement.
CCAGCCGGTCGGCCCAGCCGCGGAACCCCTCCCCGCCCGGGTACGGGTCGCCCACGCCCTCGGTGAAGCTGTCCCCCACCGACACCAGCGACATGCCCTGCCTGACCAGGGGTTCTTCGGAACCCGACATCACTTCTCCTCCCCAGCTACGGCGTTGGGCAGGGCGCCTCCGTAGCGGCGGTCCCTGCTCGCGTAGATCTCACATGCCCGCCACAGGTCGCGGCGGTCGAAGTCGGGCCAGAGCGTGTCCAGGAACACGAACTCGGCGTAGGCGGACTGCCAGAGGAGGAAGTTGGACAGCCGCTGCTCCCCGGAGGAGCGCACGAACAGGTCGACGGGGGGCACGTCGGGGGCGTAGAGGTGCCTGGCGAGGGTGTCCTCGGTGATCTTGTCCGGGGAGAGCCGCCCCTCCGCCGCCTCGCGGGCCATCGCGCGGGCCGCGTCGACGATCTCCGCCTGGCCGCCGTAGTTCACGCAGAACTGCAGGGTCAGGCCGGTGTTGTCCTTGGTCATCTCCTCCGCGTCGCGGAGTTCCTTGATGACGCTCTTCCACAGGCGCCCGGCGCGCCCGGCCCACTTGACGCGGACCCCGCGCGCGTGCAGCTCGTCGCGGCGGTTGCGGATGGTGTCGCGGTTGAAGCCGAGGAGGAAGCGGACCTCGTCGGGCGACCGCTTCCAGTTCTCGGTGGAGAAGGCGTAGGCGGAGAGGTGGGAGACGCCCATCTCCAGGGCGCCCTCGATCACGTCGAAGAGGGAGGACTCCCCCGCCTTGTGCCCCTCGGTGCGCGCCAGTCCGCGTTCCTTGGCCCAGCGGCCGTTGCCGTCCATGACGACGGCCACGTGCCTGGGCACGAGGGCGGCGGGCAGCTCGGGGGGCCGCGCGCCGCTGGGGTGCGGGACGGGCGCGGCGTACTCCCGGCGTTTACCGGTGTCGAAGCTGAACAGACTCAAGAACGCTCCACATGGCGCAGTGATCGGATTCCGTTTTCCAGGTGCCACTGTAGGTAGGCCGCGACCAACCCGCTGCACTCGGAGCGGTGCCTGCCCTCGCTGGCGTCCGCGCTCTCCCAGTCCCCTCCGAGCAGGGCCGACATCAGCCGGAACGTGTCGGGGGACGGGTGCACGGAACCGTGGGGGCGGCACACCGAGCAGACCATACCGCCGGCGTGGACCGCGAAGGCGCGGTGCTCCCCCCGGCTGCCGCAGCGGGCGCACCCGTCCAGGGCCGGCGCGTACCCGGCGACGGCGAGCGACCGGAGCAGGTAGGCGTCCAGGACCAGCCGGGAGTCGTGGGCGCCCTCCCCCAGGGTACGCAGTGCGCCGATCAGCAGCAGGAACTGGCGCAGCGCGGGGTCCTTCTCCACGGAGACGACCTTCTCCGCGGTCTCCAGCATCGCGGTGGCGGCGGTGTAGCGGGCGTAGTCGGAGACGACGGCCTCGCCGTAGGAGCGGAGGGTCTCGGCCTGGGTGATGACGTCCAGCGTGCGGCCGGTGTGGAGCTGCAGGTCGACGTGGGTGCACGGCTCCAGGCGCGCGCCGAAGCGGGACTTGGTGCGACGGACCCCCTTGCCGACGGCGCGGACCAGGCCGGTGCGCCGGGTCAGGAGGGTGACGATGCGGTCGGCCTCGCCCAGCTTCTGGTTGCGCAGGACGACACCCTCGTCGCGGTAGAGACTCACCCCCCCATTGTCGCGGATGCCACCGACCACCCGGGCTGCCCGACCTCTCTCCACAGACCCCGACGTGACCTGCTTTATTACGTTTTGGATTCCCTTTTTGCTCGCTTTGCTCTACTCTCACGCGCTAGGACGCGCCTCACCGGGCCTGCCGCCCTTCCCCCGCGGCGTCCGGAGTCCCCCGCGCGCACGCGCTGCCCCCCGGGCACGGGTCACACAGAACTCACGTGCCCATGGGCACGGGCAGAGCCGGCCGGGGGAAGGACCAACACCCCGGCCGCGGTCACGGACCGGCAGGTCCGCGGGCGTGTCCACCCGATTCCCGTCACGGAGGAGAGCGATATGGCGCGTGGTCGCCGAGGCAAGCGCCGGATGAGCGCTCGCGAGAACCGCTCACGGAAGGACGGGCGGCGCCGCCGCCCGGTACCCCTCGCGGTGGCGCTGGCCGCGATACCGGTCGGCCTGACCCTGGCAGGAGCACTGCTGGTCACCGGGGCGGGCCAGAGCCTGAACCCGTTCCGGGACACCGCGGACGAGACCCTGGCGACGGGTCGGATCGGTGACGCCGTCGCCGACGGCTCCGCCGTGCCGGAGGCCTCCGCGGACGACGACTTCTTCGCGTCGCCCAGCGCGTCGCCGCAGGACCGGCCGTCGCCGTCCGGCGCGGGCGGGCCGCAGAGCGCCGACGTGACGGCCTCCTCCGTCCCCGAGGAGGCGCGGGAGGACGGGAGCCCGTCCGGCGGGGGCGGCGGTGGCGGAGGGAGCGACGACGGCGACGGCGAGCGCCGGGGCCGCGGCGGCTCCGGCCCCTCCTCCGCAGGGGGGTCGGTCGACCGGGTCGTGACCCTGGTCAACGGGGAGCGCGCCTCCGCCGGGTGCGACCCGCTCACGGTGGACCCGCGGCTCACCGCCGCCGCCCAGGAGCACAGCGAGGACATGGACCGGCGCGACTACATGGGTCACGAGAACCCCGAGGGCGAGGGCCCGGCCGAGCGCGCCCTCCGCCACGGCTACGACGCGTGGGGCGCGGAGAACGTCGCCAAGGGGCAGACGAGCGCCGCCCAGGTCATGGACGCCTGGATGGGCAGCCGGGGCCACCGCGACAACATCCTCAACTGCGACCTGGTGGCGATCGGCGTGGGAGAGTCCGGCAACGCCTGGACCCAGAAGTTCGGCTGGGAGTAGGCCGGGCACGGCTGCGGTCCGCGCTCCCCCGGGGCGCGGACCGCCGTCGTCGGAGGCCCCGGCGCCGGCTCCCCGCACCGCGCACGGGGGGACCGCGCCGCCCGAACCCCTACCGCCACGGCTCTCCCGCGTCCTACCCTGGCCCGGTGCCCCCTGTCACGCGGCCCGCGACCGCCGAGGACCTCGACGCCGTGCTGTCCCTGCTCGGCGAACTGCCTCCCGACGCCCCGCCCCTCACCGCGGCCTCGGCCGCGCGGATCTGGTCGGAGGTCTCGGGCCAGGAGGGGCGGACCCTGCTGGTCCACGAGCGCGACGGGATCGTCGCCGGGACGGTGGACTGCCTGGTGGTGCCCTGGACGTTTCGGGACGGGCGGCCGGTGATGCTCGTGGAGAACCTCGTGGTCGCCGAACGGCACCGGCGCTCGGGTGCGGGAAGCTCCCTGATCCGCTCGGCGGAGCGCCTCGCGCGCCGCGCCCGCTGCCACAGGATCCAGCTGCTCGCCGCCGGCGACGCCTACGTGCACGCGTTCTACCGCGCGTGCGGCTTCGTGTCCTGCGCGGACGGGTTCCGCAAGCACGTCCCCTCCTGGACCGTCGGAGCCTCCCTGTAACCTGGTCCGTCGCCGCGCCTACCCCGCGGTGTGACGGAGGGGTCCCCCGATGCGTGAACTGAGTGAGCTGGTCGAGGTCGAGGAGCCCGCCTGGCCCGTCCTGACCGAGCGTCTGGCCGGCAGCGCCGCGCCGGTGCGCGTGCTGCCGGTCGACCCCGTCGCGGGCCGGACCTGCCTGCACCGGCTCCAGGTGACCGCCCGGTCCTTCCTGGGCGCGATGGCGCTGGAGTGCGGCGGCCTGGTGCTCGACGGGGGCTGGCTGCGGGTGCACGGCGGGGGCGGCCCCGACTTGCGGGGGCTGGGCGAGGTCAACGACCTGAGCGCGGCCGTGGTCTTCGGCCCGCCGCTGCGGCTGGTGGTGGGGCACGACGTGCTGGGCGGGGTGTTCGCCCTGAACGGGCCGGGCTCCGAGGGCGCGGAGCACCCGGGCAGGCCCGGTGAGATGGTGTACTTCGCCCCCGACTCCCTGCGGTGGGAGCCGATGGAGACCACGTACTCCTCGTGGCTGCTGTGGATGCTGGCGGGCAACCTGGAGGGGTTCTACGAGGGGTTGCGCTGGACCGGCTGGCGCGAGGAGGTGGAGGGTCTCGGCCTCGGACAGGGGTTGGCGGTGCGGCCCCGGCCCCGGTCCGGGGAGCAGACCCCGGCGGACCCGGCCGCCGCCTCCCGCAGAGCGGTCCCGCTGGGCGAGCTGACCGCGGCGCACCGGGATCTGTGCGCCGCCCGGGGCCTGCCCGACCCCGGACCGTTCGGCCTTCTCTGAGGGGCGTCCCGCCTCCGCGTGCGGCAGCGGACGGGGGGCCGGGGCGGGCGCTGCCGCGCCGCCCCGGCCCCCCGGGAGCACCGGTCCGTCAGACGCGGGCGATGGCGCTGCACAGGGCCTTCAGCGAGGCCGTCGTGATGCTGCTGTGGATGCCGACGCCCCACACGACCCGGCCGTCGATCTCGGCCTCCACGTAGGCGGCGGCGCGGGCGTCGCCGTCCTCGCCCATGGAGTGCTCCACGTAGTCCATGACGCGGACCTTGACGTCGACGTCGGCCAGGGCGTCGCAGAACGCGGAGATGGGGCCGTTGCCGGTGCCCGACAGTTCGCGGATCTCACCGTTGACGCGGGCGTCGGCCTCGATCCGGTAGGTGCCGTCACCGTCGGTGGAGGAGCGGTGGGCCAGGACCGCGACCGGGCCCTGGTCGGCCAGGTAGGTCGTGGAGAAGATCTCCCAGATGCGGTCGGCCGCGAACTCCCCGCCCTCGGCGTCGGTGAACTTCTGGATGACCTGCGAGAACTCGATCTGGAGCCGGCGCGGCAGGTCCAGGGAGTGGTCGCGCTGCATGATGTAGGAGACGCCGCCCTTGCCGGACTGGCTGTTGACGCGGATGACCGCCTCGTAGTTGCGGCCCACGTCCTTGGGGTCGATGGGCAGGTAGGGGACGTCCCAGGTGTGCTCGTCCACCGGGGCGCCGGCGGCCCCGGCGGCCTCCTCCTGCGCGGCGAAGCCCTTCTTGATCGCGTCCTGGTGGGAGCCGGAGAAGGCGGTGTAGACCAGGTCGCCGCCGTACGGGTGGCGGGGGGCCACCGGCAGCTGGGTGCAGTGCTCGACGGTGCGACGGATCTCGTCGATGTCGGAGAAGTCGATCCGGGGGTCGACGCCCTGGCTGAACAGGTTCATGCCCAGGGTGACCAGGCAGACGTTCCCGGTGCGCTCGCCGTGCCCGAACAGGCAGCCCTCGACCCGGTCGGCCCCGGCCATGACCGCCAGCTCGGCGGAGGCGACGCCGGTGCCCCGGTCGTTGTGCGGGTGCACGGACAGCACGACGTGCTCGCGGCGCGACAGGTTGCGGCTCATCCACTCGATCTGGTCGGCGTAGACGTTGGGGGTGGAGCGCTCGACGGTGGCGGGCAGGTTCAGGATGATCTCGCGGCCCGGCCCGGGGTTCCACACGTCCATGACGGCCTCGCAGACCTCCAGGGCGAAGTCCAGCTCGGTGTCGATGAAGATCTCGGGCGAGTACTCGTAGCCGAAGTACTCGGTCCCGTCCAGGTACTGCTCGGCGAAGCGCATGACGTGGCGGGTGCCCTGGACGGCGATGTCCTTGCAGGCCTCCCGGTCGACCCGGAAGACCACGCGGCGGAAGGTCGGTGCGGTGGCGTTGTACAGGTGCACGGTGGCGCGCTTCGCGCCGACCAGGCTCTGCACGGTGCGCTCGATCAGGTCCTCGCGGGCCTGGGTCAGCACCGAGATCTGCACGTCGTCGGGGATCAGCCCGTCCTCGATCAGGGACCGGACGAAGTCGAAGTCGGTCTGGCTCGCGGAGGGGAAGCCGACCTCGATCTCCTTGTAGCCCATCTCGACCAGCAGCCGGAACATCTCGTGCTTGCGCGCGGGGTCCATGGGCTCGATCAGCGCCTGGTTGCCGTCGCGCAGGTCGGTGGAGAGCCAGCGGGGGGCGGCGTCGATGGTCTTCGACGGCCAGGTGCGGTCCGGCAGGTCCACCGGGGCGAAGGGCTTGTACCGGTGGAAGGGCATGGGGCTGGTCTTCTGCTGCGGCACCATCGCGGTGTCTCCTCGGGGTGGTTCGTGCATGTGGTCTGGTCGACCAGGAGCAAGCCGAAGTCCCGCGGCGAGGGAGCCGACCGTCTAACGACCCCCGCCGCGGCCGCTAAGGAGGAGCAGCACGCGCAGCATAACGGTGATCACGCTAGCAGACGGCCGGAGAACCCCGGTACCCCGCGTCCACATGTCGAGATGCAAGTCACGTACCTGCGACGACACGACGTGCGCGAATGGGACGCCGCCGAGGGCCGGGCCGCGCGACCGCTACGTGTACCTCGACTTCGAGATATCGCACAGAGGTCTGTACCATTTCAGGTGAACCCTTCAGTGCTAGGGGGGTTGTTCGAGTCCCGCCGACGGGACCCAGGGTGCGGCCAACACCCGAGGCCGCCGCCGACCGCGCCGAGTACGCGTAAGCCGCGGTGGCGGCGAGGCCGGTACCGTCGGCGGGATCTCTCGTTCCCGCCCCCGCGGGGCGGAGCGGCGGGTCCACCGGGCGGCTCCGGAGGAGCGGGGGCCCGCGGCACACGGCCCCGGAGCGCGGTCCGCCGGCGTGGCCACATCCGGCCACGGGGCACCCGGTCCCCCCGCGATCGAAGCGGGCTTCACCTGCCGGAGCGGGCAAACAAGGCAATCCGCCACATCGGTGACGGAAAGTTAGCCATATTGACAGATTGTGCCGATTTCTTCTGCAATGACGCCACGTATCCGCAGCCTCACCCCCGCTGGAGGCATCGTGGGAAGCACCCCCGTCAGAAGAATCCTCGTCCCCGCGGCCGTGGGAGTACTCGTCCTCGGGCTCCTGGGCACGAGCGGCGCGTCCGCCGAGCCCGTCCACGGCCTCTACGAGGTCCGCGGCGCGACCTCGGCGCAGGACCGCACGGAGATCGCCGCGACCGGTGCGGCCATCGACCACGTCGGCGACGAATCGGTCCTGGTCACCGCCACCCCCGACGACGCCGAGGAGATCGGCGGGCTGGGCTACGGCGTCGAGGAGTTCGACGTCCCCGTCCCCCTCGCGGACCCCGACCCCGGCTACACCGGCTACGCGGAACTGGTCGGCGTCATCGACGAGGTCGTCGCCGCCCACCCCGACATCGCCGCGCGGTCCGTCATCGGCCGGTCGCACGAGGGGCGCGACCTCCTCGCGGTCAAGATCAGCGACAACGTCGATGTGGACGAGGACCAGCCCGAGGTGCTGTTCGTCCACGCCCAGCACGCCCGCGAGCACCTGACCGTCGAGATGGCGGTCCACCTGATGCGCCTGCTCACCGACGGCTACGGCGGCGACCCCCGGATCACCGACCTGGTCGACGGCCGCGAGATCTGGATCCTGCCCAACGTCAACCCGGACGGCAGCGAGTACGACATGGCGGGCAGCACCTGGCGGAACTGGCGCAAGAACCGCCAGCCCAACGAGGGCTCCTCGTCGCCGGGCACCGACCTCAACCGCAACTGGGCCTACGAGTGGGGGTGCTGCGGGGGCTCGTCCGGCAACCCGAGCAGCATCACCTACCGGGGCCCGGCGCCGGAGTCGGCGCCGGAGGTCCGGGTGGTCGCCGACTTCGTGCGCGGCCGGGTGGTCGGCGGCGAGCAGCAGATCACCACCGCCATCGACTTCCACACCTACAGCGAGCTCATCCTCTGGCCGTTCGGCCACACCTACGACGACGTCACGAACGGCATGACCCGGGAGGAGTACGACACCCACGCGGCGCTCGGCGAGCACATGGCCGAGGCGAACGGCTACACCCCCCAGCAGTCCAGCGACCTGTACGTCACCGACGGGTCGATCAACGACTGGCTGTGGGGCGACCAGGGGATCGTGAACTTCACGTACGAGATGTACCCCCGCAGCGCGGCCGGCGGCGGGTTCTACCCGCCCTCGTCGGTGATCGAGAGGGAGACCGCCCGCAACGAGGAGGCCGTGCTGCGCCTGCTCGACTACGCGGACTGCCCGTACCGGATCATCGGCGAGGAGGCCGCGTACTGCGGCTGACCCGGCGAACGCGGAGGGGCCCCGGGGATCTCCCGGGGCCCCGGGCGTCAGGCGCCGGGAACCGGCTCGAACTCCTTGACGGCGTCGATCGCGGGACCGTGCGGGGTGTTGGCCTCGCGCTCGATCATGATCTCGACGAGCACCGGCCGCGAGGTGGACCGGGCCTCCTTGCGGGCCCACTCCAGGGACTCGCGGATCTCCCCGGGCTCCCACACCCGGCGCCCCGAGCAGCCGTAGGCCTCCATGAGCTTGACGTTGTCGGTGCCGTACTCGTCGTAGTGGACGTCCACCTGGTAGTTCATGCCGAAGGGGATCGACGCCTGGCGGATCAGGCCCAGGTACTCGTTGTTCAGCATGATGATCACGTAGGGGACGTCGTACTGGGCCGCGACGGCGAGCTCCTCGACCATGTACTGGAAGCCGTAGTCGCCGACGATGCCGACGACCTCGGCGTCGGGTTCGGTGGCCGCCAGCGCCTTCCGGACGCCGATGGCCGCCGGGATCTCCCAGCCGAGCGGTCCCGCCTGGCCGCAGATCTGGTAGTGCCGCGGCTTGTACGCCTTCTGGTGCTGGCCTCCCCAGATCTGGTAGAGGCCGATGGCGGTGACGAAGTAGGTGTCCTCGTCGAAGACCTCGTTGATCTCCTTGTAGACGCGCGGCGCCTTGACCGGGACCGTGTCGAAGTCCTCGCGGCGCGTCAGGGTGGCCTTGAGCTCGCCGACCCGGTCGATCCACGGTTCGACCCGGGCCGTGGCCCCCCTGCGCCGGGCCGCGGCCAGCAGTTCCCGGAGGAACAGCCGCGCGTCGGAGACCACGCCCAGGTCCGGCTCGAAGACCCTGCCGATCTGGGTCGCCTCGATGTCCACGTGGATGAACGTGCGGTCGCCCCGGTAGACGTCGATCTGGCCCGTGTGGCGGTCGGCGAACCGCGCCCCGACCGCCAGGACCAGGTCCGACTCCAGGAAGGACGCGTTGCCGTAGCGCTGGGAGGTCTGCACACCGGTCATACCCGAGTACAGGGGCGAGTCCTCGTCGAAGGAGCCCTTGCCCATCAGGGTGACCTGCACCGGCACCCGCAGGTACTCGGCGAGTTCGCGCAGGTCCGCCGAGGCCTCGGCCAGGATCACCCCGCCCCCGGCGAGGATCAGCGGGCGCTCGGCGGCCAGCAGCAGGTCCAGCGCCCGCTCCACGCGGGGCAGGTGCGGCTCGACCGTGTTGACCTTCAGCGGTGCGTCGATCGCGGGGTCGTACTCGATCAGCTTCTGGGCGACGTCCACCGGGATGTCGATCAGGACGGGCCCGGGACGGCCCTCCCGCGCGATCCGGAACGCCTCGCGGAAGATCCACGGGGCGGTCGCGGCCTCCTTGATCTGCACGGCCCACTTGGTGACCGGCTTGGCGATCTCGACGATGTCGACCGCCTGGAAGCCCTCCTTGTCCAGGAGGTCGGTGCGCTGCTGGCCGGTGATGCACACGATCGGGACGGAGTCCGCGATGGCCGTGTACAGGCCGGTGATCATGTTGGTGCCGGCTGGCCCGGAGGTGCCGATGGCCACGCCGACCCTGCCGGTGGTGCGCGACCAACCGTCGGCCATGTGGGTGGCGCCCTCCTCGTGGCGGACGGTGAGGTGCTCGATCCCGCCCACCTCCTCCATCGCCTTGTAGAGCGGGAGGATCGCGGCGCCGGGGCAGCCGAAGGCGATGTCGACGCCCTCGTCCTTGAGGACCTCGACGACGGCGTTCATCACGGGCATCTGTGCCATGACGGGTGAACCCTTCAGTGCTAGGGGTGCTGGTGCGGTCGGCTCCGCCTGCGGTGTCCCGGGTGCGGCCAACACCGGGGACTGCGGTACGGGGCCTTCCTGGGAGGTCGGCTAGGACCGGCCGGAGAGCTGCTGGACGATCATCAGGAGCGCGGAGTGGTCGAGCCCGCCGTGCCCCTGGTTCTTGAGCGCGGCGACGGACTGCGCCACCTGGGCGCCGAGCGGGATCGCGACGCCCGCGGCGCGCGCGGAGTCGGTGACGATGCGCATGTCCTTGTCGTGCAGGGCGATGCGGAACCCCGGCGTGAAGTCGCGCTCGCGCATGGCCCTGCCCTTGCGCTGGAGCACCGTGCTCCCCGCGAGCCCGCCGCCGAGGACCTCCAGGCCCGACTCCGTGTCGACGCCGTGGGCCTCCAGGAAGACGAGCGCCTCCGCGAGGAGCTGGATGTTGCCCGCGACGATGAGCTGGTTGGCGGCCTTCACGGTCTGCCCGGCCCCGTTCGGGCCGACCAGGACCGGGGTGGTGCCCAGGACGTCGAAGATCGGGCGCGCGGCCTCGAAGTCGGCCTGCGCCCCGCCGACCATGATGGACAGCTTGGCCTCCACGGCCCCGGCCTCGCCTCCGCTCACGGGCGCGTCCAGGACGCGGAGGCCGCGTTCGGCCCCGGCCTCGGCGACCGCCCGGGAGACGTCGGGGCGGATGGTGCTCATGTCGATGACGAGGGTGCCGGGCTTGGCGTTCTCGTACACGCCCCCGGGGCCGAGGAGGAGTTCCTCCACGTCCGGGGAGTCGGGAACCATCGTGATGACGACGTCGGCCCCGGTGACGGCCCCGGCGACGCCGCCGCCGCGGCGTCCGCCCTCCGCGACGAGCGCGTCGACGCGCTCGGGGGTGAGGTTGTGGCCGGTGACGGTGTAGCCGGCGCGGACCAGGTTGACGGCCATGGGCAGGCCCATGATCCCCAGGCCGATGAAGGCGATCTCGGTGTCGGGCATCGCTGTCCCTCTCGTGTCTCGGTCGTGCCGCGGCTGTCGCCGCGGAAAGGGTGGCGGGGGCTCAGACCAGCCAGTCGAAGCTCTTGGCGCTGGGGACGGTCGGCTTGTACTCCAGGCCGACGAGCCCGGTGTAGCCGCCGTCCCGGAGCGCCCGGAGGAGGTCGTCGAACGGGAGGCGTCCGGTGCCGGGCTCGCCCCGGCCCGGGGAGTCGGCGATCTGGACGTGGCCGAACTCCGCGGCGTGGTCGCGGACCACGGCGAAGACGTCGTCCCGGTTGACCACGAGGTGGTACAGGTCCGCGAGGAGGGCGACGTTCGGGGCCCCGGCCTCCCGGGCCCGGGCGACGAACCCGAGGCCGTCGGCCGCGGTCGTGAGGGGGTAGTCGGCCGAACCGCTGATGGGCTCGACGAGCACGGTGCCGCCGACGCGGGCGACGGCCCCGGCCGCCGCGAGGGTGTTCTCCAGGGCAACCCGGTCCTGTTCGGCGGGGTCGGTCCCGGGCAGTCGCAGCCCGTAGAGGGCGTTGAAGCCGGTGGTGCCCGTGCGCTCGGCGATCCGGGTGACCACGTCGACGTTCGCGCGGAACTCCTCGGCCCTGGCGGGGTGCGAGAGCACGCCCCGGTCGGGACCGGGGAGGGCGCCGGCGAAGAAGTTGAGGCCGGTCAGGCGCACGCCGGCGTCGTCGAGGGAGCGGACGAAGGCGTCGACCTCGTCCTGGGGCGGGGTCGGGCTCTCGAACGGCCACCAGAACTCGACGGCGTCGAAACCGGCGTCCCGGGCGGCCCGGGGGCGTTCGAGGAGCGGGAGCTCGGTGAACAGCAGGGAGCAGTTCACCGTGTAGCGGAGTGAGTGGCTCATGCATTGCCTCCAACTTCTACTTTCACATTGTGGAAAGTAGTTTTCGTTTTGAGGAATGTCATGAGTGTGCGGCCGGTCACCCCGGCTTGTCAACCGCCCCGACCCGCCGGATGCACGGCAGGGCAACCACTTCAACCCCGCGAGACCCATGCACCCCAGGCGCGGCGGGTGGACACGGGGGTCCTTCGTGCGGGTGTACAGATTCGGTCGTCTTTCGCGATATGGACCTTTTGAGTGTTGACAAGGTCACACCGCCATCAACTAGAGTCCCCCCAATCCGCAATACGGAATTGGCCGTCTGCACTACGAAAATCCTTGGTCGGTTCAGCTCCCCCGCCCACGGGGGGCCGACCGGCCGAGCCACGGGAGAGCACATGCCCGAGACCATGCCGGAGGAGCCGGGACGCGGCTCCGACCCCGGCCTGGAGCAACTGAACGCCCTGACCGGGGAGGAGCTGCGCGCACGGCTGGCCCAGTGCCTGGACGTGGACCGCTGGGTCGCGTCGCTCGCGGCCCTGGCGCCCTTCCGGGACCGGGACGAGCTGATGCGCGGCGCGGACGACCACGCGCGCGCCATCACACCCGAGGAGGTCGCGACCGCCCTCGCCCGCCACCCCCGCATCGGGGAGAAGGCCGAGGGGACCGGCACCGAGGCGCGGTGGTCGCGGGGGGAGCAGTCCGCGTTCGCCGCCGACACCGACGACGCCTCGGCCCGCGTACAGCGGATCTTCGCCCACGCCCAGCGTGAGTACGAGGACAGGTTCGGGCACATCTACCTCGTCTGCGCCAGCGGGCGCTCCAGCCGCGAACTCCTCGCCGACCTGGTCGCCCGCCTCGGCAACGACACCGCCACCGAGCTCCGCGTCGTCGCGGACGAGCTCCGCCGGATCGCCGGGCTCCGCCTGGCCAAACTCCTGGGGAACCCATGAGCCACGTGACCACCCACATCCTGGACACCGCTCTGGGCGCTCCGGCACGCGGCGTCCCCGTCCGCCTGGAGAACGCCGCCGACGAGCGCCGGACGTCCTGGCGCACCGTCGCGGAGGGGCGCACGAACGACGACGGACGCGTCCCCGACCTGGGCCCCGAGCGGCTGGCCGACGGAACCTACCGCCTCGTCTTCGACACCGCCGCCTACTTCGCGGCGGACGGCCGGACGGGTTTCTTCCCCGAGGTCACCGTCACCTTCGTCCTCGCCGAGGAGCAGGCCCACTACCACGTGCCCCTGCTCCTGAGCCCCTACTCCTACTCCACCTACCGGGGCTCCTAGCCCCGGGGGCGTCCGCCCTCGGACGCCCCGGCCTCCCGGCACCGCCCGCCCGGGCGCGGCCCCGCAACGGAAAGGAGCGACCGCCACGGAACCTCAGCCGGCCAAGGTGTGACACCTGCTTCTTCGAGTGCGTGACAGGTCCTTCCGCATGACCACAGCGGTCCTCCCTCGTACGTACTGCGCACAGGCGCGACGATGACGAATATCCACAACCCTGGAGTTCAACCCTGATGGGCATCCGACTCGGAGAGAACCAGTACGGAAAGGCCGAGGTACGCCTCGTCCACGTCAACCGCGACACCGACGTCCACCGGATCAAGGACGTCAACGTCACCTCGCAGCTGCGGGGCGACCTGGAAACGGTCCACACGCTCGGTGACAACACCACCTGCCTGCCGACCGACACCCAGAAGAACACCGTCTACGCCAAGGCCCGCGAGTGGGGCGGCGTCGGCGCCATCGAGGACTTCGCACTGCGCCTGGCCCGCCACTTCGTCGGCGAGCACGACTACGTGGACGGCGCCCGGCAGGAGATCCACGAGTACGCCTGGGACCGCATCACCACCCCCGACGGCCCCCACGACCACGCCTTCTCCCGGCGCGGCGGCGAGACCCGCACCACCGTCGTCACCAAGGACGCCGAGGGCGAGTGGGTGGTCTCGGGCCTGGAGGGGCTCACCGTCCTCAAGTCCACGGGGTCGGAGTTCCACGGCTACCCCAAGACCAGGTACACGACCCTCCAGGAGACCACCGACCGGATCCTCGCGACCGACGTCAGCGCCCGCTGGCGGTACGTCGGCGTGGACCACGACTACGACGCCGTGTACGCGTCGGTGCGCGCCCTGATGCTGGAGGCGTTCGCGAACACCCACAGCCTGGCGCTCCAGCAGTCGCTGTACGAGATGGGCCGCTCGGTGCTGAAGAGCCACCCGGAGATCGCGGAGGTCCGCTTCTCCATGCCCAACAAGCACCACTTCCTCGTGGACCTCTCGCCCTTCGGCCTGGACAACCCCAACGAGGTGTTCTTCGCCGCGGACCGCCCCTACGGCAAGATCGAGGCGACCGTCGAACGCGACGACGCCCCCGCCCCCGGCAACGCCTGGAAGACCGTGCCCGGCTTCCTGTAGCCACCCCCGCGCCGGGGCCCGTCTGTGCGGCCGGGCCCCGGCCCCCGCCCCGCTCGGGGCTCCGCCGTCCCCCCTGGCCCGCTCTCCGCGGCGGGCCGCACGCCGCACCCCGGCGTGCACGGCGGCGGGTCGCCCGACCGGGGCGACACCACCGGGCCACGCGCCCGAGAACCAGGCCCCCTCTGAGGCGGCCGCCAAGCGCAAAGGCTGGAACCGGCCATGTCGAACAGTCCGTCCGCGAAGGACTCGGCCAGAACGAACGCCACACCCCCCACCCGCCCCGAGGACGAGAAGCTGCCCGCGCGGCTGCTGTTCGTCTACGGGCTCCAGCACATCCTGACCATGTACGCCGGCGCGGTGGCCCCGGCCCTGGTCATCGGCAGCGCCGCTGGGCTCGCGAACGACCCCGCCTCCATGGGGATCCTCGTCAGCGGCGCACTCCTGGTGGCGGGCATCGCCACCCTCATCCAGTCCGTGGGCCACCGCCGCTTCGGCGCCCAGATGCCGATCGTGGTGGCCAGCTCCTTCGTCCCCGTCAGCGCCGTCACCGCCCTGGCCGCCGGACAGGACGGGGAGAACCTGCCCGTCGCCTTCGGCGCCTCCCTCGCGGCCGGGGTCTTCGCCCTGGTCCTGACGCCGTTCTTCGGTCAGCTGATCCGCTTCTTCCCCCCGATCGTGACCGGCACCATCATCACCGTCATCGGCGTCAGCCTGATGCCGGTGGCCGCCGGATGGATCGTCGACGGCGCCGCACGGACCGCGGAGGACGGCACCGCGGCCCCCGCGGCGCCGCTGTCCCACCTGGCCCTGGCCGGGTTCACGCTGGCGGTCATCCTGGTCGGTTCCCGGGTGCTGCCCGGCATCTGGGGGCGGCTGTCCATCCTCATCGGCCTGGTCGTCGGCACCCTCGTCTCCCTGCCCCTCGGGATGGCCGACTTCAGCCGCGTCGGCGAGGCCGACATCGTCTTCGACCCCACCTCGGTGTTCTACTTCGGCGCCCCCCGGTTCGAGGTCGCCGCGATCGTCACCATGTGCGTCATCATGCTCGTGGTGCTCACCGAGGGCGCCTCCCACATCATCGCGGTCGGCGAGATCACCGGCTCCGAGGTGGACGCCAAGCGCATCTCCGCGGGCCTGCGGGCCGACGTCAGCGGCTCCCTCATCGGCCCGATCTTCAGCGCGACCCCCACCAGCTCGTTCGCGCAGAACATCGGCCTGCTGGCCCTGACCAAGGTGCGCAGCCGGTACGTGGTCGCCACCGGCGCGCTCATCCTCGTCGCGCTCGGGCTGTTCCCCGTACTCGGCGGTGTCATGGCCGCGATCCCCGCCCCCGTCCTGGGCGGGGCCGGGCTCGTGCTCTTCGGCAGCGTGGCCGCCAGCGGGGTCAAGACCCTGGCCAAGGTGGACTTCACCAACAACCTCAACCTGGTCCTGGTGGCCACCTCCGTCGGCGTGGCGATCATCCCCCTGGCCTACCCGACCTTCTACGCGTTCCTCCCCGAGTCCGTGGAGCTCGTCGCCCACTCGGGGATCATCGGCGCGGCCGTCGCCGCCATCCTGCTGAACATCTGCTTCAACGTGCTCGGCCGCGACTCGGGGGCGAAGGCCCCGACCCGGATCGACCAGGAGGAGATCGGCAGCGCCGGCCCCGGCGAGGCCAAGTACACCGACCAGGCCGGAGCGGTCTACCGCGACGGCGAACCCGAGGCCCCGGCGGGGGCGTAGTACCCGCCTCCCGGACCGCCCCCGCCCTCCGGCGGGGGCGGTCCGGCCCACGGGGTGCACAGAACCGCGCGTTCCGTTCAGGAGCGCCGAATGGTATTCCTGTGGGGTGACCGACTGGGACCTCCGCAAACTCCGCGTCCTCCGCGCCCTGGAGGAGTTCGGGACAGTCCGGGCGACCGCGGAGGCGCTGCGCATGACGCCGTCCGCCGTCTCCCAGCAGCTCTCCTCCCTCTCGCACCAGGTGGGGGTGGCGCTGCTGGAGGCGCACGGGAGGCGGGTCCGCCTCACCGACGCGGCCCACGTGCTGCTCCGGCACACCGACATCGTGATGGCCCAGCTGGAACGGGCCGAGGCCGAGCTGGACGGCTTCGTCCGCGGCGAGATCGGGCACGTCCGCGTCGGCGCGTTCGCGACCGCCATCCCCAGCCTCGTGGTCCCGGCGCTCCACGCCCTGCGCCGCGAGTACCCCGGTCTCACCACGAAGGTGCACCAGGCCGACGCCGCCGAGGTCTACGACCTCCTCTCGGCGGGGGAGATCGACGTCGGCCTGTCCCTGGCCGCGCAGGCGCCGACCGCCCACGACGGCCGCTACGACCGGAGGGAACTCCTCACCGACCCCCTGGACGTGGCCCTGTCGGCGCACCACCGCCTCGCCTCCGCCCGCGCCCTCCGCCTGGGCGACCTCTCCGGGGAGCCCTGGATCTACGGGGCGTCCGGGCCCTGGCGGGACATCACCGTCTCCGCCTGCGCCCAGGCGGGGTTCGTCCCGGAGCAGGCCCACGTCGCCTCCGACTGGCGGGCCATCCTCGACATGGTCGCCGCGGGGCTGGGCGTCGCGCTGATCCCCCGCCTCGCCGCGACGGGCGACACCCCCGGGGTCAGCCTGCGGGTCCCGCATTCCGACCAGCCCCGCCGCCACGTGGTGACCGCGGTGCGCTCAGGGGCCGGGGAGCACCCGCGGATCGCCGTGGTGCTGCGCGCCCTGGCGGACACCGCCGGAGGGCTCGGCGGCTCCACCGTTCAGTACAACTGAACAGTGTGGTCATAAACTTTCGCTGGAAGTTACCGGTTCCTCCTGGGACGCTGGGAAGCGTCCGACGACCTCGCAACCCGGGAGAGACATGAGCCAAGGCCGCCCCTTCGACCCGCGCGACTACAACGCCCAGCCCTACGCGGGCGGCGACCCCTACGCCGACTACCGGGACGGCGAACACGACTTCTCCGGCCTCGTCGACCTCGCCGACCGCCGGCTGGGGGGCGGCGTGGTCGCCGCCAACGACGAGTTCTTCGCCCAGCGCGAGAACCTCCTCAAGCCCGACCGGGCGCAGTTCGACCCGCACGCGTTCGGGCACAAGGGCAAGGTCATGGACGGCTGGGAGACCAGGCGCCGCCGCGGGGCGGGCGCCGAGCACCCCCACCCCGCCGCCGACGACCACGACTGGGCCCTGGTCCGCCTCGGCCTCCCCGGGGTCGTCCGGGGGCTGGTCGTCGACACCGCGCACTTCCGCGGCAACCACCCGACCGAGGTCTCCGTCGAGGCCGCCCACCTGACCGGCACCCCCACCACGGACGAGCTCCTGGCCGCCGAGTGGACCGAGATCGTGCCCCGCGTGCCCGTCCACGGGCACGCCGCCAACGACTTCGCGGTGGCCCTGGAGCGCAGATGGACCCACCTGCGCCTCAAGCAGTTCCCCGACGGCGGGGTCGCCCGCCTGCGCGTGTACGGCGAACCCGTCGCCGACCCCGCCTGGCTCGCCTCCCTGGGCGGCTTCGACCTGGCGGCCCTGGTCAACGGCGGCATGGTCGAGGACGCCTCGGACCGCTTCTACTCCTCGCCCAACAACATCATCCTCCCCGGGCGCTCCCAGAAGATGGACGACGGCTGGGAGAACCGCCGACGCCGCGACACCGGGCACGACTGGGTGCGCTTCCGCCTCACCGCCCAGGCCACGGTCCGCGCCCTGGAGATCGACACCGCCTACCTCAAGGGCAACTCCGCGGGCTGGGTGACGGTCATGGGGCGGGACGCCGGATCGGACTCCCCCGACGCCTGGTTCGAGATCGTGGGCCGGACCCGGCTCCAGCCCGACAGCGCCCACCGCTTCGTCCTGGACTCCCCCGTCACGGTCACCCACGTGCGCACCGACGTGTTCCCCGACGGCGGCATCGCCCGCCTGAACGTCTACGGCTCGCTGACCGAGGCCGGCGCCGCCGACCTCGGCAGCCGCTGGGACTCCCTCCTGGGCTGACCGCCGGGACGGCCGCCGCGCCGGGGCGGGCACACCACCGTGTGCCCGCCCCTCGGCGTGCCCGCCCGGCCCGTGCCCTCCTCATCCGCCGCGCACGGCCCCGGCCGGGCCGTCGGACGGACCCGCGCCCCCGGCGTCCGGGGCCCGGGGCCCGGGGCCCGGGGCCCGGGGCCCAGGACGGCGGCACGGGACCGGGCCCTTCCCGGGGCGGCACACGCCCC
>NZ_JBEXSY010000082.1:0-28816 GCF_040613895.1 Nocardiopsis sp. NPDC006198 | reverse complement strand
GCGCCGCGCCGCCCCCGCGCCGGGCGGGGGGGGGGGGGGCGGCGGCGGCCCGCCCCCCCCCCCCCCGCCGCCGTCTCCGGTGCGGGGCGGCGGCGCCGGGCCCCGCCTTCCGTGGGACGGCCGGGGTCAGGCCCCGGGCGCGTCCGTGCCGTTCCGGGCGGGGGTGGTCGGCGCGGCGTCGGCGAGGTGCGCCCGCCTGCGGCTGGTGTCGGCCTCGGCCCGGGCCACGTTGCCGCGCACCAGGACCACCACGACCAGGGTCAGCGCGAAGCCGCCGATCCGCAGCGCCAGCATGAGCGGGTCGTCGGGCAGCCGCTCCCCGAACAGGATCGTGCCCATCACGACCATGAACACGTTGCCCGCCACGTTGGACACCGGCGCGGTGATCGACGCCCGGGAGCGCTGGAGCGAGGTCTGGAAGAGGACGATGCCCACCGCCCACCCGACCGCGTACAGGTAGGGGTAGGGGGACAGGAGCGCGGGGGCCACGGCCGCCCACAGGCCGTGGTCGGCCAGCAGTCCGCCCAGGCCCTTGCCCTGGAGTCCGGCGCTCCCCTGGGCGAAGCCGGCCGCGGCGCCCAGGGCCGCCGCCGACATGGACCGTCCGCCGCCGGTGAGGGCGACCACGGCCAGGCACACCGCCACGGTGGCCAGGCTGACGGTGACGAGCAGCCCTGTGTCGGCGGTGGTCCCGGTCTCCGCGCCGTCGGCGGTGGACAGGGTGAGCAGGCCCAGGGCGACAGGCATGAGGGCCAGGGCCACGTATTCGCCGCGGGTGATCCGCTCGCCCACGACGAGGGTGACGACGAGGATGCCGCACGCCACCCCGGCGGCGAACGCGGGCTGGGCCACGGACACCGGGGCCAGGCCGAGGGAGACGATGAGCCCCACGCTGCCGAGCGCGGTGAAGAGGCAGCCGAACACCCAGCGGGGGTTGCCGAGCAGTACGCGGGCCAGGTGGAGGGGGCGGTTGACCGAGATCGACTCCGACCCGTGCAGAGCACGCTGCTGCACGCTCAGGCCGACGGTGTAGACCACGGCGGACAGGAGCGCGACCAGGAGTCCGATCACGGGAGGGGCCTTTCGGCTCGGAGGCGGCGGCGTCGGGAGGGCCCGTGCGTCGGCGCCCGGTGCGGCAGCGCCGGGGCGGGGGTCTCGGCGGACACGGGTGGCGCTAACGTCGGGATGCGCGGTCCCACATCGGCCGCCGGAGGACTTTGGACGGTTGACGACCTCCATATAACCAGTTCTAGTCTGGTCTGACGAGCCCCATGTCCTCGTCTGAACAGCCAGGGACGGTGTGGCTCCGGGAGTGGGCATAGAACCTGTTCCGGGGCTGCCGAAGGGCGTGACGGCGAGGGATGGGGCATGGTGCAGGACCCAGGCGAGCCCGGTGAGGACACCTCCGAGCCCCGCGGCGGGGCGGTCGGCCCCCCGCGCGCGGAGGCGGGGGACGGCGCGAACGGCGTCCCGGGACCGGAGGCGGAGGAGCGCTCCTCCGCGGCCGGCGGGGCGGGCCCCTCGCCGTGGTCGCGAGTGGCGGGGCTGCTCCCGCCCTCCTGGCGCGGGTACGCGCGGAACTTCTCGTGGCGTGACCTGCCCTGGCCGCGCCCGGCCCCCTGGCGGTACCGCTCCTCGCGCTTCGAGCCCGGCCCGCTCGGGCTCCTTGGGGTCATGCTCGCGGCGATGGCCGTCACCCTCCTGCTCATCCAGACCGGTTCGGGCGGGGCGCGGGGCGAGGGGGACGAGCTCGCGGAGGAGCCCGTCACGGTTCCGGGGCCGCCCGCGGGCGAGCTGCGCCTCATGCTGGTCGGCGACTCCCTGACCCAGGGGAGCAGCGGCGACTACACCTGGCGCTTCCACCTGTGGTCCCACCTGCGGGAGGCCGACGTCGAGATCGACTTCGTCGGACCCCGCGACGACCTGTACGGGCTCGACGACGGGGAGCCCGGGAACCGTGACTACGCGGACCCCGGATTCGACACCGACCACGCGGCGCGCTGGGGCACGTCCACGAGGGAACTCGCCACCGGTGTGGCGGAGGTGGCGGCCGAGCACGCCCCCCAGTACCTGCTGCTCCTCGCCGGGACCGAGGACATCCTCGCCGGGCACGGGGCGGACCACGCGTTGGAGGGCATCGGCGAGACGGTGTCCACGGTCCGTGTCGTGCAGGGCGAGACCCGCTTCGTCATCGGGGAGCTGCCCGCGGTGGAGGGCACCGGCGACGACGGCCGGTTCAACGAGGAGATCGCCCGGTTCAACATGGGGCTGGTCGACCTGGCCCGGCAGCTCACCTCCGGCGACTCGCCCGTGGTCGTCGCGCGGGTCGCCGACGGGTACGCGCCGGCGCGCGACAACTGGGACGAGGCCCACCCGAACGCGCGCGGCGAGCTGAGGATCGCCGCGGCGTTCGCCGACGCGCTCGCCGATCCGCTGGG
Source organism: Nocardiopsis sp. NPDC006198 (assembly GCF_040613895.1). Classification (NCBI taxonomy): domain Bacteria; kingdom Bacillati; phylum Actinomycetota; class Actinomycetes; order Streptosporangiales; family Nocardiopsidaceae; genus Nocardiopsis; species Nocardiopsis sp. NPDC006198. The sequence continues at coordinate 26,378 of NZ_JBEXSY010000082.1, read as the reverse complement.
GGTCGGCCGGGCGTTCGAGCGCCCGCTCCCGCGCCTGCCGGTCGGGCCGCCGACCGCTCCCGAGCCCGTCGCGGAGGAGACCGGGGACGGGCTCGTGCTGAGCTGGGAGGCCGTGCCCGGGGCGACCGGCTACCGGGTGGTGCAGCGCCGGGTGGAGCCCGACCCCGACGAGGCGTCGGTGCTGCCGGTCGAGGTGGAGGACGACGGCGGCGAGAGATCCGTGCTGGTGGAGTCGCTGTTCAGCGGTGCGCGGTACGAGTTCGTCGTGCGACCGTTCAAGGGCAGGGACGAGGGCGCGGAGTCCGAGCCCCTGCAGCTGGTGTGGGACGACGACCCGCCCCCCGGCCCCGACGGGATCGGGGTCCGGGACGGCGGCGCGACGGTGGTGTGGGACGCGGTGGAGGAGGCCTCCCACTACGAGGTGTGGGTGCGGCCGCTGGACTGCGTGTCCGCCGACGAGCGGCGGTCCCCGGGGGTCCCCGCGGACGTGGACGGGATGCCGGGCAGCCCGGACGGCGGGGGCGCGGCCCCGCCGGACGGGGGCGCGGACCCGTCCCCGCCGGCGCCGGACCCGGTTCCCACCGACCCGCCCCTGCCGGACCCCGGCCCGACCCCGGCGCCCGAGGCGCCGCTGCCCGCCCCCTCGGAGCCGGACGGCGGCTGTGAACGGCGCGACGGACGCGGCCCCGAGGACGGTGAGGGCTGGCGCACGCTCGGCTCGGCGGGGGAGGAGCCGCGCTGGACGGCGACGGTGTCGGGCGCCTACGAGGTCGTGGTCCGCTCCTACCGGGACTACGTGGAGGGCGGTTTCTCCGACAGCGCCCTCCTGGGGGGCGGCTGATGGCCGTGCGGAGCGGTGCCGCGGGCGGCGCCCGGAGGCTCCGGTGGGCGGCACTCCTGCTGCCGTGGGCGGTGGGCCTCCTCGCCGGTGTCCTGGCGCTCGGGCCGGCACTCGGACCCGGGTACGTGCTCCGCTACGACATGGTGTTCGTGCCGGACCTGTCCCCGGGCACGGTGCTGGAGGGGGCGGACGGCTTCCCCCGGGCCGTGCCCAGCGACGTGGTGGTGGCCGCGCTGTCGGGCGTGCTGCCGGGCGACGCGGTGCAGGCGCTGGCGCTGCTGGCGGTGTTCGCCGTGGGAGGGGCGGGGGCGTCCGTCCTGTTCGCCCGCGCGTGGGCGGGAGGCGGGCCGGTGCGGGCCGGGACGCTCGCGGCCTCGGCCGCCGCGGGCCTGGCGTACGTGTGGAACCCGTTCGTCGCCGAACGCCTGCTGTTGGGCCAGTGGGCCGTGCTCCTGGGCTACGCGGGGCTGCCGTGGGTGGTGGGGGCCGTCGTCCGGTCGGCGGAGCTCCGGCCGGGGGCGGGGTTCGCCGGAGTCGTGCGCGCGCTCGTCCCGGCGGCCGTGGGCGGGTTCTCGTCCGTGGTGCTGACCGGGCTCACGGCGGGCCCGGTGGCTCTGCTGGGGGCCCGTCGGGCGCCCGGCGGCGCCCCGCCCGGAGCGGGCGGTCCCGGCGCTCGCCGGTGGGCGCGGACCGGGCTCTTCCTCGCGGCGCTGGTGACGGTCGCGCTGCCGTGGCTGCTGCCGTCGCTGACGAGCGGCGCGGGGACCGACCCGGCAGGGGTGGAGGCGTTCGCGGCCAGGTCCGACACCCCGTTCGGCACGGCGGTGTCCCTGCTGCTCCTGGGCGGGGTGTGGAACTCGGGGGCCGTCCCGGCGGGTTACGGCGAGCCGGTGACGGCCGCCGTGCGGCTGCTCCTGTGCCTGGCGGCGCTCGCGGGCTGGGCGTGGCTGCTGCGGAGGGGGCGGTCACCCTTCGGGGCGGGGCTCTCCGCGGCCGCCGCCGCGGGCCTGGCGATCGCCCTGCTGGGCGCCACCGCTCCCGGCCGGGAGCTCCTGGGCTGGCTGGTCGGGCTGTGGCCGGGGTTCGGGGTGCTGCGGGACGGCCAGCTCTACGTCGCCCCCCTGGCGCTGGTGCAGGCGCTCGGGCTGGGCGCGGCGGTGCTGTGGCTGTCGGGCTCCTCCGTGGCGGGGGAGGGGGGCGCCCCGCCGCGGGGCCTCCCCGTGGCGGGCGCCGTCCGTTCCCCGGGGGGAGACGGCCCCCCGCCTGCGGGCGGCTCCCGACCGGAGCCCGCCGGGCTGTGGCGGATGGTGCCGGCGGTGTTCGCGGGGCTTCTTCCCGTGGTGACCCTCCCCGGTCTCCTGTGGGGCGCGGGCGGCGCGCTCGCCCCCGCCGACTACCCCGACTCCTGGCTGGAGGCCCAGCGGGCGGTGGCCGGGGACGGGCGCCCCGGGGCGGTGCTGGTGCTCCCGTGGAGCGCCTACCGGGGGATCGACTGGTCCGGCCGACCGGCCGTCGTGCTCGACCCGGCCACCCGGCTCTTCGACCGGCGGACGGTGTGGAACGACGACCTGGTGGTCGGCACGCCGGACGGCGGCGCGGTGGTGGTGACCGGCGAGGACGCCCGGGCCCGGGAGGTCGCCGGGCTGCTGCGGCCGGACCCGGGGACCGGGCTGCCCGACCGGCTGGACCCCGGGGTCCTGGCCGGGGCCGGGGTGCGGTACGTGGCGGTGACGGCACAGGTCGATAACCAGTTCTGGTCCGGGGTGGACGGGCTGTCCGTGGTGGTGGAGGGGGCCGACATGGTGCTTCTGGAGGTTCAGGATCAGCACATCAAGGCAGACAAAGCCGCCATTTCGGGGTTGGAAGTTACCGGCGGGTTAGTTACAGTTGGGGCAATCATCTGGTCTATGGCTAGATCAGGTTCTAGTCTCGTTTTCCAGTGCCTCGGTCCCAGTTCGGGGTCGGGCGCGCGGAAGGAGATCCCCAAGTGATCAAGGTAATCGCCGCCTGCGTCATCGGCGCGGCCCTGGCGGGGGGTGGCACTGTTCTGGCCACCAGCCTCGCCACGGACTCGACCGCGACCGCGGAGCCGGTGAACGAAACCCTCTACAACTACGGCGACCGCTAGGAAGCCCGAGTTCGACGGAGGACAGCGGGCGCCCCGTCCCCAGCGGGGCGTCCCACCCCCGAAACCCCGCGGCCCCCGTCCCAGGCCGCCCCCCCACAGACGTCCGGTCGACGGGTCTGTTCGGCATGCGCTCCACCCTTCCCCCGCGTGATCGCCGTACGTGTCCATGCGTACGCGGAGGGTGCTCGCGGCCGATCCTCCCGGACTCCGCGCGGAAGGAGAGCGTGTGGTCTTCCAGAAGGTCCGCCACGGGGCGGAACCCGCCCTGTCCCGGGTCGCCGCGTCCCCGGCCGCCACCACCGCACCCGCCCCGGCGGAAGCCGGCACGGAGGCGCCCCCCGACCCCGGACCGCGCCTCGACGGCGTCCGCCTGGTCATGATCAACTGGCGCGACCCCTGGCAGGCCGCCGCCGGGGGAGCCGAGGAGTACGCCTGGCGGATCAGCCGCCACCTGGCCGAACGCGGCGCCATCGTCACCTTCCTCACCAGCCGCGAACCCGAGCAGGCCCGCGTCGAGACCCGGGACGGCATCGTCATCAGGCGCATGGGCGGCAAGTTCACCGTCTACCCGCGCGTCATGGCGTGGCTCGCCCTGTGGCGGCGCGAGTACATGCTCGCCTTCGACTGCATGAACGGCATCCCCTTCCTGTCCCGGCTCGTCCTGCGCCGCGGCACCAGGGTGGTCAGCGTCGTCCACCACGTGCACGACCTCCAGTTCAACGCCTACTTCGCGGCCCCGCTCGCCCGGGTGGGCCGCTTCATCGAGTCGGCCGTCGCCTCCCGCGTGTACCGCGACTGCACGACCGTCACCGTGTCGGAGTCCTCCCGCCGGGCCATGCGCGAGAAGCTCGGCTGGAGGGCGCCCATCGAGATCGTCCACAACGGGGGCACGCCCCCGGCGCGTCCCCTCCGGCCCGCCGCCCTCCACCACCCCCGGACCGCGCCCTCCGGCCGGCTCCTCCCCGGGCCCCCCGCGGCCCCCGCCACCGGCCTCGGGAGCCCCGCCGTCGTCAGCCTCGGCCGCCTCGTCGTCCAGAAGCGCGTCTCGCAGGTGGTCGACCTGGCGCGCAGCCTGCGCGGAGCGCACCCCGGCCTGAAGGTGCACATCATCGGGCGCGGTCCCGAGGGCGACCACCTCGCGGAACAGGTTGTGCGCGACGGCACCGGCGACCGGGTCCGCCTGCACGGCTTCCTCTCCGAGGAGGACAAGAACGGCGTCCTGGCGGCGTGCGACCTCCACGTGACCGCCTCCGAGTTCGAGGGCTGGGGCCTGACCGTCATCGAGGCCGCACGCCTCGGCGTGCCCACCGTGGCCTACGATGTGGACGGACTTCGCGATTCGGTGCGTGACGGTGAGACCGGGTGGCTGGTCCGCGAGGGCGAGGACCTCGCCGGCGCGGTCGCCAGGGCCCTGGAGGAGCTGTCCGACCCCCGACGGGCCGAGGCCGTGCGCCGCGCCTGCCTCGCGTGGGCCGCCCGGTTCACCTGGGAGGCCAGCGGCGCGCGGATGGCCCGGCTGGTCGCCGCCGAACTCGGCCTCCCCGGCGGCACCCCCGACCACCCCGGCGCCGGAGAGGCCCCGGCCACCACGACCACCCCGGGCGCCCCGGCCGGGGCAGCAGGCAGGAAAGAGCGAATGTGACTTCGGCGGAATCCACCGCCAGGCGCGAACCGGAGGATTCCAGCACACCGACCGCCCCCCGCGGAGAACTGGACCAGAGGCTGCTCACACGGCTCAAGGTCCTCACGGTGTGTCTGCTACTGGGCGCTCTGGCAGCGAGCATCGACCCCGGCAGGATCGTCAGCGACACCAAGATCGACCTGACGGCCGACCCCCTGGGGTTCATGGAGCGGGCCCTGCACCTGTGGGACGCCTCCTACTTCGGGCAGATCCAGAACCAGGCCTACGGGTACTTCTTCCCCAACGGCCCCTTCCACCTGCTGTTCGACTCGCTGGGCATGCCCGACTGGCTCATCCAGAGGCTGTGGATGGCGGTCCTGCTCGTCGCGGCCTTCACCGGCGTGTACAAGGTCGCCGAGGCCCTGGGCATCGGCACCGCCAACACGCGCATCCTGGCCGGGGTCGCCTACGCCCTGGCCCCCCGCGTGCTGACGCTGCTGTCGTACAACTCGGCCGAGCTCCAGCCCATGCTGCTGATGCCGTGGATCCTGCTGCCCCTGGTCCTGGGGGCCCGGCACGGGTACTCCCCGGCCCGCGCCGCGCTGCTGTCCGGCCTGGCCTTCCTCCTGTGCGGCGGCACCAACGCCGCCTCCGAGCTGGCCGTCCTGGTCGTCCCCGGCCTCTACCTGCTGACCCGTGCCAACGGCCCCCGCAAGCGGCGGCTCATGGCGTGGTGGACCGCGGCCCTGGTCCTGGCCTCCTCCTGGTACGTCGCGCCGCTGCTCATCATGTCGCGGTACGTGTACTCGTTCATGCCCTACACCGAGGACGCCGCCGTCACCACCGGTGTCACGTCCCTGGTCAACGCGCTGCGCGGCACCTCCAACTGGATGGGGTTCCTCCCGGACCAGGGCAACACGGCCCTGCCCTCGGGCGCGGAGCTGTCCACCACCCCCTGGCTGATCGCGGCCACCGCGGTGGTCGCCGGGCTCGGCCTGGCCGGGCTGGTCAACCGGCGCACCCCCGAGCGCCTGTTCCTCATCACGAGCCTGCTGACCGGCACCGCGATCATCGTCGCGGGCTTCACCGGCGACCTCACCGGGCCCTTCGCGGAGACGGTGCGCACCCTCCTCGACGGGGCCCTCTCCCCGTTCCGGAACGTGCACAAGTTCGACGCGCTGATCCGCCTGCCGCTGGTCCTGGGCCTGGCCCACCTGCCGGTCGTGGTGGCGCGCGACCGGGCGGACCGCAGCGGGGGCCCCGTCCCCGGGCGCGTCCGCCGGGCGGTCGCGGGCGGCGCCTCCTCCGTCTTCCTCGTCACCCTCGTGCCCATCGGCGCCGTCGGCATCGCCCCCGCCGGGGGCTACGAGCGGATCCCGGAGTACTGGTACGAGGCGGCCGACTGGCTGGAGGAGCGCTCCGACGAGCGCGGCATGACCATGGCCCTGCCGGGCTCCGCGCGCGGCGAGTACGAGTGGGGGCGCCCCCTCGACGAACCCCTGCAACCCCTCCTGGACGGTGCCTGGACCAACCACCAGATCATCCCGTGGGGGTCGGCGGGCGTCTCCCGCATCACCCACGAGATCGACCAGAGGGTCTCCTCGGGCCGCGGCTCCGCCGGGCTCTCCGCCACCCTCGCCCGCATGGGCGTCACCCACCTCCTGGTTCGCAACGACCTCCAGCGCACCGCCAACAACGGCGGCTGGCCCGCACGCGTCCACCAGGCGCTCCGGAACTCGCCCGGCATCACCGAGGCCGCCGAGTTCGGCCCGGTGATCGGCTCCCTCGACCACCAGTCCGCCTCGCAGTGGTTCGACCAGCCGTACCCGGCCCTGACCGTCTACGAGGTAGGGGAGGCGGCCCCGACCGTGGGCACCGTCCCCTCCGACGGGACGCTGAGGGTCACCGGCGGGCCCGAGTCCGTGCTCCACCTGGCCGAGCAGGGCCTGCTCACCGACGACCGCCCCGTCCTCCTGGGCGACGACCCCGGCGCCGCCGGGATCGCCGCGGAGGACACGATCGTCACCGACACCGCCCGCCGCCGCGAGGTCGTCTACCCCGACGTGCGCCGCAACGTGTCCGCGACCCTGACCGAGGACGAGGAACTCGAACGCGACGTCCCCGCGCCCGACGTTCTCGACCCGGCCTGGGAGGACCACGTCGCCCACGCCGAGGACATCGGGATCGAGTCGGTGAGGGCCTCCTCGTCCGAGAGCGGCGCGGGAGCACGCGCCGGCGACCGCGACCCCGGGCACGCCCCGCACGCCGCGCTCGACGACGACCTCACCACCTCGTGGCGGTCCAGCGCCTTCACCGGGGCCCTGGGCCAGTGGATCGAGGTCGAGTTCTCCGAGCCCCAGGACCTCACGGGGCTGAGCATCGCCTTCGAGCAGCTCGCCGACGAGCCGCCGCCCTCCCGCGTCACGTTGGTCACCGACAACGGCGAGGCGGAGGTCCCCGTCGCCGGGACGGCGGAGCCGCAGGAGCTCATGGCCCCGCCGGGGCCCACCAGCACGCTGCGCGTGCGCGTGGACGAGCTCGCCTGGGAGCCCGAGTACCGGTTCGGCACCCGTGTGGGCATCTCCTCCGTCTCGGTCCCCGGCCTCGAACCGGACCGCTCCCTGCGCGTGCCCGGCCCCGCGGACACCGGGACGCTGCTGTTCACCGGTTCCACCGGGACCGTGCCCGGCTGCATGGAGGGCTCCCACGTGTGGGTCTGCAACCCGCGCCTCCAGGTGCAGGGGGAGGACGCGCGCGGGCTGGACCGCACCTTCGACCTGTCGGCGGACGCGGCCTCCACGCCGCACTCCGTGACCGGCGAGGTCGTGCTCACCGATCCCAGGGAGGCGGAGAACGCCGCGAACCGGGCCGGCCCCCATCCGCACGTGACCGCCTCCTCCACCGCGGTGGAGCACCCGGCGGCCATGGGCCGGGGCGTCCTGGACGGTGACGAGAGCACCGTCTGGTACCCGGACCCGGAGGAGAAGAACCCCTGGCTCGACATCGACCTGGGGACTCCCGCCGAGATCGGGTACCTGGCCGTCGAGTTCCCGCGCGCCGACAGCGTGATGCGGCCGATCCGCGTGACCGTGGAGGGCGGCGGCACCGTCCGCGAGGGCTGGCTCGACGGCAGCGGCCGGGTGGACTTCGCCGAGTTCACCGCGTCCTCGCTGCGGGTGACGTTCGAGCGTCCCGAGGGGCAGTCGCTGGAGATCGGCTCCGTCGAGCTCCCCGGCGTCGAACCGGTCGACCCGCTGCCCGAGGGCGACGCGTCCACCGCCTGCGGCCTGGGCCCCACGCTGCGGGTCAACGGACAGCGCGTGGAGACCCGGATCAGCGGGGGCGCCCTCGCCGACCAGCTCACCGGTCGGCCGGTGCCCTACGAGAGCTGCACGGACCTGGACCTGGTCGAGGGCGAGAACCGGGTCGTGGTCGACCCGGGCAACCGCTACGAGGTGCGCTCGGCGCTCATCGGCTCCGCGGGGCCGGCCGCGGACCGGGCCGAGGTCACCACGGCCGAGGTGGAGGCGCTGCACGAGTGGGGTCCGGGCGAGCGCCGTTTCGACGTGGACGTCGACGAGGACAGCTTCCTGGTCGTCAACGAGAACTTCAACGAGGGCTGGCGGGCGGTCCTGGAGGGCGGGGACGCGCCGCTGGAGCCGATCCGCCTGGAGGGGTGGAAGCAGGCCTGGGTGCTCCCGGAGGGCAGCGCGGGCACGGTCACCCTGACGTACACACCCGACACCGCCTACCACCGCGCCCTCGCCGTCGGCGCCGCCCTGGCCGCGGTGCTGGTGGCGGCGGCACTGTGGCCCCGCCGGCTCCTGCCGGGCGGGCGCGCCCTCCGGGCCTCGCCCCCGCGCGGCTCCCGGGCCCTGCCCGCGGCCGGCTCCGGGTGGCCGGGCCGCTGGGCGGTCCTGCCGCTCGGCCTGGCCTACGGGGTCTGGGTCGCGGGCTGGGTCGGCGCGGCCCTGGTCGGCCTGATCCTGCTGTGCATGTGGTGGCTGGGCCGCCGCGCGCCCCGGCGGCTCAGGCACGCCAGGCCCGGGCGGCCGTCGATGGGCGGGCGCCTGCTGCCCCACCTGGCCGGGCCGTGGCCCCCGGTGGTGTCGCTGGGCCTGGCCGGGCTGTCCGTGGCCCTGGGCACCCACCTGGCCCTGTACATGCCCTTCCACGACGTCACGGAGGCGTTCGGGGGAGCGCTGCGCGGCTGGGCGGCCCAGCTGCTGTGCCTGCCCGCGCTCGCCAGGCTCGTCCTGGCCCTGGGCCGGCGCGGCGACGGCGACCCGGCCGACGCCGACCCGCCGGCGGAACGCGCGGCCGCCGGGGCGGACCCGGAGGCCGCCCGCGGACCGGACCCGGGCGGGGCGGACGGGAGCGACCCGGCGGCGGAGCCCCGTGACGGCGACCTGAGGGAGCCCGACTCCGAGGAGGCCCGCGCATGAGTGCGACCGGGACGCGGACCGACAGCCAGGTCGGCCCGCCCGGGTCCCCCGGGCGCCCCCTGCCGCGGGGCGCCGTCATGGTGGCGCTGGGGGCGTTCCTGCTGACACTGGCCGCCCTGCTGCCGCTGTACGTGCACGACAGGATCGCCCTGCTGCCGGCGCAGACCCGGTTCGACGTCAGGATGGTCGACGAGGACGCCGGCTACCTCGACACCTCCACCTGGCGGTGGGTGGAGGCCGCGGAGCTCACCCGGGTGACCCGCGTGGACGGCTCGGCCCACGGCAGGGACTGGTCGGCGTGGGAGGTGTCCGTGGACACCTCGGTGCCCGACCGGATGATCGACCACTGGAGCCGGCGGGTGATCGTGGACCGCGAGACCGGCAGGGCGGTGAACTGCTGCGGCGAGCACGTCGACGGCGACCGCGCGGTCCGCCAGGCGGGGCTCGTGTACTCGTGGCCGCCGGGGGCCGAGGAGGGCGACCACCCGTTCTACGACGCCGAGGTGCGCTCGGCGCCGATGCTGGAGTTCCAGGAGTGGGACGAGGTCGCCGGGGTCCCCGTGCGCCGGTACAGCCAGTGGGTCGAGGCCTCCCAGGTGCCGGAGTCGGCGCGCCCGGTGCCCGCCGGGCTGTTCCGGTCCGGCGCCCGGGGGACGGTCACCGCCACGCGCTGGCTGGAGGTGAGCCGCACGTTCTGGGTGGAGCCGGTCAGCGGGATCGTGGTCGACGCCCACGAGACGCGCTCGGAGACCCTGCGCCCGCAGGACGGCGGGGGCGAGGTCCCGCTCCTGTACGCGGAACTGGTCATGGCGGACAACCAGGTATCGGCCTACGCCGAGCACGCCCGCGTCCGGTCGGTGCTGCTGCGCGCCCTGGACTCCTGGGCGCCCTGGGCGCTGGGACCGCTCGGCGGGCTGGCGGTCCTCGTCGGCCTGGTGGGGGCATGGCGGGGCCACCGTGCGGACGGCGCCCCCGCGGACGGTGTGCGGAGCGGGGACGCGGGCGCCGGCCCCGCCGATCGGGAGGCCCCCGCCCGGAGGCGCGGGCGCCGGCGTGCCCGGGAGCCCCTCGACCCGCAGTGGTGACCGGGCCCCGGCGGACGGGGCCGCGTCCGCCGGCGCACGCCTGTGTTCCGGAGGTGGGCGAGGAGGCCACGCCGTAGTATCGGACACATGTGCGGTCGCTATGCCCAGTCCCGGAACGTGCACCAGCTGCAGCTCGCCTTCGGGCTGCCCGAGCAGGCCCTCCCCGAGGAGGCGGACCCCCGGTCGTGGCCTCCGCTGGAGGAGCTGGAGCCGGACTACAACATCTCGCCGGGAAGGCCGGTGTACGCCGTGCTCGGTCCGCCGCCCCGGGCCGGCGACCAGGGCCCGCCCGGGCCCAGGACCCTGCACACGCTGCGCTGGGGGCTCGTCCCCTCCTGGGCCAAGGACCGCAACGTCGGCTACCGGATGATCAACGCCCGGAGCGAGACGGTCGCCGACAAGCCGGCCTTCCGCACCGCCTACCGCCGCCGCCGGTGCCTGCTGCCCGCCGACGCCTACTACGAGTGGCAGCTCGTCGGCAAGGACGGCACCGTGCAGGCCAGCACCTCGCCCGCGACCGACCCCCAGCACAAGAAGCGCAAGGCCAAGGCCGACAAGAAGCCCTACTCGATCCACTACCGGGACGACCGCCCCCTGGCGATGGCGGGCATCTTCGAGCGCTGGCGCGACCCCGAGGTGCCCGAGGACGACCCCGCCGCCTGGGTGTGGAGCTGTGCGGTCATCACCACCGGGGCGGCGCCCGGGCTCGACCACATCCACGAGCGCATGCCGGTCGTCGTGCCGCCGGAGGACTGGGCCGCCTGGCTGGATCCCGCTTCGGGCGCCGACGAGCTCGCGCACCTGCTGGGGGAGACCCCCGTCGACCGGTTCGCGGTCGACGAGGTGTCCACCGACGTCAACACCATCAAGAACAACCGTCCCGACCTGCTCGAACCCCTCACCGACACCGGGGGTGGCGAACCGGGGACACTTTTCTGACCCCTGTGACGGTGGACACGGCGGGGGCGGCCCTGTGTATGGTGTGCGTGGCCGAAGGGCCCCGGCACCGGGATCGAGGTGCCGCGGCACGCTCGACGTGCCCACACATGTGAATACGCAACGCGGGAGCTCGCGCCATGGCGGGCTGAGAGGGTGACTCGACGGTGTCGCCGACCGCAGAACCTGTTCGGGTAATTCCGACGTAGGGAGGCATGCCATGACGGCTACCGACGGTCGTGACGTCAGTTCCACCAGAGGTTCCGACACCGCCGTTCACCGGGTGACCACCGGTCCCATCATGGGATCATCCAAGGTCTATCGCGAGGTCGTGACCCCGGAGGGGCACACGCTCCGCGTGCCCCGGCGCAGGGTGGGACTCAGCAACGGCAGCCACTTCGACCTGTACGACACCTCCGGCCCCTACACAGACGACGCCGTGTCCGTCGACGTCCACCGGGGCCTTCCCCCGACCCGCCTGGCCTGGGCCGGGGACCACCGGACGGTCGGCGGCGCGTCCACCCAGCTCGCCCGCGCGAAGGCCGGGACCCTCACCCCCGAGATGCGCTTCGTGGCCGAACGCGAGGGCGTGGACCCCGAGTTCGTCCGCTCCGAGGTGGCACTGGGCCGCGCGGTCATCCCCGCCAACCGGTGCCACCCCGAGTCCGAGCCGATGATCATCGGCAAGAACTTCCTGGTCAAGATCAACGCCAACATCGGCAACTCCGCCGTCACCTCCTCCGTGCCCGAGGAGGTCGAGAAGATGGTGTGGGCCACCCGCTGGGGCGCCGACACCGTCATGGACCTGTCCACGGGCAGGCGCATCCACGAGACCCGCGAGCGCATCCTGCGCAACTCGCCCGTCCCGATCGGCACCGTGCCCATCTACCAGGCACTGGAGAAGGTCGACGGGGACCCGGCCCGGCTCAGCTGGGAGGTCTACCGGGACACCGTGGTCGAGCAGTGCGAGCAGGGCGTGGACTACATGACGGTGCACGCGGGGGTGCTGCTGCGGTACGTGCCGCTCACCGCCCGCCGGGTCACCGGCATCGTCTCCCGGGGCGGCTCCATCATGGCCGCCTGGTGCCTGGCCCACCACAGGGAGAGCTTCCTGTACACCCACTTCGAGGAGCTGTGCGAGATCCTCCGGGAGTACGACGTCACCTTCTCCCTCGGTGACGGGCTGCGCCCCGGGTCGATCGCCGACGCCAACGACGAGGCCCAGTTCGCCGAGCTCCGCACCCTGGGGGAGCTCACCCACGTCGCCCGCGCGCACGACGTCCAGGTGATGATCGAGGGCCCCGGGCACGTCCCCATGCACAAGATCGCGGAGAACGTGCGCCTGGAGGAGGAGCTGTGCGGCGAGGCGCCGTTCTACACGCTCGGCCCCCTGGCCACCGACGTGGCCCCCGGCTACGACCACATCACCTCGGCGATCGGCGCCGCGCAGATCGGCTGGCTCGGCACGGCGATGCTCTGCTACGTCACGCCCAAGGAGCATCTCGGGCTGCCCGACCGCGACGACGTCAAGACGGGCGTCATCACCTACAAGCTCGCCGCGCACGCCGCCGACCTGGCCAAGGGGCACCCCGGGGCCCAGGAGTGGGACGACGAGCTGTCCAGGGCGCGGTTCGAGTTCCGCTGGCAGGACCAGTTCCACCTGTCCCTCGACCCCGAGACCGCCCGGTCCTTCCACGACGAGACCCTGCCGGCCGAACCGGCCAAGACGGCGCACTTCTGCTCCATGTGCGGGCCCAAGTTCTGCTCCATGAAGATCACCCAGGACGTGCGCCGCTACGCGGAGGAGCACGGTCTGGACACCGTCGCGGCCATCGAGCGGGGCATGGCCGACAAGTCGGCGGAGTTCTCCGAAGAGGGCAAACGCGTGTACCTCCCCCTCGCCGAGTAGGGCGTGTGCCGCGGACGCCCCGGCGGGTCAGGCGTCCGCGGGCCCGGCCCGTCCCCCGGGAGACCGGGGGCGGGCCGCTCGCGGAGTGCGGAAGGCCGGAGTGTCCCCCCGGCCACCCCGCACCACGTGTGAGTTCCCGCGGACGCCCCCGTCCGCGACGCCGACGGAGGACGCCGCTCAGCCGGGCTTGCGGGCGCTGGCGACCAGGTGCACGCCGACGTAGTCGTCGGACTCGGTCGCCCGCAGCTCCATCTCCACCAGGCGTCCCATCGACCTCGGGTCGCGGGCCAGCATCATCTCCACCGTGGAGGCGGACAGCACCGTGCGGGGCTTGATCCACTCCAGTTCCAGACCCGCGTCCGAGAGCGTCTCGGTGAGCTGCTCGGCGGTGAAGCACCGGGTGATGGAACCGTCGGGCCAGGGGACCAGGAGCACGTCCGCGCTCGGCGCGTGGCTCAGCTCCGGCCAGCAGTCCTGCTCGGCGAGCAGCGCCATGCCCAGCACCACGGAGTCCACGCACAGCAGGGCGCGTCCCCCCGGGCGCAGCACCCTGGCGACCTCCGCGACGGAGGACTCGGTGGCCAGGTGGCGCGACAGGACCCGGTTGTCGGCGATCACCCCGTCGAAGACCTCGGAGGCGAAGTTGCGCAGGAAGGCGGAGTCCCCGACGACGTGGCGCAGGCGTCCGCGCCGCGCCGGGCGCGGCACCACCGCGCGCCCGTTGACGAGGGTGAGCGGGCGGCGCACCGCCATGTCGGCGGAGGGGAGCAGGGTCACGACGTCGTGGCCGGCGGCCACCGCGCGCGGGGTGCCCTGGTAGTCGGGGCTGGACACGTCGAGGAGCCGGGAGGGTGCCTCGGGGAGCCAGCGGGCGATCTGCGCCTCCGCGACCGCCCAGTAGAACCGCCAGTAGTCCGAGAGGCGGTCGGGGGTGGCGAACTGCGCCGCGGGCGAGCGGGGGCGTTCGGAGGCAGGGGTTGAGGACGGTTGCACGTGCGCTCCTCTCCCATCCTTCAAGTGGTCCTACCCGCACTCTGCCATGCCTCACCTCCGATGACCGAGGCAAACGACAATTTCGGGCGGGTAAGGGACCTTCGTCCCCCCGGTGGCGCGGAATCAGCCCGGCGCGAACGTTGTTGTCCTCCACACCGCCACCGGAAGCGGACGTCCGGGGCGGACGAAAGTCCTATGAGGAGGGTCGTCAGAGCATGCCGACTGCCGGTTCATGTCTCGAGCGCGGGGAGACGGCGTCGCCGCCACGCGGTGGCGGTGCGCGGGTCAGGGCCACGGGACCGTATCGTTGGGGTATGGATGCCCCAGCTGGGACCAGTGCGAGGAGGCCGACGGGCTTGGAACAGGGCCAGGAGACAGCCGAGGAGAGGGACGAGCGGTTCGAGAGGGACGTGCTCCCCTTCCTCGACCAGCTCTACTCCGCGGCGTTGCGGATGACACGCAACCCCGCTGACGCGGAGGACCTCGTCCAGGAGACCTTCGCCAAGGCGTTCGGTTCGTTCCACCAGTTCAAACAGGGGACGAACCTCAAGGCGTGGCTGTACCGCATCCTCACCAACACCTTCATCAACTCCTACCGCAAGAAGCAGCGGGAGCCGAAGCAGGCGGGGACCGAGGACGTCGAGGACTGGCAGCTGGCCCAGGCCGCGTCGCACACCGCGGCCGGTCTGAAGTCGGCCGAGGCCGAGGCGCTCGAACACCTCCCCGACAGCGACGTCAAGAGGGCGCTCCAGGAGCTGCCCGAGGACTTCCGGATCGCCGTGTACCTCGCCGACGTCGAGGGCTTCGCGTACAAGGAGGTCGCCGAGATCATGGGGACGCCGATCGGGACGGTCATGTCCCGTCTGCACAGAGGCCGTCGCCAGCTCCGGTCGCACCTGGAGGAGTACGCGGCGGAGCGCGGCTTCCTGCCGGCGAGGGCGGCCGCGGCCGCCGGCGTCGCCTCGGGAACGTCCGCTGGTGGGGGTCAGGACGGGTCGGATCGAGGAGATCTGCGATGAGCGGCGGTCACGGCGAACACAGCGACACCCCGTGCAGCGAGGTGCTCGACAAGCTCTACACCTATATCGACGGTGAGCTCGAGGAGCGCAACTGCGAGCAGATCAGGGAGCACCTGGACGGCTGCAGCCCCTGCCTGGAGGAGTACGGGCTCGACGAGGCGGTGAAGAAGCTCGTGGCCAAGCACTGCGGTTGCGACCCCGTCCCGATGGACCTGCGCGACAAGGTGCTGGGGCGTCTGGCCCTGGCGCGCACGGAGCAGCTGGCCAAGGAGGCCGGCGCGGAGGCGCCGGGAGCGCCCGCCTGAGGGCCTCGCCCCCGGCCTCCGGCACCCGAGACGGCGGTACCTGGAATTCCAGGTACCGCCATTGTCTATTTTGTGCCCCATTTCTGAATTGACTGACTCTGGCTCCTTGTGTGGCAATTTAGGGCTTTTGCGTGAATGTCTTCCCCGTTTCCTCGTGGCTGTCGGAGTTTTGGTCACGTGCGGACGCGGCAACCTTCTTGCAGCGTTCTTCGACACGCCCGGAACACCGGCTCCGTCCCAGGCCGTAACCGACTCGGAATGTTTTTTCCCCCGAGTCCCCCAGACTGTTGCGAATGGTTACTTTCCGTAGTCGTTCGAGGTGGTCTCGGTCGGGTGGGCCGAGGGTAATCGTCTTGACGGTGGGTAGTCCGACCTGCTTGTCCGATGATCAGTGGTTACTCAGGGTAATAGAATAAAATTACTAATTGAATTCGTAATTCCGCATTCCGGAACTTGTTGCCATCACGGGGTTGCGGATCGACGGTGGTTCGGGTCGGAGGTAAACAGGAGCCTGCTGTTGCCCGTTAAACTGGACGCCATATCCAACGAATGGGGTAATTTACGCGGCGTGCCCGGGGGAATGGAGGTGCGCCTGCGTCGGGGAGAGGGGAACAACGATGTTCATCAGCATGCTCCACACCGCGATCGGTGCTCTTTGGGTCGTAACCGCCTTCACCGGGTGGTCCTGGTGGTAGAACAGAACCGGTGAAACCATGACAGTCCGGTCGTCATTGGCGGGGGGTGAACGGGGGTGCGGGCTCTTCCTCAGGGCGCGCGTGTCTACGTCGGAATCATCGTTGTCAGTGCTGTCGCCATCGTGCTCATCGGTCCCTACTCGGGAATCGATCTGCAGACGCTGGTCCTCGTCGCGATCCTCTTCGTGGTCGCGGAGTCGATCAGCACAGCCGTCCTCAAGGGCGTCAGAGCGGGGATATCACCGAGCTCGGCCGTCTCGCTGGCCGCGGTGGTCCTGGTCGGACCGGTCGGTGCGGCGGTGGTCGGTTTCGCCTCCTGCCTCACGATCCGCAGGATGGACCTCGTCAAGAGGGCCTTCAACGGCGCGCAGTTCGCACTGGCGGCCTACGCGGCCGGACACGTCTACCTTCTGCTCGGCGGAACGGTGGGGGAACCGGGCCGGGAGGACTTCCCGGCCGTGGTGCTCCCCTACGTCGCCGCCGTCCTGACCCACTCCCTGGTCAACTCGGTCCTCATCGGCACCCTCATGTGGGCGCTCGGGGTCGTGCGGCCGGGGAGCCGGAGCAGGCTCCACTGGCGTCCCCTGGTCGCCGTCGAGCTGTCCTCCATGGGCTACCAGATGTTGGGGCTCGCCATCGCGGCCGTCTGGGGAGGGGTCGGACTCGTCGCCCCGCTCCTGGTCCTGCTGCCCCTGTTCATCGCCCGCTGGACCTTCGCCCAGCAGCTGGACGAGGCGCGCGCCCACGAGGCGACCCTCGCCACCCTCTGCCAGGCGGTGGAGACCAAGGACTACTACACCCGGGGCCACTGCATGCGCGTCGCCGAGGGCGCCGCCATGATCGCCCGGGAACTGGGTATGCCCGCCGAGCGGGTGCAGAAGATCCGGTACGCCGGAATGCTGCACGACATCGGCAAGCTCGGAGTACCCACCAAGGTGTTGCAGAAGACGGGCAAACTCACCGACGACGAGTACGCGGCCATCAAGCTCCACCCGACCCGCGGCTACGAGATCGTCCGCGAGATCAGCTTCCTGGACGAGGCGCTGGCCGGGATCCGCCACCACCACGAGCGCCTCGACGGGCGCGGCTACCCCATGGGGCTGGTGGGGATGGAGATCCCCGAGTCCGCGCGCATCATCAGCGTCGCCGACGTCTTCGACTGCCTCACCTCCACGCGCTCCTACCGGCAGGCGTGGTCGGCGGAGGACGCCATCGCCGAGCTCCGCGCCTGTGCCGGGACCCAGTTCGACCCGAAGATGGTGGAGGCCCTCGTGCGCGCCGTCGAACGGGAGGGCTGGGAGACGCCGGACATCGCCGAGCCCCCGGGCGGCTGCTACACCGAGGCGGACCCCACGAACCGGACCTGCCCGGGGTCCGTGGACACCGCGGCCGGCGACGAGGCGCCGGCTCCGGCGCCCGTGCCGGAGCCGGAGGAGGCGGCCGACACGGCCGCTCCCGCCGACGCGGTGACGGGCGGGAGCGAGCGATGATGACCCAGAAGCAGTCCGACGGCGCGGGGACGTCGCGCCCGGCGCTGAGCGGACCCGAGGGCGGGGCCCTCAGCCACCAGCGCCCGCGCGGCCCCCTCTGGCGCACGGCCCGGCCGTTCCGCGCCGTGCTCGTCGGCTCGGTGGGGGCCGGAGCCCTGGCCGCCCTGGTGTGGACGGCCGCCACCGGTTTCGTCGAACCCTACGTGGCGCTCGCCTTCTGCCTGGTCATCGCGGTCGGAGAGCTGGCCAGGATCACGCTTCCGGGATCGCGCGAGGTCGCGCCGATCGCCTCGGCCGGTGCGATCAGCTACGCCTTCCTGCTCACCCTGGGCGCCGGGCCGCTCCACCACTCCGCCTGGCAGGTGGTGGCGGTGGTCGCGCTGGGGGTGGCACTGGGGGAGCTCCCGCACGTCGCGGTGGGGCGCAGCCCCCGGGTCGAGGACGCGGTCCGCAGGGTGCTCGCCGCCACGGTGCTCGCGGTGGCCTTCCGTCCGCTGGCCGAGCAGCTGGGGCTGGTGGGGCCGTCGGTGACGGCCACGCTGCTGATGGCCGCACTGGTGCTGCTCACCTGGTTCGCGGACTCCCTGGTCGCGGCCGTGCTCAGGGCGGAGCGCCTGCGTACGAGGCTCATGGTCGCCGTCCGGGACGAGCTGCGCGCCCAGTTCGCCACGGGCGCCGCGATCGGCTCCAGCGGTGTGCTGATCGCGCTCGCCTGCACGGTGACCGGCCTGGCCGGCCTCCTGGTGTTCACGGCGCCCCTGCTGGTGTCCCAGGCGGCCTTCCGCCGCCACGCGGAGGTGCGGCGGACCTACCTGGAGACGGTGCGCGCGCTGTCGCGGGTGACCGAGGTGGGCGGGTACGTCGAGAACGGCCACTCGCGCCGGGTCAGCCAGCTGTCCCACGGGATCGCCTGCGAGCTGGGACTGGCCGAGGCCGAGCTGCTGGAACTGGAGTACGCGGCGCTGATGCACGACATCGGCCAGCTGTCGCTGCGGGAGCCCATCGCGGGCGGGGCGACCGTGCTCGCCTCCCCGCGGGAGCAGAGGCGGATCGCCGAGCTCGGATCGGCGATCATCCGGGAGACCGGCGTGCTGGACAACGTCGCGGAGACGGTCCGGCGCCAGTGCGAGCCGCTCGCGGGCGACGGCGACGAGGGGGTACCGCCCCTGGGCAGCAGGATCATCAAGGTCGCCAACGCCTTCGACGACCTGGTGGGGGAGAACGGGGACGCGGAGCGCCGCGCCGCCGTGCTGGAACGCCTGCGGATGGACACCGACAGCGAGTACGATCCCCGCGTGGTCGACGCCCTGGCCTCGGTGCTCGCCCGGGTCTGAGCCGCCTCTGGGAGCAGGGACGGCCCCGCCTGCGCTTCCCCGGACGCCCCGGCGGGGCGCGGGGAGCGGCGGGGCCCGTCAGTCCAGGGGCGGGCGCAGGCGGGTGACGAACTTGTAGCGGTCGCCGCGGTACAGCGACCGCACCCACTCCACCGGGTGGCCGTCGCCGTCGAAGCTGTGCTGGCAGTGCAGCACCAGGGGCAGGCCGACGTCCACGCCCAGCAGCCGGGCCTCGTTGGGGGTGGCCAGGACCGTCTCGATCGACGCCTCCGCCTCGGCCAGGGAGACGTCGTAGGCGCTCGCCAGGGCTTCGTACAGCGAGGCGTAGCGGTCCAACTGGCGCCGGAGGCCCGGGAAGCGCCGTGCGGCGAGGTGGGCGGTCTCCACGGCCATCGGCTCGCCGTTGGCCAGGCGCAGCCGCTCGATGCGCAGCACGCGGCCGCCCGAGCGGATCGCGAGGAGCTCGGCGAGCTGGTCGTCGGCGTTGATGTAGCTCACGTCCAGGATGCGGGTCGCCGGGTGCAGGCCGTGCGCGCGCATCTCCTGCGTGTAGCTGGTGAGCTGGAGCACCTGGGCGACCTTCGGCTTGGCCACGAACGTGCCCTTGCCCTGGATGCGGAGGAGGCGGCCCTCCACCACCATTTCGGTCAGCGCCTGGCGCACCGTCGTCCGGGACGTGCCGAACTGGGTCGCCAGCGCCCTCTCCGGGGGGACCGGGTTGCCCGCGGGCATCGCCTCGATCAGCTCAAGGAGCTGCTTCTTCACCTGGTAGTACTTCGGCACCCGGGGGTTGCCGTCCAGTGTGCGCTGACCAGTCATCAGTCTCCTCCGCCGCGTCCCGCGCTTGCCGCACACACCCCGCCGGCGTGGCCGGTACGGCGGGCGGGCGGCCGCCGATTGGTGTGGACCACTGGTCGAGTGCGTACCCCTTGAGTATGCACGCCTTCATGGGATGATTTGTGAGTGCCTCACCTCAGTGATCTCATCCGGCGACACACGTCACTCAAACAAGCGGACCTGGAGTGGATCCACTCCCTGGTCTCGGACTGGCAGCTCCTCGCGGACCTGTCCTTCGCGGACCTCGTGCTGTGGGTGCGACTGCGCGAGGACGACGGCTGGGTGTCGATCGCCCAGATGCGCCCCACGACCGGCCCGACCGCCTTCCAGGACGACCTGGTCGAGGCCGTGCTCCTGGACGACATGACGGATGTCACGTCGCGGACGGCGTCGCGGGCGGTCGGCCGCAGGGCCCTCATCGACCGCGCGTGGAGCGAGGGGCGGATCTGCCGCGACGGCGACCCGGACTGGTCCGGGGGGGTCCCCGTGCGGGAGGAGACCATCCCGGTGCGCCGCGAGGGCAACCTCATCGGCGTCATCCAGCGCAGCACCAACCTGAGCTCGGCGCGCACGCCCAGCCGCCTGGAGCTGACCTACCTCCAGAGCGCGGGCGACCTGGCGCAGATGATCGCCGAGGGGGCGTTCCCGTTCAGCGACCAGGGGCCGCTCATGGTGCGGTCCCCGCGTGTGGGCGACGGGCTCCTGCGGCTGGACCAGAACGGCGAGGTGGTCTACGCCAGCCCCAACGCCCTCTCGGCCTACCGGCGGCTCGGGCTGGCGGCCGACCTCGTGGGCGCGCGCCTGGACCGCACCACCCTGGAGCTGGCCGCCACGGGGGAGGCGCGGGACGAGGCGCTCACCTACACCGCGAGCGGCCGTGCGCCGCAGGAGGCGGAGGTGGAGACGCGCGGCGTCACCGTGCAGCTGCGTGCCATCCCCCTGGTCATCGACGGGGTGCGCATAGGGGCGCTGGTGATGGTCCGCGACGTCACCGAGCTGCGGCGGCGCGAGCGCGAGCTGATGACCAAGGACGCCACCATCCGGGAGATCCACCACCGGGTCAAGAACAACCTCCAGACGGTGGCCGCCCTGCTGCGGCTCCAGTCCCGGCGCCTGGACGTGCCCGAGGCGCGGGCGGCGCTGGACGAGGCGGTGGGCCGGGTCGGGTCCATCGCGATCGTGCACGAGATGCTCTCGCACACCCCGGACGAGGTCGTGGACTTCGACGACATCGCCGACCGGGTGATCCAGATGGCGGCGGAGGTCTCCTCGACCGGCGGAACGGTCGTGCCCCGCAGGGTCGGCGGCTTCGGGCTGCTGAACGCCCTGGTGGCGACGCCGCTGTCGATGGTGCTCGCCGAGCTCGTGCAGAACGCCGTCGAGCACGGGCTGGAGCAGGGGCCGGGGCGGATCGAGGTGCGGGTGCGCCGGTTCGACCCGGAGCCCGCCCATCCGGGCTCGGGGAGCCTGGAGCTGGCCGTGTCCGACGACGGCGGCGGGCTGCCCCTCGACTTCGACCTGGAGGGCGCCACGAGCCTGGGACTCCAGATCGTGCGGACCCTCATCGTGGGCGAGCTGGGGGGAACCCTGGCGATCAAGCCGATGGAGAGCGGCGGGACCGAGGTCGCCATCAGCCTGCCGCTGGAGCGCGAGGAGGGCGAGGTGCCCTGAGGGGGTCTCCCCGGAAGGGGAGGGGCGCGGTCCCCGTCGCGCCGCGGGGACCTCTCGTGCTCCCCGTGTGCGCACGGGGGAGCGCCGTCCCTCGGGACGCGCCTCCCGCGGCGGGTTCCGCCGCGGGGGTTCCGCCGGTGTCACCGGAGGGGGTGCGCCGGTGCGGCGGTGTACCGCTGTGGCCGCGGGTGCGGCCGAGGGGGTGTCAGCTGCGGACCATGGAGCGGTGGGAGGAGCCGCGGCGCTTCTTGAGCAGGCGGCGCTCGTCCTCGCTGGTGCCGCCCCACACACCGCCGTCCTGGCCGCTCTCCAGCGCCCACTTCAGACAGGCCGAGCTGACGGGGCAGCGCTGACAGACCGCCTTCGCTTCCTCGATCTGGATCAGTGCGGGGCCGAAGTTCCCGATGGGAAAGAAGAGTTCGGGGTCTTCGTCACGGCAGGCTGCGTCATGGCGCCAGTCCATGCGGTCCACTCCTCACGGTGAGGCGATCGGATGCTTGTGAAGCTTTTCACGATCGTGCGCGTGTGCGGATTGTGCGAAGGGCGCCCGATGGATGGGTCCCATCGGAGGATGTCCAGGCCGAGATGGTTCAGGTTTCACCCCACGGCCATGTGGGAAGCGCCCAAATTAACTCGCCCGTAACTCGCGGCGATATCTTGAGCGTGACAGGGTTCCCCGGGGCATGCAAGAGGTCCCGAGGCCGAAGGTCCTGATCGGTGTGTCAGGTGCGTCACAGTGCTTGCGAATGGCATCTATCGCCGCAATTAACAGATGATTCGTAATGCCTTCGGTACAGAGTGGAAGTTGACCTGTTCTCGGTCGCCCAGGTATTCGCCGTCGATTTGGAACGCCCTGGGGTGCGACGACGTGATGCGGAGAGAGTCCTGGTCATGCCACGTGGCGTAGCCGTCCCCCTGTGCGGGCAAGCCTTTGGGGAAGAACATTTGGGAAAGAACCCAGCCGGTGATCGCGTGTGACGAGTGGGTCAGGGCGAAAGCGTCCAGCCCCAGCTCGAAACGGGACGCGGGGGTCGGCTGAAGGGGGAGGGCGCCCGCGTACGTCCACGGTGTGGTGTTGGTGACGAGCGCGAAATACACCTCTTCGAGGGTCCTTCCGCGACTGGACACGCTTAGTGACGGATCGCGGATATCACCCTGGAAGAACAGCTTTACCGCGACTTCGGCGTACAGCGCCGGGGTGGCCTTGCGGCCGTTCGCGCGCTCGTGCTCCACCTGCTGGACCACATCGGCGTCCCAT
The DNA here is from genome assembly GCF_040613895.1 of Nocardiopsis sp. NPDC006198. Taxonomy (NCBI): domain Bacteria; kingdom Bacillati; phylum Actinomycetota; class Actinomycetes; order Streptosporangiales; family Nocardiopsidaceae; genus Nocardiopsis; species Nocardiopsis sp. NPDC006198. The sequence continues at coordinate 3,811 of NZ_JBEXSY010000082.1, read as the reverse complement.
CCGAAGCCGGCACAGAAAGTGAAGTAGCGGTCGTCCTGGTCGCTGGTGATCCGCCCGAGGTTGATCTCGCGCTCGCGCCCCTCGCGGACCGCCTCGAGCACCGCGCCGGTCGCCTCCACCGGATCGCCGGGCACGCCGAGGGCGCGGATGAACACGTTGGCGCTGCCGCCCGGGATCACCGCGTAGCGCGGACGCTTCAGTCCCTCGGGGGCCGTCAGGAGGCCGTTGACCACCTCGTTGACGGTGCCGTCGCCGCCGAGGCTCAGCACGAGCTCGTAGCCGCGGGCCGCGGCCTCGCGGGCGAGGACCACGGCGTGGTCGCGGTACTCGGTCTCGGCGACGGTGATGTCCAGCTCCGAGGCCAGGGCGCCCAGGATCACCTCACGGGTCCGTGACGTGGTCGTGGTCGCCTGGGGGTTCACGATGAATAGGGCGCGCACCCGCTCAGTGTAGGCGTTCGGGGGGTACGGGGCCCGCCGTACCCGTGACGGGCCCCGCGGGTGTCCGCCGCGGGGCCCGCGCGGCCGGGCGCGAAGCCCGGGGGCGGGCGGCGGGGCCGCGCGGGCGCGTATAGGCTCGTCGGGTGTCTTCTCGTCCCGTCACCGTCGTCGCCGCAGCAGCGCTGGAGGCCCTGATCGGGCTGGCCGCGGCGGTCGGCGGACTCTACAGCTTCGTCATCGCCGTCACCGGCCGGGCCGGCGACCTCACCAACGCGATCCCCCTGGCCGCACTGGGCCTGGGCGTGGGCGCGCTGCTGGTGTTCGTCGCGCGGGGGCTCTGGCAGCTCAGGGAGTGGGCCAGGACGCCGGTGTTCGTCACGCAGCTCTTCCTCGCGGTGGTGTCCTACTACATGTTCACCAGCGAGCAGTACGCGATCGGGGCGGTGCTGCTGGGCGTGGCGGTGTGCGCCTCCGCCGCGGTGCTCTCGCCGCCGACGACCGCGGCGCTCTTCCCCGAGGAGCGGGGGAAGTAGCTCCGCGGCCGCCCGCGGCGGACCGCCGTCCGCTCAGTCGTCCGTGGTCAGGGCCTGGCGCAGCTGCGCCAGCGTGCGTGCCAGCAGACGGGACACGTGCATCTGCGAGATCCCCAGTTCCTGGGCGATCTGCGACTGGGTCATGTTGCCGAAGAAGCGCAGCAGCAGGATGCGCTTCTCCCGCGGCGGGAGCTGTTCCAGGAGGGGCTTGAGCGACTCCCGGTACTCCACGCCCTCCAGGGACTCGTCCACGATGCCCAGCGAGTCGGCCACCGCGGGGGCGTCCTCGTCACCGCTGTCGGGAGCGTCCAGCGACACCGTCGAGTAGGCGTTGGCGGACTCCAGGCCCTCCAGCACCTCCTCCTCGGTCATCTGGAGGTGGGCGGCGAGCTCCGCCACGGTCGGGGAGCGCCCCTCCCGCTGTGACAGGTCGCTGACCGCCTTGGTGAGCGAGAGCTTCAGCTCCTGGAGGCGGCGGGGAACCCGCACCGCCCAGCCCTTGTCGCGGAAGTGGCGCTTGATCTCACCGACGATGGTCGGGGTCGCGTAGGTGGAGAACTCCACCCCGCGCTCCAGGTCGAACCTGTCGATGGACTTGATCAGCCCGATCGTGGCCACCTGGGTGAGGTCGTCCAGCCACTCGCCGCGGTTGCGGAAGCGTCGGGCCAGGTACTCCACCAAGGGCAGGTGGAGCTCCACCAGTTCGTCGCGGATCCGACGGCGCTCCTCGGAGTCCGCGTCGAGTTCGTTAAGGCGCTCGAACAACAGTCTCGCTCGCGCCCGGTCGGGCACCGCGTGTTCGGTCTTCGCTGTCAGAGCGGGCCCCCTTTCGCTCACGCCGACTCCAGGGTGCCGCGGCGTTTGTACAGGACGATGTAGACGCGGTCGTCCGGACCGACCCCCGAGTCGACCTCGCCCGCGAGGGCGGAGAGGACGGTCCACGCGAAGGTGTCGCGGGCGGGAAGGCGGCCGTCTGCGGTGAGCACCGAGACGGAGATGCGCATTCCCTCGGGGGTGAGTTCAAATTCCGTGGTCAGTTCTGTGCCGGGCAACGCCTGGGAGAGGAGCATCGCGCAGGCCTCGTCGACACCGATCCTCAGGTCCTCGATCTCGTCGAGGGTGAAATCGAGTCGCGCGGCCAGGCCGGCCGTCGCCGTCCGCAAGACGGACAGATAAGCGCTGTCCGCAGGCATGTTGACGGTGACAGCGTCCCTGACGCCAATGGCGTCGGCCGTGGGCACAGCGGTTTCTTCGGTCACGTCCCTCCTTCGGGGGGCGAGGTTGCCGCTTGAAAGCAATGTATCTCGTTTCACCCTGCCACTGACGCAGGGAGAACGGATCGTGTCCGATGGATCCGGAATGAAGGCGAGACGATCGCCCCCTCTCAGTCCCGCGGGGAGCCCAGGGCGGTCAGCGCCGCGCCGTCCAGGCGGCGCACCGTCCATCCGTCCATGGGCCGGGAGCCGAGCGCCTCGTAGAACCGGATCGAGGGCTCGTTCCAGTCGAGGACGGACCACTCCAGGCGGGAGTAGCCGCGCTCCACACAGATCTCCGCCAGGGTCCGGAGCAGGGCCAGGCCGTGGCCCCCGCCGCGCGCCTCCTGGCGGACGTACAGGTCCTCCAGGTAGACGCCGTGCCTGCCGGTCCAGGTGGAGAAGTTGAGGAACCAGAGCGCGAACCCGACGGGAACGGCGTCGCCGTCCCCGCCGACGTCCTCCGCGATGTGCGCGAACACCGACGCGTCCGGGCCGAAGAGCGCGGTGCGCAGGTCGTCCTGGGTGGCGACCGCCGCCTCGGGCTCCTTCTCGTACTCGGCGAGCTCCCGGATCATCCGGTGGATGACGGGGACGTCGTCGGGCCGGGCGGGACGGATCATCGGGTCACCTCGGGTCGCGGATCGGCGGACACGGTCACCCACAGCCTATGCGCTGGGGAGGGAGGAACCCGTGGGCCGCCCGCGCGGCCGGGGGACGGGGCGCCCGGCCGTCCGCACGCGGGAGGGCCGTGGGTCCTCACGAGGCCGGGGAGCGGGCGGCGAGCACGGCCCGGAAGCCGCCCCGCCCGCGCTCAGGGCCGGTGGGCGACCACGCGTTCGACGAGACCCAGGACCAGGCGGTCGTGGTGGCCGATCTCGAAGCCGACCTCCGCGGCGACCTCCCTGGGCAGGCGGCGCGGGTTCTCGCGGCGCTGCTCGACGAGCCGTCCGGGCAGCCGGGCGTACTCGATGTGGTCGACCATGAGGAGCCTGCCGCCCGGCACCAGGACCCGGTACATCTCCGCCAGCGCGCGCCGCTGGTCCGGCACGGCGCACAGCGCCAGCGTGCACAGGACGGTGCCGAAGGTCTGGTCGGGGAAGTCCAGGTCCTGGGGGTCGCCCTCGACGAGGCGGGCGGGCATGCCCAGCTCGTCGGCCCTCTCGCGGGCCCGGGACAGCGCCTCCGGGTCGGGGTCGATGCCGGTGAGCCGGACCTGGGGAGGGTAGTGGCGCAGGTTCCTGCCCGCGCCCACCGCCACCTCCAGCGTGTGCCCCCGGGCCCCGGCGCACAGGATCTCCCGCGTCCGGCGCATGGCCGGGCTCTGGAAGCGCCCGCCGTGGTCGTGATGGGCGGTCGGCCGCTCCCCGCGCCTGCGGCCGTCCTCCGTGCGCGAATCCATGTCTCCCCCTGGCAGCGGCGCCTACACCACGACTCTGGGTCCCCGCCGTCTTCGGGTCAAGGGGAAGACAGGGCGCGTTCCCGGCCGGTTCCGGCCTTCCGGCCCCGGGCGGGCCCCAGCGGCATCCTCGCCGACGAGGCCGTCCTCGGCCTGGTCGCCGGGTTCGTCGGAGGCGCCGCCGAC
>NZ_JBEXSY010000081.1:0-29521 GCF_040613895.1 Nocardiopsis sp. NPDC006198 | reverse complement strand
GTGGCGGCCGCCGACGCTCGCGCCGACGACGGAGCCGTCCTCGTGCCAGACGTCGGGTGCGCTCCGGAAGCTCACCTCGGCGTCCCCGCCGCGCCCCCCGTTCCACCCCCCTGCGCCGTCAGGTCCGGGACCCGCGGACCGGACGGGGTAGGAGCCCCGTGAGGGGCCCGCACAGTACGGCAGTGCCGAGGGGCGGCGGGCGCCGCGGGCGCGGAGGCGCGCGCGGTCCGGCACGCCCCGGCAGGCACGAAGAAGAACGAGGAGCACCGACGTTGCGCATCGACCTCAACTCCGACCTCGGCGAGAGCTTCGGCCGCTGGGAGCTCGGTGACGACCGGGCCCTGCTGTCCGTCGTGACCAGCGCCAACGTCGCCTGCGGCTTCCACGCCGGGGACCCGAGCGTGCTGCGCCGCACCACGGCCGACGCCAAGGAGCGGAACGTGGCCGTCGGCGCGCACGTCGGCTACCGGGACCTCGCAGGGTTCGGCCGCCGCTTCGTCGACGTCCCGCCCGCCGACCTCACCAACGACGTCGTCTACCAGCTGGGCGCCCTGGCGGCGTTCACCCGGCTGGCCGACGACCGCATCCGCTACGTCAAACCGCACGGCGCCCTCTACAACACGATCGTGCACCACGAGCAGCAGGCCGCCGCCGTCGTCGAGGCCGTCCGCGCCTTCGATCCCGGCCTGCCCGTGCTCGGCCTGCCCGGGTCCCGCTTCCTCGCCCTGGCGGAGGAGGCCGGGCTGCGCACCTACCGGGAGGCCTTCGCCGACCGCGCGTACACCCCCGAGGGCGTCCTGGTGTCCCGCCGCGAACCCGGAGCCGTGCTCCACGACCCCGCCGCGATCGCCGAGCGCTGCCTGCGGATCGCCCGCGGCCTGCCGGTCGAGGCGATCGACGGGACGGAGATCGTGATCGCCGCCGACTCCCTGTGCGTGCACGGCGACAGCCCCGGCGCGGTGGAGATCGCCCGCGCCGTCGCGGACCGGCTCCGCTCCGCCGGGGTCGCCGTCGCGCCGTTCACCCGGGAGGCCCCGGCCGCCCCGGAGGACGCGTGACCGTTCCCGCCCGGGGAGGTGCGCACGCGGGGGCGTGCGCACCTCTTCGCGCGAAGACGGCCTGCTGCCGCCGGCAGGTCCGCCACCACCAGGTTGAGGAGTCTTGTTGCGTGTCCTGAAGTGTGCCGACAGCGGGGTGCTCGTGGAGGTCGGGGACCTGGCCGAGGTGATGGCCCTGCGCTCCGCGCTCGAGGCGCACCCCGTCCCCGGCGTCACCGACGTCGTCCCGGCCGCCCGCACCGTGCTGCTGCGGATCGAACCCGGCACACCTCCGGAGGGGATCGCCTCGGCGGTCCGCGCGCTGTCCCCGGCGCCGGGGGCGGAGCGGGCGGCCGGTGACGCGGTCACCATCCCCGTCGTCTACGACGGCGAGGACCTCGACGACGTCGCCGAGCTGACCGGGCTCACCCGGGACGGCGTGATCAGGGCGCACACCGCGGCCACCTGGACCGTCGCCTTCTGCGGTTTCGCGCCGGGGTTCGGCTACATGGTCTGCGACGACCCGCGCCTCCACGTCCCCCGCAGGAGCGAGGCCCGCACCCGGGTCCCGGCCGGCTCGGTCGCGCTCGCCGGCGAGTTCACCGGGGTGTACCCGCGGAGCTCCCCGGGGGGCTGGCAGCTGCTCGGCAGGACCGGGGCCAGGGTCTGGGACCTGGACCGCGAACCGCCCGGCCTGCTCCGGCCCGGGGTCCGCGTGCGCTTCACGGACGCGGGGTCCCCGGACGCCGGCGCGGACGCGCGGACGGGGGCGACGGCGTCGTGAGCGCTCTGGAGATCATCGCCACCGGGCCCCTGACCACGGTGCAGGACACGGGCCGGTTCGGCCACGCCGACCTGGGCGTGGGCCGCTCCGGCGCCGCCGACGCGGCCTCCTACGCCCTCGCCAACAGGCTGCTCGCCAACCCGGAGGGCGCCGCGGCGCTGGAGGCGACCCTGGGCGGGCTGCGCGTGCGGGCCCGGGGAGCGGTCACGGTCGCCGTCACGGGCGCCGAGGCGCCGCTGTCGGTGGACGGGCGCGGCGCCGCCGCGAACACGGTCCTGCACCTGCCCGACGGCGCGGAGCTCACCATGGGCATGCCCTCCCGGGGCCTGCGCACCTACCTGGCCGTGCGCGGCGGCGTGGACGTCCCGCCGGTCCTCGGCTCGCGCAGCACCGACGTGCTCGCCGGGCTCGGACCGGAGGCGCCCGCGCCGGGCGCGGTGCTGCCGGTGGGACCGGCCCCCTCCGGCTTCCCCCGCGTCGACCACGCGGCCGTCGCACCCGTCGGCGGGCCCGAGGCGACCCTCCGGGTCGACCTGGGCCCCCGCGAGGACTGGTTCACCGACGACGCGATCGCCACGCTCCTCTCCGGCGAGTACGAGGTGACCTCCCGCAGCGACCGGGTGGGGGCCCGGCTGTCCGGCCCCGTCCTCGAACGCGCGCCCTCGCGCTCCGGCGAGCTCCCGAGCGAGGGCATGGTCGTGGGCTCCCTCCAGGTGCCGCCCGGCGGGGAGCCGGTGCTGTTCCTCGCCGACCACCCCGTCACGGGCGGCTACCCGGTGGTTGCCGTCGTGCGCACGGCGGACCTGCCCAAGGCCGCGCAGGCCCGCCCCGGAAGCCGGATCCGGTTCGCCCTGTGAGGCGGGTCCGGGACCGCGGTACTCCCACAGGCCAGAACGAGAGGCAGGAGACACCATGACTTCACCGGCGGAACTCTCACCGAGCCGGGCGCGCGCCCTCTTCAGGGGCGGGCTGAAGGCGCCCACCTCCGGGTACAGCCCGGGGTACGCGCAGGCCAACCTCATCGCGCTGCCGCGCGAGGACGCGTTCGACTTCCTGCTGTTCGCGCAGCGCAACCCGAAGTCCTGCCCGATCCTGGACGTCACGGAGCCGGGGCAGGTGGACGCGTCGGTGTTCGACGGCGACCTGCGCACCGACCTGCCCGCCTACCGCGTGTACCGCGACGGCGCGCTGGTGGAGGAGCGCACCGACGTCACCGACCTGTGGCGGGACGACCTCGTCGCCTTCCTCATCGGGTGCAGCTTCACGTTCGAGACGCCGCTCCTGGAGGCCGGGGTCCCGGTCCGCCACATCGAGGCGGGCAGCAACGTGGCCATGTACGCGACCAACCGGGAGTGCCGCCCGGCCGGTCGCTTCCGGGGCCCGCTCGTCGTCTCCATGCGGCCGATCCCCGCCCACCAGGTCGCCGACGCGGTCCGCATCACCTCGCGGTACCCGGCGGTGCACGGCGCGCCTGTGCACGTCGGCGACCCGGCGGCGCTGGGGATCACGGACCTGGACAGGCCCGACTACGGCGACGCGGTCGAGGTGCGCCCGGGCGAGATCCCCGTCTTCTGGGCCTGCGGGGTGACCCCGCAGGCCGCGGTGACCGCGTCCGCGCCCGAGTTCGCGATCGGGCACGCTCCCGGCCACATGGCGATCACCGACGTCAGGGACTCCTCCTACCAGGTCCCGTAGTCCGCCGGCCGTTCCGGGGCCGGCGGGGTCAGCGGTTCGGGGGAGGCCCGGGGTCCCGTGGCGTCCCGGGCCCGCGCCTGCCGCCCCCGCCCGGAGCCGGGGGCGCCCGGTCCGGCGTGGGGCGGCCGCGGTCGGTCTGCTCACCGCGGATGACGCCCTCGCGCGGGGGCGCGCCGTCGCGTCCCCGCTCGCGGGTGCTGTCGGACCGGTTCGCCCGCGAGGACGTCCTTCCACCGGGCACCACGTCGACGGTGACCGGCAGGACCGCGGTGTGCGCGGCGAGGGTCGCCGGGTCCACGTAGGCGGCTTCGAGGGCGGTGACGGTGGCGGGTCCCGGGCAGGACAGGCCGGGGACCTCCAGGCGCAGGAGGAGGCGCCGGCCCTCCCCGGAGCGGAAGTCGCCGAGCTCGACCACGAGCGACCCGTCGGGCGACCGGCGGGACGGCGTCCCCCCGACGACCCGGGCGCCGTTCAGGCGGGGGCCGACCGGTACGCGCAGGGACACGGCCCGGGCGGTCCCGGCCAGGGGGTACCCGGCCTCCCGGGCGACGGGGGCGCACGCCGTGTCGGGGGCCTCCGCGCGCCCGGGCGCGGTGATGTCGAGCAGGACGGACACGGTGGCGTCGGAGTCCAGGGGGACGGAGTCGGGGTCCAGAAGGGCGGAGAGGCGCATGTCGGCTCCCGGTGGGTCGGTGGCGTCCCCAGCGTAGGCACGGGCGCCGGCGCCCGCCCGGCCCGGGCGGGCCGCCGTGGCACGCGGCCGGGGCCGGGGCGGGCGGGTCAGAACCCGCGCAGCCCCAGACGCCGCAGCTCCAGGCCGGCCAGCGCGTCGACGGCCCTCCGGTCGTCGGCGTGCCACGCGCCCGCCGGGTCCTCGTGCACGCCGACGAGCCTCGACGGCGCCACCGACGCCAGGGCGCGCAGGGCCAGGAGCCGCGAGCGGGCCTCAGGGGCGAGTCCGCGCAGCCGCCGGGTGGCGCCGGCCTGGCGCACCCAGCGGACCCGGGCGGGCAGCCACGTCGCCGCGACCAGCAGCAGGGGGAGCGAGACGGTGAGCAGCGGAAGGGTCAGCGCCAGCGACGCCACCGACTCCCGGAAGGAGTCGCCCGCGGAGGCCAGGGACTCCCCGGTCCCGCTCATGCCGGTGAACGGGGCGGCGAGCGCCTCCCCGGCGACGGGCACCCTCCGGGCCTGCTCGGCGGCGCCGGCCATGTGCTCGGTGAACCCCCGGCCGGTGTCCTCCAGCAGTTCGCCGGGACGGTCCAGGGCCAGGACGGTCTCGCGCAGCGACAGCGCCGCGCGGACCCAGACGTAGACCCAGGCCAGGACGAGCACGTCGGAGGCGATCTGGACGAACGCGCGCACGGGGTGGTCGGCGTACAGCTTCACGGGGACTCCCGGGGGGTAGGGGGCGGTCGCGGGTCGGGACCCACGGTTGCGCGTTACCCGCTTCCGGGGCCGTTCGCACCGGTCGGCGCCGATTCCCCGTGCGCCGGCCGCCCTCCCGGTGGACGGTCCCGGCCCTGAGGGGCGGCAGGCCGCCCCGGGCCGGTGCGCGGACGCGCCGGACCGGGGGGGGCGCAGCGGCTCGCCCCCGGTCCGGACACGGGTCCGCCCCGGGCGGACCCGTGCGGTCACGGGGTCCCGCCCGGGGCGGTGGGAAACGGTGTCGGAGCGAGGGCTCGGGAGGCGCCGCGACACCGCGGCGGGCCGGTTGCGGTCCCGGGAGGGCCGGCCCGCCCTGTGGCTATCCGCCCTTGACCTCCGCGGGGGTGCGGTCCCCGCCCTCGCCGCCCACGGCCGCCCCGGCCGTGGCGGCCGCCCCGGCCGTGGCGGTCGCCTCGGCGGCGGGCGCCGCGTCGGCCCCCTCGGCGTCGGCGGACCCGGTCGCCGGGGAGCCGTCCTCCCGGGCGCGGGCCGCGGCCCCCTCCTCGGCGTCGTAGCTCATCAGGGCGTCCATGTCGATGGTGTTCGGCCTGTCCAGGACCTCCCGCAGGCGGTCGCGGTCCAGGCCGCCGGTCCAGCGGGCGATGACCAGGGTGCCGACGGCGTTGCCGATCAGGTTGGTCAGCGAGCGGGCCTCGGACATGAAGCGGTCGATGCCGACGATGAGCGCGATGCCCGCGAGCGGGATGACGTCGCCGAAGGCGGCCAGCGAGGCGGCCAGGGTGACCAGGCCGGCGCCGCTGACGCCCGCCGCGCCCTTGCTGGAGAGCAGCATGAACAGCAGGAGGCCGATCTGCGTCCACACGGAGATGTCGGAACCGGTCGCCTGGGCGATGAAGATGGCGCCCATGGTCATGTAGATCGCGGTGCCGTCCAGGTTGAACGAGTACCCGGTCGGGATGGTCAGGCCGACCACGGACTTCTTGACGCCCGCGGCCTCCAGCTTGACCAGCATGCGCGGCAGGACCGACTCGCTGGAGGAGGTGCCCAGCACGATCAGCAGCTCGTCGCGGATGAGGCGCAGCACCTTGAACAGGCTGAACCCGGCCAGGCGGCTGACGATCCCGAGGACCACCACGATGAACAGCACGCAGGTGATGTAGAAGCTGATCATGAAGTAGGCGAGGCTGCCGAGCACCTGGCCGCCGTACTCGCCGATCGTGAAGGCCATGCCGCCGAACGCGCCGAGCGGCGCGGTGTACATGACGATCTTGATGACGCCGAACATGACGTGCGACATCGTGTCCAGGGCGCGGACCGCGGTCTGGCCGCGCTTGCCCAGCATGGTGAGGGCGCAGGCGACCAGCACGGCCAGGACGAGGACCTGGATGAGCTGGCCGTCGACGAAGGCCCCGAAGAAGGATTCGGGCACCATGTGCAGGATGAAGCCGGAGATGCCGCCCTCGGCGCCCTCCGCGGCGGCGATGGTGTCGGCCGCGTCGGCCTCGTCGAACGACATGTTCAGGCCGGCGCCCGGACGCATGATGTTGACGGTGACCAGGCCGATGGCGAGGGCGATCACGGTCAGCGCGGTGAAGTACACGAGCGTGCGCAGGGCGAGCCCGCCGGCCTTGGCGAGGTTGCCGAGGCTGGCGATGCCGACCACGACGGTACAGAAGATCGTCGGCGCGATGACGACCTTGACGAGCTTGATGAACAGGTCCGCGAGCCAGCGCATCTCGGCGCCCTGGGCCGGGAAGAGCAGGCCGACGGCGATGCCGAGGGCGATGCCGACGAGCACCCAGAAGTAGAGGTGGCGGTAGATGGGCTTCTTGGGCGGGGCCGGTGCCTTGTCGGCGCCCTGCCCTGCTGTGGCGGCGCGTCCGAAACTCGGCATGGCCTCTCCTTCAGGGTCCTGTGTGGCGGGTCACAGGAACTTTCGCCGAGGTGTGTTCGGGGGCCAAGTCACGCGGGGGAAACTTAAGATTTACCTGACATTCGATCACGCTCTGTCGTGCTTTGCGACGCCTTGGTTAACTTTGCGTTGCCAACGCGGGTCGGTTCCCGGGCGCGGGCGTGCCCCGTTCCGGTGTGTCGGCCGGTGCGCGCCCCGTTCACCTGCGAGGACGGGGCGGCCGCGGTGGGGAGGCGGCCCGGGGCTCAGGTTCCGGGCGCGTCGGCTCGCGGGCGCACCCGCACGAGCTGGGAGAGCAGGGCCAGCACCGGCAGTTCCAGGAGCGGGCCGGCCACCAGCGCCACCGCGACGAGCGGCCGGTCGGGGAAGGCCGCCACGGCGATCGCCAGCGCGATCGGCGAGTTGCGCGCCGCGGTCGTCATGACCAGCGTGACCCGCTGTTCGGGGGGAAGGCGCAGCAGGCGCGACGCGAGCAGGGCCGCCGACGGCGCGACGACGAAGAACAGGACCAGGGGCGGGACCAGGCCCGCCAGGTCGCCCAGGTGGGAGGCGACCGTGCGCGCCTGCCAGGCGAACATGGCGAGCACCGCCGCGTACAGCAGCGGGAGCACCGCGCGGGAGGCCCGGGGCGCCATGACGCCGTCCCGCCAGGCGGCGCCCCTCCACCTGCGGGCCGCCCACCGGGCGGCCACCGCCAGGACCAGGGGGACCACCAGGACCAGCAGGACCGCCTCCACCAGGGTCCCCGTGTCCACCATCGCCGCGTCGCCGCCGAGGAGCAGCACGTACACGGGCAGCAGCAGGAGTTGGAGGACCAGGTTCACCGGCAGCACCGCCGCGGCCATGCCCATGTGGCCCCGGGCCAGGCCGGTGAACACCAGGTACCAGTCCGTGCACGGGGTGACCAGCAGCAGGAGGAGGCCGATCCGCAGGTCGGGCGAGTCGCCGAGCAGCCCGGCGCCCAGGGCGCCCGCGAGCAGCGGTGTGAACACGAAGTTGAGCACGAGGCCGGCGGCGACGGCGGAGCGCGCGGAGCGCGCCTCCCGCACCTGGCCGGCGTCGACCTGCACGAACACCGCTGTCAGCATCAGCATCAGGGCGGGCAGCACGAGGTGCCCGGCCGCCCCGCCGACCGGCAGCAGCAGGCCCAGGCCCAGCCCGCCCAGCGCGGCCGTCGCCACGAACACACTCTGGAACTTCTCTGACGTGGACACGCGGCGGCTTCCTGGTGGGCGGGACGGGCGTGTCCACGCTAGTCGCCGCACGCCTCCCAGGGGTTTCCCGCCCCCTGCGGCGCGACGCCCCTCCGCTAGGATCACGCGGATGACCGTGGAGCACATCTGGCGCGGAGCCTTCGACAACGCCGAGGTCGACGCCCTCCACGCCCGAGGGTTCGGGTACGCGCCCGGGGACGCGGCGGACGTGTGGGGGCGCGTCAACGACCACAGCCTGGGCTGGGTGTGCGCCCGCCGGGGGGACGAGCTCGTCGGCTTCGTCAACGTGGTCTGGGACGGGGGCGTCCACGCGTTCGTCCTGGACACCGTGACCGACCCGCGCCTGCGACGCGCCGGGATCGGCGCCGGGCTGGTGCGCCTCGCCACCGAGCGGGCCCGGGACGCCGGGTGCCGGTGGCTGCACGTGGACTTCGAGCCGCACCTGGAGCCCTTCTACCTCCGGGCGTGCGGGTTCGCCCCCACCCGGGCGGGCCTCATCGCCCTGTGAACGGGGGGCGGACGACGCCGGGACGCCCGGTCCTCGGAGGCGTCCGGGGCCCGGAGCCCCGGCGCCCGGAGCCCCGTCCTCGCCCGCGTGGTCCCGGCCGCGGCGGAACGTCCGCCGGGGCCGCCACGGTGTGTGTCCGGTAGGTTCCGCACAGGAAGCCCATGACGGAGAGGACCCCCGTGGCCGACAGGACCCAGGCGTTCGACCAGCTCACCGACGACTACCGCCGCTACCGCCCCGACTACCCCGCGGCGCTCCTCGAACGGCTCGACGGGCACGTCCGCGCCGGGGAGCGGGGATCCTGGCCCGCGCCGTGGCTGATGCTCGACGTGGGCGCGGGGACCGGGATCTCCACACGGGCCCTGCGCCGCGTGTTCGGTCCCGCGCCCCGGATCGTCGGGGTCGAACCCGGCCGGGCCATGCGGCGCACGGCCGAGGCGGATGCCCCCGAGGGGGTCGAGTTCGTCGAGGGCAGGGCCGAGGAGGTCCCCTTCCCGGACTCCTCGGCCGTCCTCGTGCTCGCGGCGCAGGCCGTGCACTGGTTCGACCGGCCCGCGTTCTACGCCGAGGCCGCGCGGCTGCTCGCGCCCGGCGGGACCGTCGCGGTCCTCAACAACGACCGCGACTGGACCGCCGGCGCGTTCGTGGACGCCTACGAGGGCCTCCTGGAGGAGTACGGGGACGACCACCGCCGCGACTACCGGGCCTACGACACCGCGGGCGAGATGAACGCCGCCGACGGCCTGGCCGACGCGGTGGAGAGCAGCGCCTCCTGGACGCGCGTCCTCGACCCCGAGGGTTTCGTCGGCACGGCCCTGTCCTCCAGCAAGGTGGCCGCGGTGGTCCGCAACATCGGGGAGCGGCGCACCCGCGACGCCCTCGCCGCGCTCGTCGCCGAGCACTTCCCGGAGGGGGAGGTGCGGATCCCCTACACGTCCAGGCTCTTCCTCGCCCGCCGCGAGGGCTGAGCCCGGAGGGGCGCGCCCCGGCCCGCTGCCGCCCCGGTTTCGTCGACCCGTGGCGGGCCCGCGCGGGCCGGGGCGCGGCCACCGCCGGACGGAACCGGTCACGGGCCGCGCCGGCGGCACGGGTCAGGCGAGCCGCTTCTTGAAGCCGACGTGGGAGGCGGCGTACCCGAGACCGGCGTAGAAGCGGTGCGCGTCACCGCGCGTGGAGTCCGAGGTCAGCTGGAGCACCTTCGCCCCGCGTCCGCGCGCCTCCGCCTCGGCCCAGGCCATCATCTCCGAGCCCACACCGCTGCCCCGCTCGTCCGCGTGCACGCGGACCCCCTCCACCTGTGCGCGTGTCGCGCCGCGGTGGGAGAGACCGGGAAGGATCGTCAGCTGCAGGGTCGCGACCACCCTCCCGTCGCGGCGCGCCACGGCGAGGACGTGCCGGGGGTCGGCGTCGATCGCCTCGAACGCCGCGAGGTAGGAGGCGTGGTCGTCCGGGTCCTCGCGTCGCGAGCCGAGCACGTCGTCGGCGAGCAGGGCGACGATCGCCGCCACGTCCTCGGCGCGGGCGCGGTCGATGACGAGGGTGGTGGGCATGGGCTCTCCTCGGAGGACAGGGGGGTACGGCACCCCCGAACCGGTACGGGTCCGTCCGGTCCACGGATACAGGGTCCGCCGGTGCGCACCCCCGCGGGGCCCGCCGCACGGGCGCCCGACCGGTCGGACCCGCGCCGCACCGTCAGAGCAGCAGCCGGGCGACGGCCGCGAGGTCCGCCACCACCGTGGTCGCGTGCGCGAGCTCCGACGGAGGGCTCGTGGTCGCCACCGCGAGCACGGGCATCCCGGCGGCGATCCCGGCGCTCGCCCCGTTGGGGGAGTCCTCCACCACCACGCACCTCTGCGGGGAGACCCCCATGCGCTCGGCGCCCAGCAGGTACGGCTCGGGGTCGGGCTTGCCCTCGGTGACGTCGTCGGCGGTCACCAGCACCCGGGGGAACGGCAATCCGGCCGTCCCGAGGCGGGAGCGGGCGATCCTGTCGCCCCCGGACGTGACGACCGCCCAGGGGCGCCCGCGGGCGTCGAGTTCGGTGAGCAGGCCCAGGGCCGCGGGCAGTGCCCGGACCCCGTCGCCCGCGGCGGCCTCGTGGGCCTCGATCCGCCGGGCCTCCTCGACCGGGTCCAGGTGCGGGGCGACCAGGCGCGCCAGTCCGATGTCGGTGCGCCCGTGGCTGTGCTCCAGGACCTCGTCCACGTCGAGGCCGCGTTCGGCGGCCCACGCCGTGAGGCCGGCGCGGACGCTCTCCATGGAGTCCACCAGCACGCCGTCCAGGTCGAACAGCACCGTCGCCCCGTCGTAGCCGCCCACGTCGCCCCCTCGGTTCCGGATCGGTCGCTCCTCCAGGGTGCCAGAACCCGGTGCGGCGCGCGGCGGCCGGAACGGGCGGGACGCGCCCCGCCCGCGGTCGGCCGCCGGAGGGCGGTCAATTACAGTTGACCCATGGACACCGAACAGCTGATCGCCCTCGCCCGCGCCACCGACGGTGACGACCCCCTGGCCGGTCTCGACGCCACGATGCGCGTCCGCAGGGAGATGGAGCGGGTCGAGGCCGTACTCGTGCGCCGGGCGCGCAACCGGGGCTCCACCTGGGCCGAGGTCGCGGAGGCCCTCGGCGTCTCCAAGCAGGCCGTCCACAAGAAGTACGGGGGGCGGGGGGTCCTCGGCTCCCAGAAGTAGGGACCGCCCCGCGCGGCTCGGTCAGCGCAGCGCCGCCACGAACCTCTCCATGCGCCCGCCGAACCCCTCCGCGTCGCCGAACCACACCGCCACCGAGTCCGCCCCGGCGGCCGTCAGCTCCCGGAACAGCTCCACGGCGCGGCCGAAGCCCTCCTCGTCCCCGGACCAGGCGATCCGGGTGCCCGACCGGACGGGGCGGTCGGTCAGGCACCGCAGCCGGTTGCGCGCCGCCACGAACTTCTCCGCGGTCAGTCCGACGCCCTGCCACTCGTCGCCCCACTCGGCCGCGCGCCGCAGCGCCCGGTCGGAGGCGCCGCCGACCATCACCGGCACGGGACGCGCCGGGCGGGGCTCGAACACGCCGCTCCCGTAGGAGTGGAACCGGCCCTCGAACGGGCCGCCGCCCCCGAACAGGTGCCGCAGCAGCCGCAGCGTCTCGTCCGTCCGGGCCCCGCGTGTGGCGAAGTCGGCCCCCACCGCGGCGAACTCCTCCTCGGACCAGCCGACGCCCACCCCCAGCACGAACCTCCCTCCCGACAGGGCGTCCAGGGTCGCCGCCTGCTTCGCGAGGACCAGGGGGTCCCGCAACGGCGCCACCAGCACCGACGTGCCCAGCCGGATCCGCGTGGTGCGGGCGGCCAGGTGCGCCAGGGTCACCAGCGGCTCGTACACGCCGCCGAACGTGGTCCCGTACGGGGCGGGCGGCAGCAGGTGGTCCGGAAGCCACACGGCGTCCACCCCCAGCTCCTCCGCCCGGACGCCCAGGTCGGTCAGGGTCCTCGGGGGCATCTCCGGGGACTCGTCGGGGAGCACCACCTGGAGGCGGGTGCCGGTGATCGGTTCGGTCAGCTCGCTCATGAGCCGACGGTAGACCGTGTCGCCGGCTCCCGGGGAGACCCCCTCCGGCGAGCCAGGCCCACGGCCCCGTGGACACGCCCGTTCCGGCGCCGGGCCCTCACCGCCCCTCGGGCAGCGTCACCCGGGCGAGGACCGCCCGGTGGTCGCTGCCCGTGACCTCCACGACCTCGAACGCGCCGACGCCCATCGACTCGTCGACCAGCACGTGGTCGATGGTGACGCCGGGCAGCCCGCCCCCCGTCGGCCATGTGGGCTCCAGCCCCCGGCCGTGGACGGTCGCGGCGCTCACGTAGCCCTCGTCCAGGACGCGGCGCAGCTCGGCGTGGTCCAGGGTGGCGTTGAAGTCGCCGGCCAGGATCCTGAGACCCGGCCGGTGGAGGCGGTTCCCGGGGTCCGCGGCCGCGGGTTCCGCGTCCCCGGGACCGGGCAGGGCGCGCAGCCCGTCCCGCCACCCGTCCATGGTCCCGGGGGCCAGGGGAGGCAGGGGGTGCACCGACACCACCTCCACGGGGAAGGAGTACCCGGGCACCTCCATGCCGGCGCGGGGCATCGCGAACGCCCCGGTCCCCGCCGCCGCGTCGCCCAGGTCGGTGAGGGGGAGGGCCGCGTGGACGCTGCTGCCGTGCACACCCGCGGCCGAGTGGTCGACGGTGTGGGGGAGGAGGTCGTCGAGCCCGGCCTCGGACAGGGCCTCCAACAGGTCCGGTGTGACCTCCTGGAGGGCGAGGACCGTCACCTCGCGGTCGCGCACCAGTGCGACCACCTCGGCGACGTCGGCGCCGCCGCCGAGGGCGTTCAGGCTCATGACCCGCAGCTCCGGGCCGCCGGCCCCGGAGATCCCGAAGGGGATCGCGCGCGGTACGACGGCCGCCGCGAGGACGGCCGCCGCCGCGACCAGCACGGCCAGCGGCACCCACCGCCGCAGCAGGCCCGCGGCCGTCGCCGCCAGGAGCGCGGCCCCCAGCACGTACGGGGTGTAGGCCAGCGCGGGCACCAGCGGCCATCCCCGCTCCAGGCCGAGCCCCCGCAGCGCGGCGAACACCGCGAAGCCCGCCGCCGCCAGCGCGACCAGGACGGTCACGGCCGCCGAGCGACGGCGGCGGGCGGCCGGAGCCGCAGGAGCCGTTCCCCGTGTCCCCACCTGATTCATGACCCCGACCTCCGTGTCCCGCGGACGGTCGCGCCCGCCCCGGATAGGACTCCCCCCGGGGGTGGCGGGTTCGGGCGGTTTCCGGCGGGAGCCGCGCCAGGAGCGCCGGGGCGCGATCCCACCGGCCCCGGGGCCCGGACCCCTCGCCGACGGGGCGGAGACCGCGCGGTGCGGCGCACGGCCGACCCCTCCGGCCGCCCTCACGGCCGGGCGGCGGCCTCCGTCAACCGCTTCCACGCCTTCTCCAGGTGCGGATGGCCCGCTCCCGGGCGCCGCACCAGGTAGGCCGTGTCGACGGGCGGATCCGCCGGGTCCAGGAGCGCGACCAGGCGGCCGTCCTCCAGCGCCGACTGGCACAGGTACCGCGGCAGCACCGTCACCCCGGCGCCGCCGACCACCGCCGCCAGCACCCCGCGCAGGTCGGGCACGGTGACCGCGGGCGTGCAGGTCAGCCGCACGCCGAACACGTGGCGCCAGTACCGGCGCAGGAGGGGCAGGTCGTCGTCGTACGCCACCAGGGGGATCGCGCACAGCGCCGAGGAGCCCTGGCGGCCCAGCCGTTCGCGGTGGATCCGCCGCGCCCACCCGGGCGACGCGACCAGGACGGACTCCGTGTCCGCCAGCGGATCGGCGACCAGCGTGCGACCGCGCGGCCGCACCGTCGACAGCACCAGGTCGTGCCTGCCCGAGCGGAGTCCGTCCAGGAGGTCGTCGGCCGGTCCGGTCCGGGCCCGCAGCCGCACCCCCTCCTCCACCAGCGGGGCGAGGGCGGGCAGGACCAGGCAGTGGAGCGCCTCGGCGGGCCCCGCCAGCCGCAGCGGCACGGGCGGGGAGGCCGCGTCGCCGCCGTTCTCCCCGGCCACCGCCTCCAGGGCGTCCAGCGGCTCGGCGATCCGGGCGGCCAGGTCGTTGGCCTCGGCGGTGGGGGCCACGCCCCGGGGCAGCCGGTCGAACAGTTCGTGGCCCAGCCTCCGCTCCAGCGAGCGGATCTGCGTGGTCACCGTCGGCTGTGACAGCCGCAACAGCTGGGCGGCCGCGGTGAAGGAGCCCGACCTGTGCACGGCCAGGAAGGTGCGCAGCTGCTGGAGGTCCAGCGACCCGGCAACCGATCCATTGGAATCTCTATAGGTCACCTTGCCGATTTTATTGGTGGACGAATACGTTGCCGCACTAGTGTCTGCCTGGACCGGGGCAGCCCGGTCCACCGCACACGACGTCCGGAGGTTGCGCCATGCCAGTCACCAGCAGGGAAGTCCATCTCGTCGCCCGCCCCTCCGGCGAGCCCGAGCCCGCCGACTTCTCCCTCGTCGAGACCGAGGTCGGCGACCCCGGAGCCGGGGAGGTCCTCGTGCGCAACTCGTGGATCTCCGTGGACCCCTACATGCGGGGCCGCATGAACGACGCCAAGTCCTACGTCCCGCCCTACCGCCTCGGCGAGGCGATGGACGGCGGTGCGGTGGGCACCGTGGTCGCCTCCGGCAGCGACGACGTCCCGGTCGGCGCCACGGTCCTGCACTCCGCCGGGTGGCGCGAGTACGCACTCCTGCCCGCCGGGGCGGCGCGCGTGGTCGACCCCGGCCTCGCCCCCGTCGAGAACTACCTCAACGTCCTCGGCATGATCGGCCTCACCGCCTACGCCGGGCTCGTCGAGGTCGCCCCCGTGAAGGAGGGCGACGTGGTGTTCGTCTCGGGAGCCGCGGGAGCGGTCGGCTCGATCGCCGGCCAGATCGCCCGCAAGCTCGGGGCCTCCCGCGTGGTCGGATCGGCGGGCGGCCCGGAGAAGCGGCGCCGGGTCGTCGAGCAGTTCGGCTTCGACGCCGCCATCGACTACCGCGAGGGCGACCTGGAGGGGCAGCTCGCCGAGGCCGCGCCCGACGGGATCGACGTCTACTTCGACAACGTCGGAGGCGACCACCTGCGGGCGGCCATCGCGGCGATGCGCGACCACGGGCGGATCGCCCTGTGCGGCGCGATCTCCCAGTACAACGCCACCGAGCCCGTCCCGGGGCCGGACAACCTGTTCCTCGCGGTCGGCAAGCGGCTCAACCTGCGCGGGTTCATCGTCGGCGACCACGCCCACCTGGCGGCCGAGTACGCCCGGCTGGCGGCGGGCTGGATCGCGGACGGGGAGCTGCGCACCGAGGAGACGGTGGTCGACGGCATCGACAACGCCGTCCGGGCCTTCCTCGACATGATGCGGGGGGCGAACACCGGCAAGATGCTGGTCCGCCTCGCCGACTGAGCCCTTGCCTGGAGTGCACTCCAGGTTGCCATCATGGGTGCACGCCCCGCAGCCACCACGGACCTCCGTGACCACGGAAAGGCTTCCATGCAGTACGTCACGCTGAACAACGGCCTCACGATGCCGCAACTCGGGTTCGGTGTCTGGCAGGTCGCCGACGACGCGGCCCAGGCCGCCGTCGAGACCGCCCTGGAGAGCGGCTACCGCAGCATCGACACGGCCAAGCTGTACGAGAACGAGGCCGGTACGGGCCGTGCGCTCGCGGCGTCGGGCCTCCCCCGGGAGGAGTTGTTCGTCACCACCAAGCTGTGGAACGACGACCAGGGGTACGACAACGCGCTCAAGGCCTTCGACGCCAGCCTCGACCGGCTCGGCCTGGACTACGTCGACCTGTACCTCATCCACTGGCCGGCGCCGGCGAGGGGCGCCTACGTCGAGACCTGGAAGGCCCTGGAGCGCATCCACTCCGAGGGGCGGGCCAAGGCCGTCGGGGTGTCCAACTTCACCGCCGCGACCCTGGACCGCGTCGTGGAGGAGGGAGACGTGGTCCCGGCCGTCAACCAGATCGAGCTGCACCCCTACTTCTCCCAGGAGGCCATGCGGGCGGCCAACGCCCGGCACGGCGTCGTCACCGAGGCGTGGAGCCCCCTGGGCCAGGGCAAGGACCTGCTGCAGGACCCCGTGCTCGGCGCGATCGGCGCCGCGCACGGCAAGTCCGCCGCACAGGCGGTGCTGCGCTGGCACATCCAGAGCGGCAACGTCGTGATCCCCAAGTCCGTGACCCCGTCGCGGATCCGGGAGAACTTCGACGTCTTCGACTTCGAGCTGTCCGGTGACGACATGGACAAGATCGGGTCGCTGAACCGTGACGGCCGGATCGGTCCGGACCCCGACACCCTCGGCTGAGAGCCGTCTCCTCCGGGGCCGTGACCGGGCCCGGGGATGGGATCATCCGACGCTCCCGGGCTGTGGAAACAGCCCGGGAGCGTCTTTCGCGGTACGAAACGGCTGGGGCGTGAAGTAAACGTCTCGCCCTGCGCATGGCCGGAACCGGACGAAACGGTACGCGCGCGCACCACGGCCCACACCCTTCCCAAGGGCCGGTCCGCAAGGGGTATGGACCTGCTGGACGTCTCGGGTCAGGACCTTCGCCGCCCCCGAGTGGCGTGGTGCCGAACAGAGGCGTACAGTCCCTCTGGTGCGCCGGGAAACATACGACGGCGGACACCAGCTCTCCTCTACGCGAAACCAGATCCATGACCGTCGTCCCCCTTCGTGCCGCACGCGTGTACCGCTCGGAGAACGCCGAGCGCTCCGTCCACGCCTGGTGCCACAAAGCCCTGAGCCAGTGGCCCGAACTCGGGCCCCTTCCGCCTGTGGAGACCCGTCTGGGGAGCACGCAGGCCTTTCGCGCCGAAGGCGGTGCCGGCACCCCGGTACTGGTCCTGTCGGGCACCAACTTCAACGCCGCCACCACGGTCCCCGCCGCCCGCGCCCTGTCCGCGGACCGGCCGGTGCTGCTGGTCGACGTCCCCGGACAGCCCGGCCTCAGCTGCAGCCAGCGGGTCGGCGGGACCAGGATCGAGACCTACGGCGCGTGGCTGGACGAGCTCCTGCCCCGGATCACCGACGGGCCCGTCCTGGTGCTGGGACACTCGCGCGGCGCCGCCATCGCGCTCGCCTCGACCCCGTCCCCGCTGGTCGCGGGGATGCTGCTGCTCAACCCCGCGGGGCTCACCGCCGCCGGTGTCAGCTCGGAGTCGATGCGCGCGACGCTGCCCTGGATGATCCACCCCAACGAGCAGACCAGCGGTCGCCTCGTCGAGTTCCTCAGCGGCCCGTCCGCGGAGGAGTGCGCCGAGCGCCGCGCCGAGGCCGAGTGGCTGACCATGGTGGCCCGCTACTGCCGCACGGGCACCACGCCCAACCCGCTCCACGGCGAGCAGTTCCGCGCCTGGGCGGACACGCCGGTCGCCGTGGCGACCGGATCGCACGATCCCTTCTTCTCCCCCGCGCGCCTGCACGGGCCGGCCCGCCGGTTCCTGAACACCGGGGTCCACACGATCGAGGGCGCGGGCCACCTGTCGCTGTACGAGCAGCCCGAGAGGGTGTGCGAGCTGCTGCGCGGGCTCGACGCCTGACCCGCCCCCGTGGCGGCCTCCCGCCGCACACGGGCGCGGCCCCGCCGCCGCGCTCCCGCCGCCCCCCGCGCCGACGCGGCGGGCCGGACGTGTGAGCCGCTTCCGCGTCCCCCGGTTCCGTCCGCCCGTCCTCCGGCGCCGCGCCGCCGAACGGACGGCCCCTCCGCGTGCCTCCGCCGTGCTCCCGGCCGCCCTGCGCGGCGCCGTCCTTTCAGGTTTTTCTGGTGTTTTGATCTAAAAGAGCACAGTGTGGCAGGAATCTTTATTTAAAACGGGATCGGTGTCATTTCCTATGAAATGGACGTGGGTGAATCTGTCTTTCCCGATGCGTATCCTTGCCCGGGGCCGCTCCGAGATCCCCGGTCCCGCCCGCGCGCCGAAAGCACCCGAAACACCAGAGGGCAGTGCATGTCGAAAAAACTGGCACACGTGCTCGGGCTCGACACGAACCCGACGATCTTCTTCACCTCCGCCGCACTGACCGTCGTCTTCGTGGTGTGCGCCATCGTCTTCACCGACACGGTGGACACCGTCTTCGGTGCCGCCTCGCAATGGATCCTGACCCATCTCGGATGGCTCTACATCCTCGGGGTGACGTCCTTTCTCGCCTTTCTCGTGTGGATCGCGTGCAGCCGCTACGGCGGTGTGCGGCTCGGCCCCCCGGGCAGTGCGCCGGAGTACGGCAACCTCGCCTGGTTCTGCATGCTCTTCGCGGCCGGGATCGGCAGCATCCTCATGTTCTGGGGCGTGGCCGAGCCCATCAGCCACTACGCGGACCCGCCTCAGGGGGACGTCGAGCCGGAGTCGGTGGAGGCGGCCAGGCAGGCCATGGGGTTCACGCTGTACCACTTCGGCCTGCACACCTGGACGATCTTCTGCCTGCCGGCGCTGGCCTTCGCCTACTTCGTGTACCGCAAGGGCCTGCCGTTCCGGGTCAGTTCGGTCTTCCACCCGTTCATCGGCGACCGGATCGACGGTCCGCTGGGAAGGACCGTCGACATCGTCGCGGTCCTCGGCACGCTGTTCGGCGTGGCCGTCACCATCGGCCTGGGGACCATGCAGATCAACAGCGGCCTCAACACGCTGTTCGGCATCGAGGAGAGCCGCCTCACGCAGCTTGTCCTGATCGCCGTGGTCACGGCCGTCGCGGTCGCCTCGGTGGCCTCGGGGCTCGACGTCGGGATCAAGTGGCTCTCGCTGCTCAACGTCGTCCTCGCCGTCGCCCTGCTGGTGTTCGTCTTCCTGGCGTCCTCCCCGCTCTACCTGGCGAAGGGCACCATCGAGACCGTCGGCGTGTACCTGGAGCGGCTGGTCCCGCTGTCGTTCTGGAACGACACCTTCGGCAACACCGGCTGGCAGGGCGCCTGGACGGTCTTCTACTGGGCGTGGACCATCACCTGGTCGCCGTTCGTCGGCATCTTCATCGCCCGTATCTCCAAGGGCCGCACCATCCGCGAGTTCGTGCTCGGCGTGCTCGTCCTGCCCACGGCCTTCAGCATCGTGTGGTTCGGCGTCTTCGGCCTGTCGGCCTTCGACATCGAGATGAACCGGGGCGGAGGGCTGGTGCGGGAGGTGGCCGTGGAGCAGGACATACCGGGCGCTCTGTTCGCGTTCCTGGAGCACTTCCCGATGGCCACGTTCGTCTCGGCCGCCTCGATCCTCATCGTGGTCATCTTCTTCACCACGTCCTCGGACTCGGCGTCCCTGGTCGTGGACATGCTGTGCTCGGGCGACGCCGTCACCCCGGTCCGGCAGCGGGTGTTCTGGGGTGTCACCGAGGGCGTGGTCGCCGCGACGGTCCTCACCGCGACGGGCGTGGGCGGCCTGGACGCCCTGCAGCAGACGATCATCGTGTTCGGCCTGCCGTTCTTCGCGATCGGCTTCTTCATGATGGCCGGGCTCGTGCGCTCCCTCCGGGCGGAGGAGGGGGAGGGGGTCCGGCGGGCGCGCGACATCCCGCTCGCCACCCGGGCCCGCCGGATGGCCCGGCGCGACACGAGGGGGGCCGTCCGCGCCAGGGTGCGCCGCGGGGGGACCGGGGCGCGGCGCGGCGGGTGAGCGGATCCGGGCGGGGGTCCCGCCCCGGCGGGCCGGCCGCCGTGCCCCGGGGCCGCGGTCGGCCGGAGCCTACGTCGGGTCGTCGCCCGGCGGCCGCCCGTCGCGCGGGTCCCGGCCGACGGCCGGCAGGATCACCTCGTCCACGATCCGGGCCACGTACTCCTCGTCGGGGAAGGCCTGGTGGTCCATGCCGTACTTGATCATCATGGCCTCGCCGATGTCGACGGTGAGGGGTGTGACCCGTGCGGGGTCGATCCGGCCCCGCCCGGCGTAGTGCTCGAGCACGGTGCGGGTGAAGCGACCGCCGCGCGCGTCGAACACCTCCTCCGTGAACCGCCTGTACAGGTCGGGGTGGTGCCGTGCCTCGGCGACTACGGCGAACATCGCCTGGCCGCGGTTGCCGTCGACCATGACGCCCCGCAGGAGCATGAGGGCGCGGACGAGGTCCCCCCGCAGGTCGTCGGCCCCGGGTGTGGGCACCTCCTGCGGGAGGGTGTGGTACATCGCGTCGATCAGGATGTCGCCGGGGGTGGGCCAGCGCCGGTACAGGGAGGTCTTCGCGGTACCGGCGCGGCGGGCGACGCCCTCCATGGACAGCCGGGAGAGGCCGACCTCGGCGGCCTCGGCGAGGACCGCCTCGTGGATGGCGTCGAGCAGTTCCCTCCCGCGCCTGCGCGTGGCCCGGGGCGCGTCCGGCCGCGTGCGGTCCCGCGCGCCCCCGCCCCCGGAGGGGGCCTCCTCCTGTCCGCCGGGGCGCTCCCCGGCCCGGTCCCGCGCCACGTCGTCCGCCAACCCTGCCTCCCCTGGCCGCTTCCGGCCGGGAATCGGTTTCCCAAACAAGAAACGGTGTCGTATCTTAAAAACGTCGTTGGATACGCCATCGTATCCAATCCCCATCCACCTGGCCCCGCCCTGCCCCCGTGCGGCGTGAACGGAGCTTCCCGTGTCCCTCCCACCTCCCCCCGGAACCCCCGCCTCCGGCGGCGTCCCGCTCAGCCGGCGGTCCCTGGCGCCCGACCTGTCCCGCGGCGTGATGCTGCTGGTGATCGCCATCGTGCACGCCCACATCTTCCAGGAGATGGTCGGCGGCGACCCGCAGGCGCCGGGTGCGGCGTTCGACGCCGCCACCACGGTCTTCGTGATGACGTTCGCCGAGGGGCGCGGCTACCCCATGTTCGCCGCGCTGTTCGGCTACGGGCTCGCCCGGATCCACCTGCGTCGCGTGGCCGAGGGGCAGCCCTGGCCGCGGGTGCGCTCCCTGGTCCGCAGAAGGGGGCGCTGGCTGGTCCTCATCGGGGTCCTGCACACCGTCCTGCTCTTCTTCGGTGACATCATCGCCGTCTACGGGCTCATCGCCCTCATGTTCGCCGGGCTCCTCCACGTCGGCGACCGGAGGCTGCTCGCCCACGGGTTCACCTGGATGGCCCTCGGCACGCTGGTCTACGCCTTCCTCAACACCGTCCCCTCCTTCACCGACCCCGCCGCCGGGGGAGGGGTCCTCACCGGGAGCCCGCTGGCGGACATGGTGACACGGCTGTTCACGTGGCCGGTCATGACCCCGATGCTCCTGATGACGTCGGTGTTCCCGTTCGCCGTGGGGGTGTGGGCGGCCCGCCGCCGCGTCATGGAGGAGCCCGGTCCCCACCTCGGCCTGCTGCGCCGGAGCGCCTTCGCCGGCATCCCCGTCGCCGTTCTGGGGGGACTGCCGTACGGCCTGGCCTCGGCCGGGCTGTGGGAGGCCGCCGGCGCGGCCGAGACCGCTCTCGCCTGGCTGCACCTGCTCACCGGCTACGCGGGCGGCTTCGGCTACGCGGCGCTCATCGCCCTGCTCGCGGTCCGCCTCGGCGACCGGCGGGGCCCGGTGGTCCGGGCGCTGGCGGCCACCGGCCAGCGCTCGATGACGTGCTACCTCCTGCAGTCGGTGGGGTGGACCGTGCTGTTCGCGCCGTACGCGCTCGGCCTGGCGTCGGGTCTCTCCGAGCTCGGCTCGGTCCTGGTCGGCGCGGCCGTCTGGCTGGCCACCGTGGTGATCGCCGACGTCATGCGGCGCACGGGGGCGCGCGGACCCGCAGAACGCCTCCTGCGATGGGGCACCTACCGGGAGCCCCGCTCCGGCGCCGCGACCGTGACGGCGCAGGCGCGCTCCGGCGGCTGAGCACGGCTCGCGTCCGCCGCGGGAAAACCCGTGGAGGCCGCCGGTCGGGGTGCACGATGATGGTCCGATGACCACTTCCGACGACGAGCGCTTCCTCGCCGCCACCGCCGACCGGCTCGCCTCCCTCCCCGACGTGCGGGCCGTCGCCCTCGGAGGCTCCAGGGCCCAGGGCTCCCACCGGCCCGACAGCGACTGGGACCTGGCCCTCTACTACCGGGGCGGGTTCGACCCGCAGGACCTGCGGGACACGGGCTGGCCCGGCGAGGTCTCGGAGCTCGGGGACTGGGGCGGCGGCGTCTTCAACGGCGGAGCCTGGCTGCGGATCGACGGACGGGCCGTGGACGTGCACTACCGCGACCTCGACGTCGTCGAACACGAGCTCGCCGAGGCGGGCGCGGGCCGGTTCCGGGTGGAGCCGCTCATGTTCCACCTGGTCGGCATCCCCAGCTACCTCGTCGTCGCCGAACTCGCGATCGGCCGCGTCCTCGTCGGGGACCTGCCCCGGCCCGACTACCCCGAGGCGCTGCGCCGGTCCGCGCCACCGGTCTGGCGCGGTCTGGCCTCCGCCACCCTGGCCTACGCCGAGCGCAACCACGCGCCCCGCGGCAGGGTCGCCCAGACCGCGGGCCTGGTCGCCCAGGCGGCCTCCCACACGGCGCACGCGGTACTGGCCGGCCGGGGGGAGTGGGTCACCAACGACAAGGAGCTCCTGGCCCGGGCGGGTCTGGAGGAGGTGGACCTCGTGGTGGCGGGGATGACGGCCGACCCCCAGGACCTCGTCGCGGGGGTGGCGGAGGCCGGCCGCATCCTCGCGACGGCCTGAGGCGGGCGCGGGAGCCGGTCGGCGCGTGCTTCCGGCGCGGCTTCTTCGGGACCTTCCACAAGGGTGGCACGGGCCTCCCGACCCTGGACCGCTCGGCCGCCGGTCCGGTCGGCGCCGCCGGGGCCGCCCCCGGTGCGGGCCCCGCACCGGGGACAGGGCGACCTGAGGAGGACGCCGTCCCGGGCTACCTCCAGGTCATGTCGACGACCGCGTTGAGCGTCGTGTACCCCGCCCGGCGGAACGCCGCGGCCATCGGCGTGTTGCCGATGTCCGTCGCCGCCCGGATCCTGTCGACCCCCTGTTCGGCGAGGACACGGGTCCCCTCCGCGAGGATCTCGTCGACGTACCCGTGGCCGCGGTGCTCGGGGAGCACCCCGATGTAGGCGATCACCGGGTGGTAGTCGTTGCGGGCAGGCAGCACGAACCCGACGGGCCCGCCGTCCGGGAGCGTCGCGATCCGCCACCAGCCGCGGGGCGTCGTGTACCGCTCGAACTCCTCCGCGTACTGGTCGGCGGCGATCTGCTCCGCGGACCTGTGCGCGAGATCGCCCCAGTGGTGGGCGTCCAGGGTCCCTTCCAGGACCCGGGCCGTCAGACCGAGCAGCTCCGCGTCGTCCCGCACGGGACGGAACCGGAGGCGGTCGCCCGGGCGCGGCGCGGCGCCCCCGGGGGTCCATTCGAGGCGCAGGCGTTCGACGAGCAGGGATCCGCCCTCGCCTTCGACGGCGGCCATGCGCTCCTCCACGGCACGCCGTTCCGCGGGGTCCTCGCGCCAGGCGGCGGAGACGTAGCGCAGGTACTCCGGCGGGTTCGCCCCCTCCGCCAGGGTGGCCGCGGAGGCCGTGCGCAGCAGGAGTCCGGCGACGCCCACGCGGTCGACGTCCCCGGCGCCGTCGTCCACGTCCAGGATGTCGAGGAGGAGCGGCGCGTCGTCGCCGCCGCGGCACCACCAGGACAGGCGGGCCAGCAGGCGGTCGCCGTCCAGGGCGACCCACATCCACGAGGGCCGGCGCCGTCCGTGGGCGAGGTCGTCGGCGAGTTCGGTGTTCAGCGTGTAAGGGAGCCGGGAGAAGAGGTCCAGCTCACCGGGACCGGTGATCGGTCGGATGGTCAGATCGTTCGTACTGACGGTCAAGGCGACACCTTCGGTGTGTGCGCCCGTCCGCACGGGGTCAGCCGTGGCAGGCTCCCCGGGAGGGCACGGGTGCGGTGGTTGCGGTGAACAACGGCTGTGCCTCCTTCCTGGTCGCGGCCCCGGAGCCGTTCCGGCCGGGACGGGACAGTTCTAGCGGTGGCCGGCGCCGGTGCACAAGCGGTTTTCCGGTCGCCCTCCCCGGCCCCGGCCGCGGGGTCATGCGCCCGGCCTCCGCCCGGGGGAGGCCTCCCCGCCGCGCGCTCCGCGCCGGGAGGCGGTCACCACCAGCGTCAGCACGCCCGCGACCAGGCCCCAGAACGCCGACCCCACCCCGAGCAGCGTGAACCCGGACGCCGTCGCCAGGAACGTCACCACCGCCGCCTCCCGGGACCGTTCGTCCGACAGCGCGGACGCCAGCGACCCCCCGATCGTCCCGAGCAGGCCGATCCCCGCGATCCCCAGGACCAGGGTGGCGGGCAGGGCGGCCAGCAGGGACGCCACCGTCGCCCCGAACACGCCGACGCACAGGTAGAAGACCCCCGCCCACACCCCCGCGAGGTAGCGGCGTTCCGGGTCGGGATGGGCCTGCGGACCGGTGCAGATGGCCGCGGTGATCGCCGCCAGGTTCATCCCGAAGCACCCGAACGGGGCCAGCACCATGTTGGTCGCCCCGGTCCATCCGATCACGGGGGAGACCGGCACCCGGTAGCCGTCGCCGCGCAGGACCGCCACCCCGGGCAGGTTCTGGGACGCCATGGTCACCACGAACAGCGGCACGCCCACGCTCACCAGCACCTGCCACGAGAACTCGGGCACCACGAACACCGGAGCGGCGAGCGCGGGCCGCACCCCGCCCAGGTCCAGGGTCCCCCGTGCGGCGGCGGCCGCCGCGCCCGCGGCCAGGGACAGGATCACGGCGTAGCGCGGCAGCCACCGCCGGGACAGCAGGTACGCCGCGAACATCGCGGCCACCACCGCGAAGTCGTCCTCCATGCTCGTGAAGAGGCCGACCCCGAACTGGAGCAGGACCCCGGCCAGCAGCCCCGCCGCGAGCGGGACGGGGACCCGGTCCATCACCCTCTCGAACCAGCCGGTGACCCCGCTCAGGGTGATCAGGGCGGCCGAGAACAGGAACGCCCCGACGGCCTGCGCCATCGTCACCCCGTCCAGGCCCACCGCCAGCAGCGCCGCGCCCGGCGTGGACCACGCGGTGACCACGGGGGCCCGGTAGCGCAGCGACAGCCCCACACAGGTCACCGCCATGCCCACGCCCAGGGCGAGCATCCACGAGGCGATCTCCCCGGAGGACGCCCCGGCGGCCTCGGCGGCGGTGAACACGATCGCCGCCGAGCTGGTCACCCCGACCAGGACGGCGATCAGGCCGGCGGCGACCGCGGGGACGGGGGCGACGCTTCCGAGGCGGCGGGCGAGGGTTCTCATGGTCGACCATCCTGCCCGGCCGCCGTCCCGGGGCCGCCTCCGGGGCGGGAGGAGGGCGGGGCCCGCCGCCGGGCGGCGACCGAAACCGGGTGGCCGCGGACGGGGCCGCCGGGGACGATGGACCCATGGAACGATCATTCGACGAACTCGTGGCCGAGGCCGAGGCGGAGCCCACGGAGGGCTGGGACTTCTCGTGGCTGGACGGCCGGGCCGCCGAACAGCGCCCCTCCTGGGGCTATCAGCGCACGATGGGGGAGCGCATGGCCTGCGCCTCCGCCGCCCTCGACATCGATACCGGGGGAGGCGAGGTGCTGGCCGGTGTCCCCGAACTCCCCGGGACGGCGGTGGCGACCGAGTCCTGGCCGCCCAACGTCGCCGCGGCCACCCGGCTGCTCCACCCGCGGGGCGTCGCGGTGGTCGCGACCGAGGACGGCCGCCCGCTGCCGTTCGCGGACGGCGCGTTCGACCTGGTGGTCTCCCGGCACCCCGTCGCCACGTGGTGGGAGGAGATCGCCCGCGTGCTCGCCCCCGGCGGCACCTACCTCTCCCAGCAGGTGGGGCCGGAGAGCGTGTTCGAGGTGGTGGAGTTCTTCCTGGGACCGCGCCCGGAGGAGGACCGCCGGTCCCGGCACCCGGACGACGCGCGCGAGGCGGCCAGGGCGGCCGGGCTCGACGTCGTCGACCTGCGCCTGGAACGGCTGCGCACGGAGTTCTTCGACGTCGGCGCGGTCGTCTACTTCCTGCGCAAGGTGATCTGGATGGTGCCGGGGTTCACCGTCGAGGCCTACCGGGAACGGCTCCTGGACATGCACGAGCACATCCGGCGCGAGGGGGCGTTCACGGCGACCACGACCCGCTTCCTCGTCGAGGCCCGCAAGCCCCGGGGCTGAGGCCGCCCGCCGGCGGACCGGCCTCCGCGACCGCGGCCCGGCGCGGAGGGCCGGTCCGGGGACTCAGGCGCCGGCCCTGACGTGCTGGACGACCTCGAACCCCCAGATCTCGCTGCCGGTCGCGGCCGGTCCGCCCTGCCCGTGCCCGTGTCCGGTCGCCTCGCCGCTCCGTCCCGCGTCGGCGGCGGCCTGGGCGTGCCCGTGCTTGAACGCCTGGCCGCCCACCCAGTTCTGGAAGTCCTCCTCGGAGCGCCAACGGGTGTACACCAGGTACTTGTCGGTGCCCTCGACCGGGCGCAGGAGCTGGAACTCCTCGAACCCCGGCTGGTTCTCCACCAGCCCGGCCCGCTTGGCGAAGCGCTCCTCCAGTGTGGCCCCGGCACCCTCGGGGACGGTCAGGACGTTGAACTTGACGACGCTGCTCACGCGGCACCTCTCCACCGTTGACTTCGACCTTCACCGCCCAACCTAGGGCACCCCCCTCCCCGGCGCCGGTCGGCCCCGCGGCAACAGCCGACCGCGTCCCGCCCCCCCCGGACGCCCGGAGCGGGTCAGCCGAGAACCACCCGCCCCGAGGCGTCCACGCTCCACCCCGGGTTGTGCGCGACCTCCCACACCACCCCGTTGGGGTCCCGGACGTGCGCGTGGAAGATGCCCCCGAACTCGCCCCGCCGCGGGCTCTTGAGCACGGTCCCGCCCGCCGCGGCCATCGCGTCCACGGTCCGCCCGACCTCCTCGGGGCCGTCGACGTTGTGCGACAGGGTCACCCCCGACAACCCCGACGTCCCGGGCGGCAGCCCCAGGTCCCGGTCGAACTTCTCCGCGTCGAACAGGCCCAGCACCTGCCCGGGCGCGACCTGGAAGAAGACGATCTCGTCCGGGACGTCCATGAGCGGCTCCCAGCCGAGTCCGTCACGGTAGAAGCGGCGGGCCGCGTCCAGGTCGGGGGTGGCGAGCGTGATGAAGTGGACCTGCTGCCTCATGGCGTGCTCCTCGGATCTCGGTCGCGGGCTCCCCATCCTCGCGGATGCCGGCGCCGCGTCCCGTGCGCCCCGCCCGGTCGCGCTCCGGTACGGCGGGCCGACCGCCTACAGCCCGTGCTTGCGGGCGACCACGGCGAGGACGAGCGAGCGGGGGAAGAGCCTGCGCAGCGCGAACACCACCGGCGCGTTGCTGCCGACCGCGTACAGGGGCCGCGGCGGGTCCGCCTCGATCGCCCGCACGACGGTCCGGGCGACCCGGCCCGCGGAGATCCCGGCCGACTCGTTGGCGTCGAGCGCGGTGAGCATGGTGCGGTACTCGCCCGCGAACGGGGAACCGTCGCGCAGGTACTGGGTCCGCCGCTCGCTGATGCCGGTGTTGATCGACCCCGGTTCCACCGTGGCCACCCCCACCCCGAAAGGGGACACCTCGCGGCGCAGGGCGTCGGCGAACCCCTTGACCGCCGCCTTCGACGCGACGTAGGACGACCGGTACGCCAGGGGGAAGCTCGCCAGCATCGACCCCACCATGACCACCCGGCCGTACCCGCGCCCGCGCATCCCCGGGAGGAGGAGCTGGGTGAGCCGCACGGCCCCGAACACGTTGATCCGGAACAGCCTCTCCACGGCGTCCGGGGGCAACTCCTCGAACGGGCCGCTCTGGCTCTCACCGGCGTTGTTGACCAGCACGTCCACGTCGCCGGCGGCGGAGGCGCACGCCTTGACCGACGCCTCGTCGGCCAGGTCCAGGGCCAGGTACTCCACGCCCGGCACCGGCTCGGCCACCGACCCGGGTCTGCGGCTGGTGCCGTACACGCGGTAGCCGCGCCGGACCAGTGCGGCGGCCACGGCCGCGCCGATACCCGACGACGCGCCGGTGACGAGCGCGGTCCGCTGGACGGTGGGACGGTTCATGGTGGTCCTTCCGGGAGGGGTCGGCGCGCTCGCGCCGCGCGTGTGAGCGATGATCGCACGGCGCACCGCGACCGGCCGGTCCAGCCCTCCCCGGCGCCCGCGTCAGTCCCAGCGGTGCGGGTCGAACAGGCCGATCGGCAGGTCGGTCCGGCCGTCCCCGGCCAGGTCGGCCAGGGCCTCGCCGACGGCGGACGCGAACTTGTAGCCGTGCCCGGAGAAGCCCCCGGCGAGCACCAGCCCGGGAAGCTCCCTGCGGTGGCCGATGACGAAGTGCTCGTCCGACGTCATCGTGTACATGCAGGAGGCCATGCGCTCGGGAAGGGCCTCGACGCCGTGCAGCCCCGAGGTCAGCTCGCCGAGCCTGCGGGCGTCGGCGGGGCCGGGCTCGCGCGGCCCCGCGTCCGGGTCCACCGGCTCACCCCACTGCGCCCCCTCGCGCCTCGGGCCGGGGGCCTCGGCGTGCACGCCGATCTTGACGGTCCGGCCCCCGTCCAGACTGGGGAACCCGTACCAGGTGCAGTCGTCCCCGTCCCGGGCGAACACCGGGCCGGCCACGTGCGCGGCCGGGTCGCCCGTGGTGCGGAACCAGCCCAGCACCCGCCGCTCGACCGTGATCCCCCCGCCCAGGCCGGCCACCTCGGGCACCAGTGAGGGGAGCCACGCGCCGGCGGTGACGACGACCCTCCGGGCGCGGATCACCGTGTCGCCCACCACCACGCGGGGCCGGTCCGGATCCGGTTCGATCCGGGTCGCCACGGCCCCGGTGAGCACCCGTGCCCCCGCCGCCCCGGCGAGCCGGACGGCCGCCAGGATCGACGCCTCGGGCAGGACCACGCCGGCGTCCTCCTCGAACACGCCGACCTCGCCCGTGCGCAGCCGGTGGCCGGGGAAGCGGGTGCGGACCTCGTCGGCGGAGAGCAGCTCGCAGGAGAGTCCGTGGTGCCGGGCCGCGGCCAGCGACCCGGCGACGGCGGCACTGTCCGGCGCGCCGGCCATCAGCGCCCCGGTGCGCAGCACGAGCCGTTCCCCGGACGCCTCCTCCAGCTCCGACCAGGCACGCCAGGCCGCTCGGACGAACGGCACGTACTCGGCGCCCTCCAGGTAGGCGGTGCGGATGATGCGGGACTCCCCGTGGCTGGAACCCCGGTCGTGGCCGGGGGAGAACTGCTCCACCCCGACGGCGTCGACGCCGGACCGGGCCAGGCGCCACAGGGCCTGCGCCCCCATCGCCCCCAGGCCGACCACGACGGTGTCGGTCTCCAGCAGGTTCGCCACGCGGTTCCTCCCCGATCCGGTTCCTGGCCTCCAGGGGAAGGCCCCGGCCCATGATCCCAGGCCGTGGCGGACGCCCGCCCACCCCCTGGGTGGACGGGCGCCCTGTTCGGCGGTCCCCCTCGGCGCGCGCCGGGGGAGAGGGGCGGGGAGGCGTCAGTTCAGCGGCGGGTAGGCGTTGTCCAGCAGCTCCTGGAACTGGGCCGAGAACCAGTGGCCCGAGATCGGGGCGTCG
>NZ_JBEXSY010000080.1:11985-30282 GCF_040613895.1 Nocardiopsis sp. NPDC006198 | reverse complement strand
CGCGGACCTGCGACGGCTGGGTATCGACGAGCACACCCTGCCGCTGGTCCGGGTGCTCACGGCCTCCTTCCAGCTCGAAGCCGCACGCGGGCTGCCGACTGGGCTCCCCTCCCCGCGCCTGACCCGCGGGCGGCCCCCGTGCCGGCGTTCCGCCGGTGACCGCCGGGCCCGGTCCCGGGTCCGCGCCTCCGCGTCCTGTCCCGTCCGCTCCCCGTGCCCGGTGCGGCGTCCGGTCCGGTGTCCGGGGACTCGTGTCTCACTCCCTCCGCGCAGACCGCCCCCGCCCGTGAACAGGGCCTCCGTCCCCCGGCCGCCGCCCGGCGAGCCGCGGGTCCCGGTGGGCGCCTCCCGTTTATCCTGTTTTCCCATCGGAAAGGTATGGAACATGACTGCGATGATCGAGACCACGGCGGGGCTGCGCGACAGCGCCGCGGTCGACACGGCGCTCGTCGAGGGCCCGCGCACACTGCGCCGGCTCCCCGAGGGCGCGTCCGCCCAGCCCTACCGCCTGTTCGAGGTCCGACCCCTCGGCGCCCTCATCGGCGCCGAGATCCACGGCGTGGACCTGCGGGAGGAGATCGGCGAGGAGCTGCGCACCGAGATCCACCGCGCGCTCCTGGAGTACAAGGTCGTCTTCTTCCGCGACCAGCCCATCGACTCCGCGCGCCAGAAGGCCGTCGCCCGGATGTGGGGGGAACTGGAGACCAACCCGTTCATCGACCAGGGGGACGACGCCCACGTCGCCCGGTTCGCCAAGGGCGGGACGCCTCCCAGCTACGAGAACGTCTGGCACACCGACGTGACCTGGAGGGAGCGGCCCGCCATGGGCGCGATCCTGCGCCTGGTGGAGGTCCCGCCCGTGGGCGGCGACACCCTGTGGGCCGACATGGCCGCCGCCTACGACAACCTGCCCGACACCGTCAAGGAGCGCATCGAGGGCCGCACCGCCGTCCACGACGTCATCCCCGGGTTCTCACGGTTCCTGGACGAGCGCAGGCTCCTGGAGTGGCAGGACCGGTTCCCGCCGGTCGAGCACCCCGTCGTGCGCACGCACCCCGAGACCGGGCGCAGGACGCTGTTCGTCAACGTCTCCTTCACGACCCGCATCGTCGGGATGGAGCGGGCCGAGAGCGACGAGATCCTGCGCTTCCTGTTCCAGCAGGCGCACGCGCCGGAGTTCCAGGTGCGCTTCCGGTGGGAGCGGGACTCGGTCGCCTTCTGGGACAACCGCGCCACCCAGCACTACGCGGTGAACGACTACCACCCCCACCCCCGGATCGCCGAGCGCGTCGCCATCGTGGGGGACCGCCCCTTCTAGAAGGGGCCCCTAGAAGGGGCCCCGGCCCCGGCGGGCGGCCCGCCGGGGCCCGGTGGCGGGGACTCCTTCAGGCCGGGTCGGCGGGGGAGAACCCGGGCGGCCCCGGCCAGGCCGGGCCGGTCCCGACGCCCCTGCGGCGGCCCCGCCCGCCGTCCGACGGGCGGGGGTCCGTGGGCGGCCCGGGGTCAGTCCCCGGTGCCGGGGAGGAACCGGGCGCGCAGGTCGGGGCGCAGGAACGCGGCCGGGGAGGCGATGGAGAGCCCGCCGTCCACCGGCAGGACCACGCCGGTGACGAAGGAGGCCTCCGGGGCCGACAGGAACACGACCGCGTGCGCGACCTCCTCGGGCGTGCCGGTGCGGCCGAGCGGGTAGCCCTCGGAGGCGGC
This sequence comes from Nocardiopsis sp. NPDC006198, assembly GCF_040613895.1. Lineage (NCBI taxonomy): Bacteria > Bacillati > Actinomycetota > Actinomycetes > Streptosporangiales > Nocardiopsidaceae > Nocardiopsis > Nocardiopsis sp. NPDC006198. The sequence continues at coordinate 28,578 of NZ_JBEXSY010000080.1, read as the reverse complement.
GGCCAGCCCCCTGCCCCCGATGAGCCCCGGCGCGACCGCGTTCACCCGCACCCCCCGCGGCCCGTACTCCAGCGCGAGCTGGCGCACGAGCCCCTCGACGCCGGCCTTGGCCGCCGCGTAGCCGGGCAGGCCGGGCGCCGCGAGCGTGCCGTTCACCGAGCCGACGGCCGTGATCGCCGACCCCTCGCCGAGCAGCGGGAGCGCCGCCCGGCAGGTGTAGAACGCCGAGCCCAGGGTGGTGTCCACGGCCGTGCGCCACTGCTCGTCGCTGGTGTGCTCGGCGGGGGCCACGGGCATGGCCGCGGCCGCCGGGACCAGGACGTCCAGCCCGCCCAGGGCCTCGGCCGCCCCGGCGACCGCCGACGCCGCGCCCGCCGGGTCCGCGCAGTCGGCGGCCAGGGCGAGGACGAGCGAGGGGTCGTCGAACTCCTCCAGAGAGACGCCCGCGACCCGGTCGCCCCGGGAGGCGAAGGCCCGGGAGACGGCCCGGCCGATGTCGGAGGAGGCCCCGACGACGAGGACGCGCCTGCTCATCGGCCCGCACCGCCCGCCGCCGCAGCGCTCCCGCCCACCGGGGCGGACGCGGCCTTCGGGGCTCCCGCGGCCTGCGCCCCGGAGCCGTCCGGCCCGCGACCGGGACCGGCTCCCTCCGCCCCCGCCGCGCGCGGCGACGGGTTCGCGCCCCGGGCCGCCGCCACGACGGTGTCGTGGTCGGGCAGGCCGAGGTCGTGCAGGATCGCGGCGAGCCCGGCGGCGGTGCGCGGGTCGAGCGGGGCGGCGGGCAGGCGCACGGCGGCGGAGCCGATGACGCCGCGGGCCACCAGCACCTCCTTGTGCACGGCCCAGGCGACGCCGCCCTGCATGCCGAAGCGCAGCAGCGGCAGCAGCCGGTCGTAGGCGCGCCTCGCGGCGCGGCGGTCCCCGCCCTCCCACAGGGAGAGGACGCCGCCCAGCAGGTCGCTCACCTCGCAGGCGGGCATGGTGCCCACGGCGCCGGCCCCGTACTCCTCCAGCAGGAAGAAGGCGTTCTGGCCGCCCAGCACGGCCGCGTCGGCGCCCCGCGCGTCCAGGGCGGCGCGCACGGCGGCGGTCGAGGCCGGGGTGGGCGGCGACTCGACCTTGACCGACGTGACCCGGTCCAGCGCGGCGATCTCGGCGATCACGGCCGGAGCCATGGACACCCCCGTCGCCCCGGGCGCGTCCTGGACCATCACGTCCAGCGCCGTCGCGGCGCACACCCGGGTGTAGAACTCCACCACTTGGCGGGCCGAGGGCTTGACCAGGTACGGGGGCAGCACCATCAGCGAGTCCGCCCCGCCCGCCTCCGCGGCCCGCGCCTGCTCGACGGCCGTCTCGACGGAGGTCCCGTTGACCCCCGCGACGACCGGCACCGCTCCCGAGGCCTCCTCGGCGACCGCGTCGAGGATCCGGGACCGCTCGTCGGCGGTGAGGGCGAAGCCCTCGCTCGCCATGCCGAACACGGCGAGGCCGTCGACGCCGCACGCCAACTGGAAGCGGACGAGCCGGCGCAGCCCCTCGTCGTCGAGGGTTCCGTCCGGGTGGAAGGGGGTGGCGAGGATGGGGACGAGTCCGCCGAGAGCGGTCATGGTCGCCTCTTTTCCGGTGGGTGGGTGGTTCTTCGGTCGTGGTCTGCGGGCGGCGGAACGCCGCCGCGCCGGGCGGCCCGGCAGGTGCGGGCGGGCGCTGCGCCCCCGGCACCGGACGGTGCGCTCCGTCCGTCCCCCGGGGGGCGGTGCCGGGCGCGGCCGCTTCGGGGCCGGAGCGGGGTCACCTCGTGGAGCGGTGGCGGACGGCGGCGGAGCGGACGCGCTCCTCGTCGACCTCCAGGCCGAGTCCGGGGCCGGAGCTGAGCCCGATGCCGTCGGGGTGCGCGTCGAAGTGGAAGCCCAGCTCGGCGGCGGTCTCGACGGTGGTCGGCTGGTACTCGAAGAAGGGGGAGTCCTCGGTCGCCGCGCTCACGTGCACCCCGGCGGCGAGCGCGGGGCCCAGGCCGACGGAGTGGTGCGGGGCGACGGGCACGTGGTGGGCCGAGCACACCTCGGCGATCGAGGCGGCCTCGGTCACGCCGGTGCGGCCGACGTCGGGCTGGGCCAGGCCGAGGGCCCCCGCCGCCAGCCACTGCGCGAACTCGTAGCGGTTGCGCAGCGTCTCCCCGACGGCGACGGGCAGTTCGATCCGGTCGGCGAGGCGGCGGTGGCCCTCGACGTCCTCCGGCGCGAGCGGGGCCTCCAGGAACACCGCCCCGCGGTCGGCCAGCTCCCGCCCCAGCCGGGCGGCCTGGGAGGGCGTGTAGCGCCAGTGCGCGTCCACGGCGAGGGCCAGGCCGGGCGCCGCCGCGGACACCGCGTCGACGGTGGCCAGGTCGGCGTCCACCCCGTTGCCCAGGTGGAGCTTGACCGTGCGGGCCCCCCGCTCCTGCCACCGGCGGGCGAGGTCGGCCCGTCCGGCGTCGTCCGGGCTCGGGAGCCCGGACACGTAGGTGGGCACGCGTGTGCGGTGCGCGCCGCCGAGGAGGGCCGCCACGCCGAGTCCGCTGATCCTCCCGGCCAGGTCCCACAGGGCGATGTCGACGGCGGCGAGCGCGTCGGCCTGGTGGCCGACCAGGTGGCCCCGCTCGCGCATGAGCGAGCGCAGCCGCGCCCAGGCGGGGCGCGGCGCGGTGGCGTCGGCGCCGACGAGCTGCGGGGCGAGCAGCCCGTCGACCACCTGCGCGGGGATCTCGGGGCCGACGGGGGCCAGTGCCTCGCCCCACCCGGCGGTGCCGTCCTCGGCCTCGACGCGGACCAGGAGGGTCTCGAAGAGGGCGGAGTAGAGGCTGAGCCACGGTTCGCGGACCCGGTAGCCCTGCTCCTCGGTGAGCGCCGAGCCGTCGGCGAGGGAGCCGAGGTAGGCGGCTGGGCCCCGCACCTTGACGACGAATGTCTCTACGTTACGAATGCGCATCGAACTTCCCATGTGACCCTTGACATGTCGACTGAGTTAAATCACTGTTGCACACACTGCATGGCTCATGCAATGACGTGGTGGATAAGACACAGGGTGCAACGCGCTCCCGCGACAGCGGTGGCGCCGGACTTCCGCCACGTGGCCGGACCCCCGGCCGACGACACGGACGACGAGGTAGACATGACCGAAGGAACATCCGACGTGCGCGCCGCGGACGTCGCCCCTCCCACCCGGAGGGAGACGAGGAAGGTCCTGCTCGCCACGGGCATCGGCCACTTCGTGGAGTGGTTCGAGATGGGGATCTACGGAACCCTCGCCACCAGCATCGCGGCCAACTTCTTCGCCCCCGGGGACCCCACCGCGGCGCTGCTCTCCACGTTCGCGCTGTTCGCCGTCTCCTTCGTGGTCCGCCCCCTCGGCGGCCTCTTCTGGGGACCGCTGGGCGACCGGATCGGACGGCAGAAGGTCCTCGCCCTGATCGTCCTCATCACCTCGGGGGCGACCTTCCTCATCGGCGTCCTGCCGACCTACGCCACGGTCGGCGCCCTCGCCCCGCTGCTGCTCGTCCTCGCCCGGCTCGTCCAGGGCTTCGCCGCCGGGGGCGAGTCCGCCAGCGCCACGACCCTGCTGTTCGAGTACGCCCCCCGCGGCCGGCGCGGCTTCCTCACCAGCTGGATCGACACCTTCGGGTTCCTGGCCTTCGTCGCGGGCTCCGGACTGGCACTGCTGCTGACCACGGTCCTGGGCGACGCCGCCATGGGCGACTGGGGCTGGCGCATCCCCTTCCTGCTCGCGCTCCCGCTCGGCCTGGTCGGCCTCTACCTGCGCGTGCGCATGGAGGACACGCCGGAGTTCCGCCGCCTGGAGAAGCTCGGCGAGATCGCGCAGTCCCCCGTCAGGGAGGCGTTCCGCACCGGCGGGACCGCGATGCTGCTGCTCGCGGGCATGGTCGTCATCAAGGCCGTCGCCCACTGGACGCTCCAGACCTACATGCCCAGCCACCTCGCCCAGACCTTGGGCTTCAGCTCGGTGCAGTCCTTCCAGGTCACCACCGCGTGCCTGGCGGTGGTCGCGGTCCTGGTGCCGTTCATGGGGGCGCTGTCCGACAGGGTGGGCCGCAAGCCGCTGCTCGTCGCGGGCGCGGGCGGGTTCCTGCTGCTGTCCTACCCCGCCTTCTGGCTCATGTCCCAGGGCAGCTTCGCGCTCGCGTTCCTGGCCATGGCCCTCCTCGGCGTGCTCATCGCCGCCTTCGACGGGGCGGTCAGCGCTGCGATGGCCGAACTCTTCCCCCCGCGCACGCGCAACGGCGCCATCGCGATCCCCTACAACATCGCCGTCGCCCTCTTCGGCGGCACGGCCCCCTACCTCGCCGGAATGCTGGTGGCGGCCACGGGGTCCCCCATCAGCCCGGCCTTCTACATCATGTTCGTCGCCGCGATCTCCCTGGGCACGGTGCTCCGGCTCCGCGAGACCGCCGGACGGCGCGTCCCGGCCGACGCCGCCCCCTGACCCGCGGCCCCGCCGCGGTCCCCGGGGCAGCCCGCCCCGCCCGCCCCCCGAACCACGGACTGGACACCCCCTGTGAGAAGAACCGGACGCACCCTGCCCGCCCTGGCCGCCGCCGCCCTCGCCGCGGGCCTGGCCTCGGCCCCCGCAAGCGCGCTCGACGCGCCGCCCGAGGCCCCCGCGGTCATCGAGGAGATGCCCTACGCGGTCGACACCTCCAACCAGGCCGCCTGGTGGAAGCCGATCGACTCCGTCGACGGCCACGACTACCTCGCCTTCAACGCCCCCGCCTCCGAGGCCGGGCGCCACGAGGTCCACCTCGCCCGGCGCACCGCCTCGGGGGAGTGGACCTCCGGGTGCCTGCGCGCCCGGGCCGGGGCCGACTGCGTCTCCTACACCGACGACATCGGGCACAACCAGCCCTCGATCACGGTGGACGGCGACGGCCGCGTCCACGCCTTCGTGTCCATGCACAACGACGCCTGGCGCTACTACCGCTCCACCGCCCCGGGCGACGTGGACTCGCTCGTGGAGTCCGCCGCCGACCTCCCCGACGGCGGGGGGACCTACACGTACCCGGTGACCGCCCGCGACGACGCGAGCGGCGACGTGTACGCGCTGGTCAGGGCCGACGCCGCCGACAGGCGCCACGGCCGCCTGTACCGCTGGGACAACGCGGCGGGGGAGTGGTCCCGCGAGACCACGGTCGCCTCCGCCCCCGGCCACGCGTTCTACCCCGACGACCTGGAGGTGGACGGCCGGGGACGGGTGCACGTGCTGTGGGAGTGGGGGCCCTTCCCCTCCAGCACCGCCCGCCACCTGGGCTCCTACCTCGTCTACGACCCCGCGACCGGGACCGCGAAGGACGTCGCGGGCGCCCCCGTCGCGCTGCCCGCCGCGGCCGACCCCGGGGGAGCGGTCGTCTACCAGCCCTACACCGAGGGCGAGGACATCGGCACGCAGGCGCCCTCCCTCCAGAGCGCCAAACTGGCGCTCACCCCGGAGGGTTCCCTGGCCGGCGTCGCCTACCGCTTCCGCGACCGTGACACCGGGGACGGCTTCTCCGGCTACGACGCCCGGTACGCGCGCTGGACCGGGACCGCCTGGGAGAGGGAGGTGCTGGCCGAGGCGGGCGCGGGCGGCGTGCACACCTCCGCGGCGATCGACACCACGCACGCCGACGGCACCACCCGCGTCTACCTCGTGGCCGAGCACCGCCGCTGCGCGGGGGCGTTCAGCCAGGTGGTGCGGGCGGAGCGGTCCGGGAGCGGGCCGTGGCTGCTCGACCGGGCCGGGCCCGAGCGCCCCGGCCTCCAGCGGCTGAGCGCCCTCACCGGCGCCGACGGCGCCGACACCCTCTACGTCAGCGCGCCCCTGGCGGAGGGGACGCGGGGTTCGGTGTTCCGCATGGGCCTGTCCCGGGGCACGCCCTCCGGGGGCGGCACGTGGGAGGAGCTGGTCTCGGGCCTGTCCGAGGACCCCGACCTGGGCGAGAACCTCGCCCTGGGCGGCGCCACGTCGGTGAGCTCCCGGCGCGACGCCGACAGCGGAGGGGACCGGGCCGTGGACGGCGACTGCTCGGACGCCTCGCGCTGGATCTCCGCCGAGGGCGACGCCGCGCCCACCCTCACCGTGGACCCGGGCGCGGTGGCGGACGTGTCGGCGGTCCGCGTGGCCAGCGGCTACGCGCCCGACCCCGCCTCCACCGTCCTGCGGGACTTCGAGGTGCGCGGCCGGACCCCCGGCGGGGGCTGGACCACCCTGGCCTCGGTGAGCGGCAACACCGAGGAGCTGCGCGTCGTGGAGTTCGCTCCCGCCGAGGTCGACCGGGTCCAGCTGGTCGTGACCGACCCCTCGGCCTCGGAGGTCGACGTCGCCAGGGTCCGGGAGTTCCAGGTGTTCTCCTGAGGAGCCGGGGCGCGGGAGAGCGTCCCGGAACGTCCGGCCGCCGGGCCCCGGCGGCCGGACGGCCGTGCGCGGGCGCCTTCCCCCGGCGCTCCCGCACCCGTGGACGGTGTCGGCGTCCGATGCCGCCGGGCGCGGTGTGAGCAGGGTGTTTGGTACGGCGAACCGAGTACCCGTACAGTGCAGATGACGATGCGGACAGTGCATCACTTATGCGATGGGACCGTGGTGGCAGCCGAACAGAGTGGGAACCAGTCCGTCGAGCGGGCGATCAGCGTGCTCCGCGCCTTCCTGGAGGGAAAGCCCGAGCTGCGGGTGTCCGACATCGCCCGGCTGACCGGCATCGGACAGTCCACCGTCTCCCGGCTGCTGGCGACCCTGGAGTCCGCGCGCCTCATCGGCAAGGACGAGGACAGCGGGTTCTTCCGCCTCGGCATGGACCACGTGTCGCTGGCCGCCGCCTTCCTCAACGGCAACCCCGTGCACCGCGAGGCCCGCCCCGTGGCCCAGCGCCTGGCCCAGGAGCTCGGCCTCGGCGCCAACGTCGCGGTCCGGGACGGGGACTCCCTGTTCTACCTGTGCAACTTCGAGGGGGCCCTGGCCCCCAAGGCCCACGTCCTCATGGGCAGCCGCAACCCCCTGCACGCCACCGGCCTGGGCAAGTGCCTGCTGCTGTCGAGCACCGCCGAACAGCGCCGCGCCCTGCTCGGGGACGACCTCCACGCCTACACCGTCTCCACCGTCACCGGCCACGAGGCCCTGGACGCGGAGATCGAGCGCTCCCGGGCACGGGGCTACGCCACCGAGGTCGAGGAGCTCGCCCTGGGCAGGGCCTGCGTGGCCGCCCCCGTCCGCGACGCCAGCGGCGAGATCGTCGCGGGCCTGTCCGTGTCCGGGCCGCTCAGCGCGATCGACCTGCAGCGTCGCGAGGCGGAGCTCGCCGGGACCGTCATCGAGGCCGCCGACCGCGTCGCCCTGGCCCTGGGCTACCAGGCCCACCGCATCCTCGCCCCCCGGGGCTGACCCGGCCGGGGCGGCGAACCGGGCCGGGCGGCGGGCACGCCTACGTCCCCGCCGCGTCCGTCGGTCTGCCGCGCCGCCGGGAGGCCCCGGACGCCGACGGCCCGGAGGCGCGTACCCGGGAGGGGCCTCCTGCGGACGGGCCCGGGACGCCCCCGGCGGCGGAGCCGTGCGCCGCATCCGGAGAACGCGGGGGACCCGCCCCCGTTCAGGGCCACCTGGGCCCATGCTCATCCCTCTATATGGGACGGTGTTCGACAAAGTGGGACGCCTCGCGTTACCTGTCGGCATAAGGCCAGACCACGGCACGACGGAACGGATGCGATGGACGACTACTCGGCGGCCCGGCTCGTGGCGCTGGACTGGGGCACCAGCTCCTGCCGCGCCTACCTCCTGACGGAGGACGGAACCGTCCTCGACCACAGGTCCACGGACGACGGCGTCATGCGCGTCACGGCCGGCGCGCGCGAGGCGGGCGAGAGCAGGGAAGAGGCCTTCGACCGGGCGTTGCGCTCCCTGTGCCTGGACTGGGCGGAGGCCGCCCCCCGGGCGCTGCCCGTCGTCGCGAGCGGCATGGTCGGCAGCGACCAGGGCTGGGCCCAGGCGCCCTACGTCGAGCTCCCGGTCGACCCGTTGGCGACCGCCCTGCCCCTGACCAGGGTCGAGTCCTCCCTGGGGCCGGTCCACATCCTGCCCGGGCTCACCGCCCCGGGACCCCTGCCCGGCCTCCTGCGCGGCGAGGAGACCCAGGTGGTCGGCGCGCTGCTCGCCGACGGCGCGGGCGACGCCACCGCGCGGACCGGCGGAGGACGCGAGCGGACCGTCGTCCTGCCCGGCACCCACGCCAAATGGGTGCGGCTGCGCGGCTCCGTCGTCACCGGCTTCACCACCCACATGAGCGGCGAGGTCTACGCGCTGCTCATGGAGAACAGCATCCTCGGCCGCCTCGCCCGGCCGGCGGAGGGCGACCGGTGGGAGGCCTACGAGCGGGGCCTGGACGTGGCGATGGGCCCCGACGGGGACCCCGGGCTCCTCGGAACCCTCTTCTCCGCCCGCTCCCTCGTCGTCACCGGCCGGCTCCGGCCCGACCAGGTCGGCGACTACGTCTCCGGCCTCGTCATCGGCAGCGAGGTCCGCGGCGAGCTCCGCGGCGGCGCGGACACGCCCGGCGCGGACGACGTCCTCCTCCTGGGGACCGACGACCTGTGCGACCGCTACGGGCGCGCGCTCTCCCGGGTGGGCGTGGCCTCCGCCCGGGGCGCCACGGGGACCACCCCCCGCGCCCTGGCCCACCTCGCCCGGCGCGCGGGACTGCTCGGCGACGGCTCCGGCACGGCCGGACCCGACGACGCGGACCGCGCACCCGCAGCCCCCTGACGACCCACGCCCCGTCCGCGCAGCCGGTGGAACACCGGCGGGACCGGACGGCCGGACGACCCACGGAGAGAACCATGACCGACACACGCCGCCCCAGCGGGCTCATCGCCATCCTGCGCGGCCTGCCCTCCGCGGACGCCGCCCGCGTGGGCTCCGCCCTCTACGAGACCGGGATGCGCACCCTGGAGGTGCCCCTGAACTCCCCGGACCCCCTGCGCGCCATCGAGGTCCTGCGCGAGGAGCTGCCCGACGACGCCCGGGTGGGCGCCGGGACCGTCCTCACCACCGCGCAGGTGCGCTCCGTGCACGACGCGGGCGGGCAGATCGTGGTGTCGCCCAACGTCGACGCCGACGTCGTCCGCGCCACCGTCGAGCTGGGCATGGACTCCTACCCCGGCGTGGCCACGGTCACCGAGGCGTTCACCGCCGTGCACGCCGGCGCCCGCGCGGTCAAGCTCTTCCCCTCCACCCAGGTAGGCATCGACGGCATGAAGGCCTGGCGCGCGGTGCTGCCCGCCGACCTCGAACTCGTCCCCGTCGGCGGGATCGGCGCCGCCTCCCTGGGCGCGTGGGTCGAGGCGGGCGCCACCGGATTCGGCATCGGCTCCGCCGTCTACCGCCCGGGGATCGCCGAGGAGGAGATGGTCGCGGTCGCCGCGGAACTCGTTGGCGCCTGGGACGAGGCGGCCCCGCGACTGCGCCCGCTGGGGGCGGACGGCCCCGCGACCAGCCGCTGAGGCAGCGGAGGGGCCCCGGGCGGTGAACGGCGGCCCCTCCCTTCTCGGTATCCTCGGCAGCGCCCCACGACGTATCCGCGAGAGGATTCCACCATGACCACCGAGCAGAGCCACGACGCCCTGGAAGGGCAGTTCGAGCGGGCCCAGAAGGACTACGCGGACCTGGCCGCCCGCGGCCTCTCGCTGGACCTCACCCGGGGCAAGCCCGCGCCCGAGCAGCTGGACCTCTCCGAGGCCCTGCTCGGCCTCCCCGGCGACACGCACACCGCCGCCGACGGCACGGACGTGCGCAACTACGGCGGGCTCCAGGGGCTGCCCGAGCTGCGCGAGATCTTCGCCGGGGTCCTCCAGACGCCGGTCGGACAGCTGCTCGCCCTCGGCAACTCCAGCCTCGAGCTGATGCACGACAGCATCGTGCACGCCCTCCTCGGCGTCCTGCCGGGCTCCGAGCGCCGCTGGGCCGACGAGGAGCGCATCGCCTTCCTGTGCCCCGTCCCCGGCTACGACCGCCACTTCGCCCTGTGCGAGCGCTTCGGCATCGAGATGATCCCGGTCGCGATGACCCCCGAGGGCCCGGACATGGACGAGGTGGAGCGCCTGGCCGCCGCGGACCCCGCGGTCAAGGGCATCTGGTGCGTGCCCAAGTACAGCAACCCGGACGGCGTCAGCTACAGCGACGAGACCGTGGCCCGCCTCGCGGCCATGCCGACCGCCGCCCCCGACTTCCGGATCTTCTGGGACAACGCCTACGCGGCGCACCACCTCACCGACGAGCCCGTCGAGATCGCCGACGTCCTCGCGGCGTGCGCCGACAGCGGCAACCCCGACCGGGTGTTCGTCTTCGGGTCCAGCTCGAAGATCACCTTCGCCGGCTCCGGCGTCGCCTTCTTCGGCTCCTCGCCCGCCAACGTCAAGTGGCTGCTCGCCAACAACAGCAAGCGCTCCATCGGCCCCGACAAGGTCAACCAGCTGCGCCACGCGCAGTTCCTGCGCGACGAGGCGGGCGTGCGCGCCCACATGGACCGCCAGCGCGACCTGCTGCGCCCCAAGTTCGACGCCGTGCAGCGGATCCTGGAGGCGGAGCTCGGCGGCACCGGCCTGGCCACGTGGACCGAGCCCAAGGGCGGCTACTTCGTCACCCTGCGGGTCCAGGACGGCTGCGCCAAGGAGGTCGTCCGCCGGGCGTCCGAGGCGGGCATCGTGCTCACCCCCGCCGGCGCCACCCACCCCTACGGCGACGACCCGGACGACGCCGTCATCCGCATCGCGCCCAGCTACCCCGGCCAGGAGGACCTGGAGCAGGCCATGCACGGCCTGACGGTCTGCGTGCGCCTGGTGGGGATCGAGAAGCAGCTGAAGGGCTGACGCAGGGGGCGGGGGCGGCCGACGGCCGCCCCGCCCGTCGCGCCCCCGCCGGGGACGTGGCGGCCGCCCCGGCACACCGTTCCCGTGGAACGGGAACGGCCCCGCCCGCGTTCGCGCGGGCGGGGCCGTGGTGCTCCTGGGGGCGGATCAGCAGACGCTGTCACCCGGCTTGGGCACGCCCAGCCCGAACAGGGTGCGGGCGCGCAGCCCGGCCCAGGTCCCGGCCAGCGCGAAGACCGCCCACAGCCACCCGTGCAGGCTCCCCGAGCCGATCCCGGCCAGGTAGGCGCCGATGTTGCAGCCCCCGGCCAGACGGGCGCCGATGCCCATCAGGACGCCGCCCGCCAGCCCGGCGGCGACCAGGTTCCAGCTCAGGCCGGTGTGCAGCTTCCACGTCCCGGCGGCGCCGGCGGCCACCGCCGCGCCGAGGATGATCCCGATGTTGGTGAGGCTGTTCTTGTCCTGGAGCACGGGGCCTGCCAGCTGCTCGGCCTGGGCCGGCTGACTCCAGAACGCCCAGGTCTCCGGGTGCAGGCCGACCAGCTGCAGGGCCTTGGCCCCCCACAGGTTGAACGCCGAGGTGATGCCCCAGGGGCCGCCGGAGACCACCAGCACGGCGGTGCCGAGCACGGCCAGGACCAGTGCACCGGCGATCAGCGGCCAGCTGCCGCGCACCACGCGCAGCGCGCCCCGGGCCGAGGGCGGGGCGCCCACGGGCGGCGGGACGCGGCGGTTCTGCACCGCCCGGGTGCCCACGACCAGCGCCGCCAGCAGGGCGATCGTGATCGCCCAGGAGCCGCCCCAGCCGACGTGGTCGGAGAGCAGGAACGGCGGCAGCGCGGGCAGGTCCGCGACCAGCGGCCACGCGGCGCTGTAGATCACCGAGCCCGCGATGAACCCGACCAGGGTGATGACGATCGCGGACTGGCCGGAGCCGACCGCGAAGAGGGTGCCCGAGGCGCAGGCGCCGCCGAGCTGCATGCCGATCCCGAACAGGAACGCCCCCAGGAACAGGGCGATGCCGATGGGGCCGGCCGACGGCGCCGGGGCGCTGCCGAACAGTCCGGTTCCGGTGCCGATGACCAGGGCGAACAGGGTCGCGGTCGTGCCCAGCAGCACGGCGTGCGCGCGCAGGCCCGTGCCGTTGCCCACGGCGAGGAACTGCCGCCAGGCGGAGGTGAAGCCGAACCGGGAGTGGAACAGGGTGAAGCCGAGGCCGGTGCCCAGGACCAGCAGGACGGCGGGCAGCGCCCCGTGCGCGTTCCACACGTAGGCGGCCAGCGCGAGCGCGCCCGCCAGGGCGATGCCCAGCGGCCACCACCGGACCGGCTCCGCCTCGGCGGGCCGGGGCGGAGGCGCGGAGAGGGTGGGTCGCCAGGTCAGGGCGAGGGCGGGCGAGACGGTCGCCGTGGCGGTGTCGGCGGCCGACCCGGGGGCGTCGGCGGCGGGGCCGTCGACGCTTCCCACCGAGTCGGTATTTCCGGGCGGTGAGGTGGGGTTAGTGGTCATGCGGGTGCTGTCCAAACCATGCGGTGGCGGGGAACGGCGGCGGTCCTGGGACGGACCGGGGCCGTGGAACAGGGATGACTGCGTCCGGAAGGACGGGGGCCGGTGCCGGGCGCGGGCGCCGGAGATGAGGCGGGGGAGGGCCCCCGGAGCCTCGTGTCAGCGCACGCCGTCGCGGCACCGGCGGCGACAGAGGCCGTCATCGGTGCTCGTCAGCGACATGGAGATGAGGACCATGCGCAGGAAGCGGGCTGTATCGGACACGGCGAACATTCTAGGACACAGGGCCCATGTGGCAACGGGCGGGCGCCGTGTGACGCGCCACCACGGGGCCGAGGGGGCGCCGGGGTGCGACCGGGCGGTCGCGGAGGAAGCCGGGGCGGGGGCGGACCGGAGCGGAACCGGGGGAGGGGCGGCCCCGCCCGGGGCGCCGCCGCGCACCCCGGACGGGGCCGCCCCCTCGGGCCCGGCTCCACGCGCTGCCGGACAGGGCGGCGGGCCGGGCCCGCCGCGCTCACTCCGTCGCGTCCACGCCCTTGGGCAGCACCACGACCGGCACCGTGGCGCTGTGCAGCACCCCCTGGCTCACCGACCCCAGGATCAGGCCCCGGATGCTGCCCCGGCCGCGCGAGCCGACCACGATCAGGTCCGCCTCGGCCCCCGCCTCGACCAGGGCGTCCACCGGGTTGCGCTCGGTGCGCACGACGGTGATGTCCACGTCCTCGGTGTTCTCGTCCATGACCTCGGCCAGCACACCCGCGACGAGCTCCTCCGAGCGCCGGTCCAGCAGGTCGTCCGGCGGGGTCCAGCCGGCCGCGACCAGCGACTCGGTGGCGAACGGCATCGGGACCTCCCAGCTGTTCACCACCACGACCGAGGCCGCGCCGCCGCGCACGGCCTCGTGCAGGGCGAAGCCCAGCGCGCGCCGTGAGTCCTCCGAGCCGTCCACGCCCACGACGATCCGCTGGGGTTCGCGCAGGGGCGGGGTCTCGCCCTCCGGGGCGGGGACGACGACCACCGGGCACTCGGCGTGGGAGGCGAGGCGCACGCCCGCGGAGCCGGCGAGGGCGGAGCGGACCGGTCCGAGCCCGCGCGTGCCCACGACCACCAGGTCGTGCGGGCCGGTGCGGTGCAGCAGGGCGAGCGGGGGCTCCTCCAGGGCGAGGATCGTCTGCACGTCCACCTCCGGCCGGAGGGAGCGCGCGTGCTCGGCGGCCTCGGCCAGGATGCGCCGGCCCTGGTCGGCGATCTCCTCCGATGCGGGGAAGCGCGTCGGCCCGGTGTAGACGGACACCACCAGCGGCATGGACAGCGCGTGCACCACGTACAGGGGGACGCCCCGTCGCACGGCCTCGGCCGTCGCCCACTCCAGCGCCGACCGCCCGGTCGGCGATCCGTCGACCCCCACCGCGACCTTGGGGGATGGTAGCTGCTCGTCCGCCATGAAACCTCCTTCGTCCGGGGATGTCGGATTCCCCGTCGAGACTGCCGTACCCGGGATCTCCAGCCCCAACAGTCCCGTGGCGTGGCGGGAAATTCGTCACACCGGACGACGTGCGTCCCGGTCCCTCCGGCCCGCGGGCGGGCCGGGGCGGGGGCCGGAGGGCCCGGAGTGGAGGCCGGTCCTACACCGCGCCGGTGTGCGCGTCCAGCCCGGCCCCGATCAGCTTGAGCGTGGGCCGGTGGTCCACCACGGCGGCGAGCCTGACCAGTTCGGCGTGGAAGTCCTCTCCCCGGATCCGGCCCAGCGCCGTCGCGCACGCGTTGGCGAGCGCCGGCCGGTCCGGCCCCTGGCCGGGGACCCTGACCAGGGCCTTCTCCAGCAGCGCGCCCAACCCGCTCGCGGTGTGCGCGTGCCCGGGGAGGAAGGACAGGAGCCGTACGAGGCCGCGGACGGCGGTGTCGTTGAAGCGGTCGTGCCGGACGTCGTTCTCCAGCGGCAGCGAACGCGGTTCTCCCACCAGGGCCAGCCAGCCCAGCACCCGCTCCCGGAACTCGTCCGCGTCGACCTCCGCGAGCAGCGCCCGGCCCCTCCTCTCCCAGGTCGCGCTCGGCCTGCTCGCCTTCGCCGTCGCGGCGTGCGCGACCAGGTCGCGCCACGCGTCCGGGAGGTCCGCCAGCTCGGCGAGAGCGTGGTCCGTCCACTCGTCGCCCGCGTTGACCACCGGGTGGGCGGTGAGCAGGCGCACGACCTCGCCCAGGGGCACGTCGGACCCGTAGCCCTCGCCCCAGTAGCGCCGCAGGGTCTGGCCGAAGCTGACCGGGACGTCGCGCCCGGAGACCAGTTCCACCCAGACCATGTGGACACAGCCCTGCCCCCAGAAGGCCGCCGCCGTCGCAGCCGACAGCGCCTCCTGGCGCGTGGGCGCCATGAGGTCGTCGGGGCGCCCCGGGGCGAGCATCGCGTGCATCCTGGCGATCCTGTCCTGCCGCGCCCACGAGTCCGTCGCCCCGTACAGCTCGACGCAGACCTGGGCCAGGCGGTCCCGGAGGTCCTCGGGCAGGGTCGGGAGCAACCTCGCCCCGGTGAACTCCTTGTCCGCCAGGACCATCTCGCACGCCGCCGCGGCGTCGACCGGGAGGACCTCGCGCCACATGGCCTCGAACTCCTCGGACAGCGTGAGCCCGCCCGGGAGCGGGGGGAAGAGGAGCGCCGCCTCCAACCACACGGCAAGCTCCGTCCTCTCCGGGGTCCGCGCCCTCTCGCGGGACGAGCGGGCCTCACCCGCGAGCCGCTCCCGCACCTCCGGGGGAAGGGCCCGCAGACCGGACATCACCCGGAGGAACGAGTCGGGGGCGAGCACCGCCTCCACCTCGCCGGAACCGTCGCGCCCCAGGACCTCGCGGACCACGGGTTCGAGGTCCTCGAACCTCAGCAGGTTCAGCTGGTAGTGCGAGAAGGCCGTGTGCAGCCAGAGGACGCGGTTCCTCCGCTCCGGGGTCCGCGCGGCCCCGTGGAGCTCGGCCAGGGCGTCCGTCAGGCGGTGCCGCTGCCACTCGTGGAGGCCCCGCAGGCGCTTCGCCGTCCGGCGGGGGTTCCCGGCGGCGAGGGCGGTCTCGCAGGCGTCGGCGATGTCGCGGGAGGAGGCGGCGACCAGGACCTCGATCTCGAGGTGGTCCTCCTCCAGGAAGTCCAGCCGGCACCCCAGCAGCGCGGTGTGCAGCGTGAGGACGGCGTCCCGCCGCTCAGGGGTCGCCGCCTCCCTGTACAGCTCGACGCAGTGGTGCGCCAGCAGCCTCACGGCCTTGGTGGGGAGGTCGGAGAGGCCCTTCGCCGCGTGCGGGAAACCCGGGTGGGCGAGGGCCCGTTCGCACGCCGCCGAGGGGTCGTCGCGTTCGACGTCGGCCAGGAGGGCTGTGCGGAGCGAGGCCGCCTCATGTGTCGCTTGCGTCATGCGGCGACCCTAGGGACACACACCGACAGGGCGTATCGGCTCAAAGGAGGAGAGGGGTGGTGGGAGTCGGCGGGAGCTGGCTGGAGCTGGCGGGGCCAGGGTGGGGCTGTACATTGGGCTTTCGCGCCGCCGGGGGCGGGAGGGTTGCGCGCGGCGCGGCCGGCCCGGTTTGTCGGAGGAGAACGTGCTTGCTTGCGACATAGAACCCCTGAAGGGCGTTATGTCCTCAGTGTCGGTTTTTCGAGAAGTTGGAAAATCGGCTGCTTGCCACTGGTAAGTTTGCTGGTCATCTCTGCTCCCCGCGCACGCGGGGATGGACCCCCGCGAGGCTCCTCAGACCCTGGAGGGCGTTCCTGCTCCCCGCGCACGCGGGGATGGACCCGCGACCGCCGCCGTCATCAGACGAGGATGAACCTGCTCCCCGCGCACGCGGGGATGGACCCGATCCGCCGCTCACACTCGGTCCTCCCTGGCCCTGCTCCCCGCGCACGCGGGGATGGACCCCACGCCACCGAGGCCGACGAGGAAACCGTCCTCTGCTCCCCGCGCACGCGGGGATGGACCCGTGACCGAGTTCGGGTCTTCGTCGGGGTAGGTCTGCTCCCCGCGCACGCGGGGATGGACCCGTCGATAGTTGTCTTGATGATCATGGTTGGCCCTGCTCCCCGCGCACGCGGGGATGGACCCAACGTGCAGATCGGGTACGCGCTGCTGTTCTACTGCTCCCCGCGCACGCGGGGATGGACCCAACGTGCAGATCGGGTACGCGCTGCTGTTCTACTGCTCCCCGCGCACGCGGGGATGGACCCAACGTC
>NZ_JBEXSY010000080.1:0-11889 GCF_040613895.1 Nocardiopsis sp. NPDC006198 | reverse complement strand
GTGCAGATCGGGTACGCGCTGCTGTTCTACTGCTCCCCGCGCACGCGGGGATGGACCCGTCCCGGTGATGGGCGGCCAGCTGGTCACCCCCTGCTCCCCGCGCACGCGGGGATGGACCCCAGCGCGGATGGACCGTGGCCGAACTCGCCCGCTGCTCCCCGCGCACGCGGGGATGGACCCGGCGGGTCGGCCAGCGGATGACGCGGAGAGCACTGCTCCCCGCGCACGCGGGGATGGACCCGACGAGTTCCCCGACGACCTGGGGGCCGCCCTCTGCTCCCCGCGCACGCGGGGATGGACCCCACCTCATCGCGGTGTCCGAAGACCTGACGAACTGCTCCCCGCGCACGCGGGGATGGTCCCGCTTCGGTGATGGTGGCGGTGTGGTCGGTCACCTGCTGCTCTTGACCGCAGTAGTCCGGGACGCGACGATAGTCGAGCAATGTTCAGCAAATTGCTAGCAAGGAGGCCGCCCCCATGCGCGCGAAGTTCCTCGGCAAAGACCCTGAGTCTCAGGAGGGCCAGTCGCCTACCCTGTTCGCCACGGACAGGACGGACCGTGTTACCTACATCGCCCAAGGCTGGAAGGTAACCGACCCCCAGGTGCTCGCCGACGTCGGTCCTGTACCGGAACACGAGACGCTGATCGAGATCCCGGAAGATGTCCTCAAGTTCTACGCCCGTCGCTACCAGGAGGAGGAAGGACACTGACCCGGTTCATCGAGCCTGGCCCCGAGTTTGGCCAGCTCTTCCGCACGTTCGAGCACACCGCCTTCCGGTTGGAGACCCGCGACGAGTACGTGTCTACCAACGAGTCGGAAGCTCTGCGCCAGTTCGTCGCAGGTGAGCCGGTAGACATGGCTTGGTTCGATAACTGGCTGGGCATGATCCGGCAGGCGACCAAGGAAGGGCGTCGCTTCAGTCGTGTCCGGGTGGTGTCAACTCCCCTCACGGGCTACAGCCGCTTCGGAGTCTTCTGTTCCGAGCACACCAACGCTGCGGGCGAGGACATCCGCTATCTCGTGCGCGGCGATGCCGCAGACCTACCCGACTACGACTACTGGTTGTTCGACTCGTCCAAGCTGGTTCGGATGCACTTCGATGACGAGGAGAACTTCCTTGGCGGCGAGGTCATTGATGACCCGGCCGTCATCGTGAAGCACAACTACTGGCGCGACGCTGCCTGGCACAAGGCGGTACGACGGGATGAATTTGCCGCAGAGCAGGGCAGCTGGCGTGTCGAACGTCCATGAGGCACGCACAGCGCTAGGAAACCGACTCCGCGGGCTCCGTAAACAAGCCGGTCTATCCGGCAGGGAGCTCGCGGAGTCGTTGTCATGGCAAGCTTCAAAGATTTCGAAGATCGAGAATGGCAAGCAGACACCAAGTGATCAGGACGTCCTAGACTGGACGCGGGCGACCAACAGCGAGTCCGAGGTAGAAGACCTCCTCGCCTCTCTCCACACTCTCGAAATTCAGCATGCCGAGTGGCAGCGGCAGCTTAGGACCGGCCTCAGGCCGCACCAGAACGAGATCGCAGAACTCAACGCACGCACCCGTTTGTTCCGCGTGTTCGAGTCAACTTATATCCCCGGTCTACTTCAGACGGCTGGCTACGCTAGGTCCCGCTTCGCACAGAGCATCACGGTCTTCAAGATTCGCAACGACATCAACGAGGCCGTACAAGCCCGCATGCAGCGTCAGGACATCCTCTACCGTCCTGACAAGCGGTTCCACTTCGTCATCACCGAAGCCGCTCTGCGCTACCGCCTCTGTCCTCCAGAGGTCATGCTCGCCCAACTTGATCGGCTCGTTTCAATGTCGGCGCTGCCAAACGTGCGCCTCGGCATCATCGGATTCGAGACGGCCTACGTGGTAGCACCGGCTCATGGTTTCTGGCTCCTGGACGATGAGCGCGTCATGGTTGAGACGTTCTCCGCTGAACTCAATCTTGCTCAGCCACAGGAGACGGGCCTTTACAGCAGGGTCTTCGAGTCGCTGGCAGGCGTCGCTAGTTACGGCCGGTCAGCTCGCGCGATCATCACGCGAGTTATTGACGATCTTTCGCCCGAACTCCCCGAGAATGGCTAGGACTTGCTCGGACTCGTGACCCTATGAATGTCGCGATCAATTCGGAGCAAGTTACTGGTTGCCAGCGTGTCCGACTGCTTACTCTCCAGGGACGACCTCCGCCGACCATTGGAGAAGAGCCGCGTGACGACCTTCGTTCCTTTGCTCACCAAGGACCAGATCACTCGCCTCCCTGAACGCGCTCGCGAAGTTGTCGAGTACCGCAAGAGCGGCCTCAGCCTCAACCACGTGCAGGGCTGCTCGTTGGGCTGCGCTTACTGCATCCGGCACACGTACGGGCTGTGGGACGAGAACCAGCCTCGCGCCCTCATGGCGGACGCTCAGGCCGTCGAGGAGTTGGTGAACCACCGCTACTTCACTCCGCACGTGACGCCGGTTCAGATCTTTAACCGCGCGACCGAGCCGTTCCTGCCGAAGGTCCGGCCTCACACCTTCGCCGTGCTCGAAGACCTGGACGCGCGGGAGCTGACGAACCACGTGCTCGTCATCACCAGGCACCAGCTCAAGCCCGACGACATCGACCGGCTGAACCAGCTCCACAACCTCAAGGTGACGCTGCTCTTCACCTACTCCGGCATCGACAACAAGGACATCGAGCCCTACCCTTCGCACGTCGCCGCTGAGTCCCTGAAGCTCATGAGCACGCCGACGCGACGGAAGTACCGAACGATCCTCTACTGGCGTCCGCTGGTACCGGGTCTCAACGACACGGACGAGCACCTGGCCGTCGCGCATGAATTGAGCAAGCACGCCGACGCCACGGTTTTTACCGGTCTGTTCTACCGCGACCAGATCGCGGAGTACTACAAGGCCAACAAGTTGCCCGAGCCCTACGAGGACACCGCACGCCGGAAGATCGTGCCCGAGACACTTGAGCGTCGGGTCCTGGACGCCTTCTCGAACTCGTCGGCGTTGTTCCGCAAGACTTCCTGTGCGGTGTCCTACGCCCATGGCCTGCCGGACTACAACGGACACTACGGCATCCGCGAACTCTGCGACATCTGCCCGCTGAGCCAGCTCGAACTGTGCGCGGGCGCGCACCGAGTACCGACCTCCGATCAGCTACACGATGTCGCCCGCGTGTTGCCCGAGGCTGGTGACCTGAAGGTCGTAGACACCAATGACAGGGCGGCCGTCGTGTCCGGCCTGGCCGCTGAGCAGCCTCGGTACTTCCTTCAGCACGCGCTCGGCTTCCAGGTCCACGACGAGCGTCACCCGCACCACGCCAACCGGCATGGTCGCGCTGACCTTGGATGGAAGGACCAAACGTGCAAATGACTGACTGGAAGAGCCTCAGCTACGTCGTCGTAGATGTTGAGGGCAACGGCCAGCAACCGCCGGACTTGGTAGAGCTGGCCGCGGTGCCGATCGTCGACGGGATCATCGGAGAGCCGGCGAGCTGGTTGGTTCGCCCGGACCAACCGATCGCCCCGATGGCGAAGCGGATTCACGGCATCGGCAACGACGACGTTGCCGAGAAACCGGTGTTCGAGGACGTCGTGGTCGACGTGCTACACGCGCTGTCTCACCCCGCCCTGATCGCCCACAACGCGCACGTTGATGTCGGCGTGCTTCAGCGCAAGATGACCGGCTGGAAGCCCCTGGAGATCTTCGACACGCTCAAGCTCGCTCGGCGCCTGCTGCCTGGCCGCAAGAGGTACAAGCTCGGCTCGCTGGTTGAGGAATTCGAGCTTGATCACGGCCTGGACGACGAAGACCAACCGCATCGGGCTAAGTACGACGCCATCGTGACAGCAAGGCTGTTCGTTCATCTCGCAGGCCGGCGGAGCCTCGAAGAACTCAGGAATCGGCCGCCAGGGGGTAGCTCCGATGACGAACCCGCTCTTTTCTAGCTCGAACCGCATCGGCTTCGGCTCCATGCAGCTCACCGGCCCTGGCTATTGGGCCGCACCGGACAACCCGGAACAGTCCATGCAGGTACTTCGTGATGCGGTCGACGCGGGCGTGACACACATAGACACTGTCGACGCCTACGGCCCGTTCACCGCAGAGAAGTACATTCGCAAGGCGTTGCATCCTTATCGCGACGACTTGGTCATTGCCACCAAGGGCGGTCTCACTCGTCAAGGTCCCGACCGGTGGGCACCATGTGGGCGACCTTGCCATGTGAAGCTTCACACTGTTCCCCGCGCACGCGGGGATGGACCCGTGGGCGAACTCGTCGCCACGATGGACATCCGCTGCCCCCGCGCACGCGGGGATGGATCCAGCCGCCGGAACGAGTGCGACTTCGCGAGGCCGTGCTCCCCGCGCACGCGGGGATGGACCCACCTCGATCTCGGGGAGGGGCCGGTGTGCTCCTGTCTCCCCGCACACGCGGGGATGGACCCAGGACCGCCCCGGAGCCGTTGTCTCAAGAGCCTGCCCGCGCGAAGCGTTCCGTTTGCGCAGCATCAAAGCGCCTCAAGACAGGGGAGCACCACCGGCCCTGAGGACGCTTACATTCCGCTGCTCACTGCGTCGCGAACCGCCGGGCGAACCACTGGGTAAGGACCCCGTCCACCGCCGCCGTCGCGGGCAACTGCGGGCTCGGTTCCAACCCAGGCTCATCGGCCAGCGAGTGAGCCAAGCCCGGCACAGTCGCCAGCTCGATCTCATCCGGACGCGCGTACCGCCCACGAAGTGTCTTGACCAGGGAGAAAGCATCTTCGCGCAGCGCTGGGTGGTCGCGCTCGCCGCTGACCAGCAGCAGCGGGGGCTCTCCGCTCAGCTCTCCAGCGCGGCCGACGAAATCCAGATCGTCGGCCGCCCTGCGGGATTCGGCGGTCCAACCGTAGGGCTGGCCGAGCCCGGTCGCGAGAAGTTCGACGGCCGGGCTCACCCGCACAGCCGGATTGACGAGCGCGACCGCCCCGATCGGTGCCGGCGGGGCTGTGAGCACTTGCAGAGCCACCGCCCCGCCAAGCGATGCACCGAGGATGCCGATCGGCTGGTCGTCGACCGGTAGCTGACGGCGCAGCTCGGCCAGCGCGGCCGGGAACTCCTCTACGGCCTGGCGGACAATCGGACCGAGGTACGCCAGCAGTATGTCTTCGCGAGCGAGTTCGATATGTCTGTCGAGACGGCCGTCGACCATACGCGGACCGCACAGCGGCATACCCAGGTGGACCCGCCAGGAAGGAACACCGGCCATGGGCAGTGCCGCTGCGAAGGCTGCGTCCGTGCGGGGCGCGTCCAGCATGTGCCAGGTCACGATCAACGGCGCGCGGTCGTTGCCCGTCCCCGACGGCGGGAGGGCTGTGAACGGCACGCCTGCGGCTGTACCGGTGATCGCATCCATACACACTCCTACGGCTTTCGGGGGTACGTCGCCAACCGTAGGGGAGCTCTACCGGGCGCGGACGCCCTTTCTGCTGCGGGCAGACCTCCGGTCCCCGACCACGGGTCGAGATGCGTGGACAAGCAGGCCCGATGGGTCGGCCCCAAGCCGTCTGCGCCGCTGCCGTCGTGCTCCTCGCGCAGGCGGGGATGGCTCTACCGCTGATCGCCAGCCCGGACCTGGACCTGGGGCTCTTCGGGCGCGAGGGGGCGGTCGAGACGATGGGCGCGCTACTGTGGCCCTGCTGAATTCCCCTGTCCGTGCTTCGGGACTGTCCGGCTTTTTCAAGCCGGGGCCGTAGAGGTTCCATGGGGTGGTTCGTCTGTTGGAGGAAAATATGCTTCATTGCGAACAAGAATCTCTAAAGTCCCCTATGTTCTCCGTGTCGGTTTTTCGAGAAGTTGGAAAATCGGCCGCTTTCCACTGGTAAGTTCGCTGGTCGTTCGCTCTGCTCCCCGCGCACGCGGGGATGGACCCGGCTGGACCCACACCCGCATCACCAAGCGGATCTGCTCCCCGCGCACGCGGGGATGGACCCGCTCAGGCTGCCGATGCTGTCCAGCAGCTGCGCTGCTCCCCGCGCACGCGGGGATGGACCCACAGCATGAGGACCCAGACCCCCACCCTGCGCCTGCTCCCCGCGCACGCGGGGATGGACCCCGGCCTGGATCCGGTGATCGCGGCGCACGTGGCTGCTCCCCGCGCACGCGGGGATGGACCCGCCGCGAACTTCGGGACGGCGGCATCCTCCCTCTGCTCCCCGCGCACGCGGGGATGGACCCGCGTTGAGCGGGGCGGTCGCCCAGTCCTTGACCTGCTCCCCGCGCACGCGGGGATGGACCTGCGGCACCGCGGCTGGTGGATCCGCTGGCGAACTGCTCCCCGCGCACGCGGGGATGGACCCACTGGGGTCTAACAACACGCAGCAACCAACAACAGCTGCTCCCCGCGCACGCGGGGATGGACCCGCGCCCAAGGGCGAGGGCAACAAGGCCCTGTACTGCTCCCCGCGCACGCGGGGATGGACCCGGCTCCAACGCCTCCCGCCCCGCCTTGCCCAGCTGCTCCCCGCGCACGCGGGGATGGACCCGCGCCCAAGGGCGAGGGCAACAAGGCCCTGTACTGCTCCCCGCGCACGCGGGGATGGACCCCTAATCGCTGACAACAGCGCATTCTCGGTCGACTGCTCCCCGCGCACGCGGGGATGGACCCGGCTCCAACGCCTCCCGCCCCGCCTTGCCCAGCTGCTCCCCGCGCACGCGGGGATGGACCCGGGCCCGGTCGCGCTGGGGGAGCTTCTTGTCGCTGCTCCCCGCGCACGCGGGGATGGACCCGACCTGGCGGGACTGGAGCCGCCACAGGTCGACTGCTCCCCGCGCACGCGGGGATGGTCCCTGGGTGCCGTACTCGGTGATGGCCTGGAGGAAGCTGTTCCCCGCGCACGCGGGGATGGTCCCTGGGCGTGCGCCATGGCCTGGCGGGGGGCAGCCTGCTCCCCGCACACGCGGGGATGGGTCTGCGGGGAGCCTTGTCAGCGGCGGGGCATGATCATTCCGGTACCGGAGCCTGCTTCTCGACGGGCAGCCACAAGTGGCCCGTGCCGAGGTCGGGCTCTTCCTCGTGTTCGACGGACACCAGCGCCGGGCCGGGGGCGGTGCGGTAGGTGGGGTGGGCCGGGAACCACTCGGTGTAGACCGCACGCCACAGCGCTTGCAGCCCGTGGGGGAAATCCACCCGCTCGAAGGGGAACACCGCCCAGGTACCCGCAGGAACTTCCAGGCGCTCCATGCCCTCAGGCGTGGGGGCGATGGTGGCCGCGGCGACGTAGTAGTCGATCTCCTCGATGGAGTCCCCGTTGTCGCCCGGGGACACCGTCACCGACAGCGCACCGCGGGGTTCCTGGTCGCTGAGCGCGTCGAGCTGTTCCCAGGTGGCGTCATCGACCGCTTCGGTGAAGGCGACCATGTCGGGGTTGGTGCCTTCGGCGACGTGGGGAATCCGCTGTCTCAGCCCGACCAGGGCGAAGGCGTCTTTGTCGAGAATGCGGTAGCGCATCGTGGTGCTCCCTTCGATGGTGAGGTGGAAGGCCAGGCGAGACTGGGAGACCAGCGCGGCCCCGGTGCGCCGGGCCTGGCCGGGGGTGATGCCGTGGACGGAGCGAAAGGCTCGGTTGAACGCCTCGGCCGAGGAGTATCCGTGGCCGACGGCGATATCGAGCAGTGTCCTGCGGCCTTCCAACACCTCGGCTCCGGCCAGGGTGAGCCGGCGCCGTCGCACGTACTCCGACAGCGGCATCCCCGCCAGGGCGGCGAACATCCGGCGCAGGTGGTGTTCAGAGGTCAGCGCGGTGCGCGCCATCGCCGCCACGTCCACCGGGCGGCCGGGGTCCTCCTCGACGTGCTTCAGGGCCTTGTTCAACCGGTCCAGCATCGCTTCCCCCTTCGTTCACCAGCGACGTTAACGAGCGTGAACGGTGCGGTTCCCGATAGTTGCCGTGCGCCTTCGATCAAGCCAGGACTCACGTGATCGAAGGCGTACGGCAGCGTCGGGTGCGTCCACGGCGAAGTTTCCAGGGTGACCCGGCGGCCCGTACGGCGCGGTCGGTGCCAACTGCCCCCGCAGTGCTGGCCGTGGATGTTTCCCGAGCGCGCGGGGTGGGCCGCGGAGGTGGGCGCGCTAGTGTGGCCCTGCCGCATCTCCCTGTTCGTGCTGCGCGACTGTCAGACTTTTCCTAGCGGGGACCGAAGAGGTTTCCTGGGAGCGGTTCGTTTGTTGGAGGAGAATGTGTCTGCTTGCGTCCTGGGGCCGTCGGCAACCGTTATGTCCTCGGTGTCGGTTTTTCGAGAAGTTGGAAAATCGACTGCTTGTCACTGGTAAGTTCGCAGGTCGTTCGCTCTGCTCCCCGCACGCGCGGGGATGACCCCTGGTGGCGCCCCCGTATGCGGACCTGGCCGATCTGCTCCCCGCACGCGCGGGGATGACCCCACCGGAATACGCGCCCCTCCCCACCGTCCTTTCTGCTCCCCGCACGCGCGGGGATGACCCCACCAACATCACGATCGAGGCGGATCTCGCCGAGGACACCCTCGACAACTGCTCCCCGCACGCGCGGGGATGACCCCGGGGCGCCGATGCACGGCGGTCGGCTGGTGGACTGCTCCCCGCACGCGCGGGGATGACCCCCTCGCCCCCAGCGGCGTCGCCCCGATCGCGGGCTGCTCCCCGCACGCGCGGGGATGACCCCGAATTCCTCGGCGGTGAACGTGGCGGGCTTGCCTGCTCCCCGCACGCGCGGGGATGACCCCGCAGTCACGCGCAGTGCTGCTGTGGCTGGACTCTGCTCCCCGCACGCGCGGGGATGACCCCCAGTACAGCGTCACGGTCCAGGTCTACCCGGACTGCTCCCCGCACGCGCGGGGATGACCCCACCGGGTGCTTCCAGCCCTTCGCCTGGCTGTCCTGCTCCCCGCACGCGCGGGGATGACCCCGCCGGCGCGTCCCACTTCCTGGAGCACCTGCTCTGCTCCTCGCACGCGCGGGGATAGACCGAGGGCGTTCAGCGGCGCACGCAGCTCAGGGAAGCCGCCCGTCCATGTTGTCCTCGACCAGCTCGCGAGCGCGGCGAACCAGGGCTTCCCGCACCTCGTCCGGCGCCAGAACACGCAGCGGAGTGGCCAGGCCGAGCAGGTACCCGGCGAGGCCGTTCGCGTCGGGCCCACCGATTTCGACGACGGTGGCTTCGGGGCCCTCCGGACTGTGGGTGCCAATCGCCGGCGGAATCAGCCGGAGCGCCTGTTCCATCGGCAGCGGGAGGCGGATTCTCACATAGAGCGGATACCTACCGCCCGCCAGTGAATCGGAGACGAGCAGCGCCGGGTCCGGCGGATCGACGAGTTCCACCGCGTGCCCCGTGGGCCGTATCCGCTCGACCCTGTCGGCGCGGAACGTCCGCCACTCGTTGCGAGCCGCGTCGCGGGCGACGAAGTACCAGTGGCGTCCCGTGTGCACCAGGCGATAGGGATCGGCGTCCCGGTCCGTCGCCCGCCCCTCTCGGTCACGGTAGGACAAGCGGACACGTTCACCCCTGCGGCAGGCGGCGACCAGTTCCAGCAGCATGTCCGGCGCGATCTGTGGCCGACCGGGCCTGGTCGTGTGCACGAAGGCCGAGTCCATTTCACCGAGTCGGCTCGCGACCCGCGGCGGCAGGGCCTGGCGCAGCTTCAACAGGGCTGACAACGCGGCCTGGTCGCTACCGAGAACACCGCTGAGCGCGGCCTCGCGCAGCCCGACGGCGACGGCCAGCGCCTCCTCGTTGTCGAGGACCAGCGGTGGTATCCGAGCACCGCTGCCGAGACTGTAACCGCCCCACGGTCCGGGATCGGACTCGATTCCGTAGCCGAGTTCCCTGAGCCTGGCGACGTCGCGCCGAACCGTGCGCTCGGTGACCGCCATGCGTTCGGCCAGTTCGCGGCAGGTCCACGACGGTTGTGCGGACAGCAGGGAAAGCAGATGGAGGAGACGGGCGGATGTGCTGATCACGTCCTGAAGTCTCTCCCACGACCAGGACCGAACCTGTCCTGGTCGCGTTCTAACGTGCTGCCCATGAGCACTGAAACCACGCCGCTGCCCTCGATGCGCTACGCGGCCGTCACCTTCGACTGCCCCGACCCCGCCGAACTGGCCCGCTTCTACGGCAAAGCCCTCGACCTGCCCGTGGCCTACTCCAGCGACGACTTCATCCTGCTCGGCCGGGAGGGGGCGCCTGGGCTGGGCTTTTCGCGGCTGCCGGGTTACCAACGGCCCACCTGGCCGGACCCCGACCGGGAGAAGCGGGCGCACATCGAGCTGGGCGTCGACGATCTGGACGCCGCCCAGGCGGGGCTCCTGGCCCTGGGCGCGACCGAACCTCCGAGTCAGCCCGAGCCCGATCGGTGGAGGGTTCTGCTCGACCCCGCTGGACATCCTTTCTGTATCTCCACCCTGGTTTGAATGCCGTTCACCCTCCATGGAGTCCGGAAAAGGGACCAGGCCAAAGAGCCATAGGGCACATCAGGTGTGCAGGAGGTCAGTCGGAGCCCACTTGGGACCGGATAAGGTTCGGCATGAAGGCGACCGGAGAAGAATGTCCTTTATCCTGACTCTATGGGACTAAGATCTTTTATGTCCTCGGTGTCGGTTTCTTGAGAAGTTGGAAAATCGGCTGCTTGCCGCTGGTAAGTTCGCTGGTGATCTGCGTGCTCCCCGCGCACGCGGGGATGGACCCGGCCGCCCCGGTCCCGCTTGTAAACCTCTACGCCAGCACAGCACCGACAAGAGAGGATGGAGGGCATGCCGACCAGGGAACACGCACTCGTCACCATCACCCTGCTCAGCCTCGTTGCTCTGGTCATCGCCACGATCATGAACGGACTCATGTGGGCGACTACCCTCCTTTGGGTGGCGTGGGTGGGGACCGCGCTCGTCACGACTCAAGCCGCTATCAGGGGTCGCGGCGAGAAGTAGGGCACGCCTGGTGCCCCGCTCCGCCTGTGGGACTCGTGCCACCATCCGTGCTCCCCGCGCACGCGGGGATGGCCCTTAAAAGTAGAGGTCGTACTCGTAGTTCTGGCCCTGCTTCTCGCGCACTTGGGGATGGACCCGCGCGGGCTCGGTTCAGGGGGCCATGCGGCGGCACCATTGGCGGATGGCCACCCCCAGGTAGGCGGTGTCCTGGGCCTCGACCCGTCTGCGGGCGGCTTCCAACCGGGCCTGGGCAGCGTCGAACTGCTGCTGGGCGGCGATCTGTTCCAGGCGTGCCAGACCGGCGGCGGCGTCCGCGGCGGACCGTTCCCGTTCCTGCATGGCTCGGGATGCGAGGCGTTCGGCGTGCTCGGTGTAGCGGGGCACGAGCGGGGTCCCGTCGCTGGCGTAAGGGGGCCTGGACCTGGCGGTCACCGGTTTCCTCCTTTCTGCGCTTGTGGCTCGTCGGGCGGGTCAGGGCTGCGGTGTGGACTTCCCGGCGCGGAGGGTTTCGATGAGGGTCGCGACGTGTCCGGCGTCGCCCATCGCCCCGGTTTCCAGGGCCAGGGTGTGGACCTCTTCCAGGGCGCGGACGACCTCGGTGCTGCCCGTTCCGGCGTTCAGGACGCGGGTGATCTGCGACCGGGGGTAGCGGCGGTGTCCGCCGAGGGTTTTGACGGAGGCGAGGCGGCCGTCCTTCTCCCAGCGGGTGACGGTTTTGGGGTCGACGCGGAAGAGGCGGGCGACTTCTGCGGGGGTGAGCAGGGCGTCGGCGTTCTCGACCAGGTCGGGCAGGGGTGCGGTGGGCACGGTGGTTCTCCGTCAGCGTGTGTTGTCGGTTGTCGGTTGTCGGACGTCGGGCGTGTGTGGGTGGTTGATGGTGGGTGGGGGGTCGGGTCCGGTCCGGGGAAGTACGACCGGACAGATAGGAAGAGCACACGTCAGAAAAACAGTCACAT
>NZ_JBEXSY010000079.1:0-31436 GCF_040613895.1 Nocardiopsis sp. NPDC006198 | reverse complement strand
CCTCTGGGCTTTTGGGGTGGTTTTCCTCCCGCCTTTGGGGGGGCTGGGGTTTGACCCCCCCGCGGGGGGGGACTTCACCGGGCTATTGGCCTGGTACGGGCCGCGGCCCGGGGCCCCGGCCGGCAGCGCCCCCGCCGCCGAACCGTCCGTCGAAGGGCCCGACGGGCCCTTCGACGAGGAGCCCCCTCCCCCTCCCCGGGGCGGACGCCCCGCGCGCCCCGCTCCCCGGCCGCGCCGCCGCAAGCGGCGTCCCGTCCGCCTGCGCTGGATCGTCACGCTCCTGCTGCTCGTGGCGCTGGCCATACCGCCGGGCACCTGGGGCTGGGTCTGGTACACGGCCCGTCAGGACGACCGCGTCGCCTCCGACGCCATCGTCGTCCTCGGGGCCAGCCAGTACAACGGCGTCCCCTCGCCCGTGTTCGAGGCCCGGCTGAGGCACGCCCAGGTCCTCTACCTGGAGGGCGTCGCCCCCGTCATCGTCACCGTCGGGGGCAAGCAGCCGGGCGACAACTTCACCGAGGCGGCCGCGGGCAAGAACTGGCTGGTCGAGGTCGGCATCCCTGCTGACCAGATCATCGCCGTGGAGGAGGGCAGGGACACCCTCCAGAGCATCGGCGCCGTCTCCCTGGTGTTCGAGGACCGTGCCTGGGAGACGGCGGTCCTGGTCTCCGACCCCTGGCACAGCCTGCGCTCCAAGCGGATGGCCGCCGACTTCGGGATCGAGGCGGGCACGTCGCCCTCGCGCTCCGGGCCGGCCGTCATCGAGCGGCGCACCCAGCTCTGGTACATCACCAGGGAAACCGCCTCGCTCTGGTACTACTGGATCTTCAACGACAGCAGCGACATCCGCGTCAACGCTGCCTGACCAGCGCGGAAGGCGTGTTTGGTCCCTGCTGGGAAGTAGGGTCGCACACGATGACGAACCACCCCCGAGGAGAGAGCGGAGCCGACGGCTACACGTCGGCGGACACCGAGCGCAAGGCGCGCGAGAACCGGAAGAACCGGGCCCGCGGTCCTTTCGAGCGCGACCGGGCCAGGGTGCTGCACAGCGCCGCCCTGCGGCGCCTGGCCGCCAAGACCCAGGTGGTCCAGCCGGGGGTGAGCGACTTCCCGCGCACCCGCCTCACCCACTCGCTGGAGTGCGCGCAGATCGGCCGCGAACTCGGCCAGGCGCTGGGCTGCGACCCGGACCTGGTCGAGGCGGCCTGCCTCTCCCACGACCTCGGGCACCCCCCGTTCGGGCACAACGGCGAACGGGCCCTGGACGAGGCCGCCGCCGCCTGCGGCGGGTTCGAGGGCAACGCCCAGAGCCTGCGCCTGCTCATCCGGCTGGAGGGCAAGATCATCGACCCCGACGGGCTCAGCGCGGGGCTCAACCTCACCCGCGCCACCCTGGACGCCACCGTCAAGTACCCGTGGCTCCGGGGCGAGGGGCCCGACACCCACAAGTTCAACTGCTACCCCGACGACACGGAGACCTTCGCCTGGCTGCGCCGGGGGGCGCCCCCCGGCCGCACCTGCTTCGAGGCGCAGGTCATGGACTGGGCCGACGACGTGGCCTACTCCGTCCACGACGTCGAGGACGCCCTGCACGCCGGGCTCGTCGACATGGCCGCCCTGCGCGGTACCGACGAGCGCGCCGAGGTCGTCCGGCTCGCCGCGGCCTACTACTGCGACGCCGACCCCGCCGAGCTGCACCACGTGTTCGCCGAACTCCTGGCGGCGCCCGTGTGGCCGAGCGAGTTCACCGGGGACCTCGCTTCGCTCGCCGCCCTCAAGAACCTCACCAGCGAACTCATCGGCCGCTTCTGCAGGGCGGCCGAGCACGCCACCCGCGCCGCCCACGGCCAGGGGCGGCTCACGCGCTACGGCGCCGACCTGGTCGTGCCCCGCCGGGCCCTCCTGGAGTGCGCGCTGCTCAAGGCGGTCGCCGCCCACTTCGTGATGTCCCGCGTCGAGGCCATCGCCTACCAGGCGGAGGAGCGCCGCCTCATCACCGAGCTCGTCGGCGCACTCTGGAAGAGCGCCCCCGACGGCCTCGACCCGCAGTTCCGCGCGGCCTTCACCGAGGCGTCCGGCGACGCGGCCGCGCTGCGCGTGGTCGTCGACCAGGTCGCCTCGCTCACCGACACCTCCGCGACGGCGCTGCACTCCCGTCTGGTGGGCTGAAGGGAGAGGGGTCCCGGAGGGCCGGGGTGCCTCCGGGGCGGAAGGGCCTGCGGGCTCCCGACGGGGGCCTCGCCGACGATTCGGTCGGGCAGGGGGGTTGACGCCTCGTATGTTAACGCTAACAATGTTGTCCGCGTCACATTTCCCCTGAGATTCCCGGAGGTGTCGTTCAGGTGAACCCCCCCGGTGGCCGCACCCCCGTCATGGCGGACGTCGCCAGACTGGCCGGTGTCTCCCACCAGACGGTGTCCCGCGTCATCAACGGCCACCCCAACGTCCGCCAGGAGACCGTCCTGCGGGTGCAGAGGGCGATCGACGAACTCGGCTACCACCGCAACTCCACGGCGCGGGCCCTGGTCACCCGCCGCACCAACGTGCTCGGCGTCCTCGCCTTCGACACCACCCTCTTCGGCCCGGCGCAGACCCTGGCGGGGATCGAGCGGGCCGCGCGCGAGGCCGGCTACTTCCTGAGCATGGTCAGCCTCGACGACGTGTCGCCGGCCGGCGTCGTCGCCGCGGCCGACTTCCTGATCCAGCAGTCCGTCGAGGGCTGCATCGCCATCGCCCCGCAGAGGGGCCTGGTCGACGCCCTCGCCTCGCTGCCCGGGCCCCTGCCGCTGGTCGCCGTCGAGGGCGGCGAGGGCTCCGGCCTCCCGGTCGTCTGCGTCGACCAGGTCCAGGGGGCCGAGGAGGCCGTCCGCCACCTCCTGGCGCTCGGCCACCACACGGTCCACCACATCGAGGGGGACCCGCTCTGGCTGGAGTCCGAGGCCCGCGCGTTCGGATGGCGCCGGGCCCTGGAGGAGGCGGGCGCGCCGGTCCCGGAACCGCTCCAGGGCGACTGGAGCCCCCGGTCCGGCTACGACCTCGGCCGCGCCCTGGTGGGGCGCAGGGCCGCGGGGGAGCGGGTGACCGCGATCTTCGTGGGCAACGACCAGATGGCCATAGGGGTCCTGCGCGCCCTGCACGAGGCGGGGCTGGGCGTGCCGGGCGACGTCAGCGTCGTCGGCTTCGACGACATCCCCGAGGCGGAGTACCTCACGCCGTCCCTGTCCACCGTGTACCAGGACTTCGCCCAGGTCGGCCGGGAGAGCCTGGCGCTGCTCCTCGGCGAGATCGGGGCGGGCCGCACCGGCTCGGCCGACCCCGCCGGGGCCGGGAGACGCGTGGTCCCGGCGGAACTGAGGCAGCGGGGCAGCAGCGGGCCGCCTCCCCCCTGACCGCCCGTTCCACGCGCCTCCTCCACGGAAGGAACCCCCTGTGCGCGAGAATGTTAACGCTAACAACAAGCCGTCCCCCGACGCGGTCGTCATCGGCGTCGACTTCGGGACCCTCTCCGGCCGGGCCGTCGTCGTCCGGGTGGCCGACGGGGCCGAACTCGGCTCCGCCGCCCACACCTACCGGCACGGCGTCATCACGGAGCACCTGCCCGCCTCCTCCGGGCCGCTGGCCCCCGAGACCGCGCTCCAGTGCCCCGAGGACTACCGCGAGGTCCTGCGCACGGCCGTGCCGGAGGCGCTGCGGGCCTCCGGCGCCGACCCCGGGCAGGTGGTCGGCATCGGCACCGACTTCACCTCCTGCACGGTCCTGCCCGTGACCGCGGACGGGACTCCGCTGTGCGAGCTCCCCGACCTCGCCGGGCGCCCGCACGCGTGGCCCAAGCTGTGGCGCCACCACGCCGCCCAGCCGGAGGCGGACGAGATCAACGCCCTCGCCGAGAAGCGGGGGGAGACGTGGCTCGCCCGCTACGGCGGCCGGATCTCCTCGGAGTGGCAGTTCGCCAAGGCGCTCCAGGTCCTGCGGGAGGACCCCGAGGCGTACGCGCGCGCCGACCGCTGGATCGAGGCCGCCGACTGGATCGTCTGGGAACTGTGCGGACGCGAGACCCGCAACGTCGCCACCGCCGGGTACAAGGGCATCCACCAGGACGGCGCCTGGCCCTCCGCGGAGTTCCTGGCCGCCCTCGACCCGCGCTTCGCCGGCTTCGTCCGGGACAAGCTCGCCCACCCCCTCTCCCAGCTGGGCGAGCGCGCGGGCGGCCTCACCGCCCGGGCCGCGGCCTGGACGGGCCTGCCCGAGGGGCTGCCCGTCGCGGTCGGCAACATCGACGCGCACGTCACCGCTGCCACGGCCCGGACGACCGGCAACGGCCGGATGCTCGCCATCATGGGCACCAGCACCTGCCACGTCATGAACTCCGACGTCCTCGCCGAGGTCCCCGGCATGTGCGGGCTGGCGCTCGGCGGCATCACCCCCGGCGCCTGGGGCTACGAGGCGGGCCAGAGCGGCGTCGGCGACATCTTCGCCTGGTTCGCCGACTCCCACGTGCCGCCCGCCTACCACGAGGAGGCCCGCGAACGCGGCCTCTCCGTCCACGACCTGCTCTCCGAGCGGGCCTCGGGGGCGCCTGTCGGGGGTCACGGCCTCGTCGCCCTGGACTGGCACAGCGGCAACCGCTCGGTCCTGGTCGACCACGACCTGTCCGGCGTGCTCGTCGGGATGACCCTGGCCACCAGGCCGGAGGAGGTCTACCGGGCCCTGGTCGAGGCCACGGCCTTCGGCACGCGCACGATCATCGGGGCCTTCGAGGCCGCCGGGGTCCCGGTCGAGGACTTCACGGTGGGCGGCGGCATGGTCCGCAACCCGTTCGTGCTCCAGGTCTACGCCGACGTGCTCGACCGCCCGATCAGGCTGGTCGCCTCCGAGTACAGCTGCGCCGTGGGGTCCGCCATCCACGCGGCCGTCGCGGCCGGCGCCCACCCCGACATCCACGCGGCGTCGGCCGCCATGGGCCGGGTCCGGGAGGAGACCGTCGACCCCGATCCCGCCAGGGCGGCGGCCTACGACGACCTCTTCGAGGTCTACACCGAGCTCCACGACCACTTCGGCCGGGGCGGCAGCCAGAGCCTGCGCCGCCTCCGGGCCATCCGCAACGCCACCCTGGCCACCGCGGGGAACGGCACCGAGGAGGGAACACGATGACCGCCGACACGGCCCGCACCGTCCCCGACGAGCACCGGGCGGAGGTGGAGCGCCTGCGCGAGCACCTGTGCGCGCTGCACGCCGAACTGCCCCGCTGGAAACTGGTCACGTGGACCAGCGGCAACGTCTCCGCCCGCGTCCCCGGCGCCGACCTCATGGTGATCAAGCCCAGCGGGGTCTCCTACGACGACCTGGCCCCCGCCGACATGGTCGTCTGCGACCTGGACGGCCGGGTGGTCGAGGGGGGCCGGTCCCCGTCCAGCGACACCGCCTCCCACGCCCACGTCTACCGCGCGCGCCCCGACGTCGGCGGGGTCGCGCACACCCACAGCGCGTACGCGACGGCCTGGGCCGCACGGGGGGAGCCCATCCCGTGCGTCATCACGGCGATGGCCGACGAGTTCGGCGGCGACATCCCCGTGGGACCGTTCGCCCTCATCGGCGGCGACGAGATCGGCAGGGCGGTGGTCGCCACCCTCCGGGGCCACCGCTCCCCGGCCGTCCTCATGCGCGGCCACGGCGTGTTCACGGTCGGCGCCTCCGCCCGCGCCGCGGTCAAGGCCGCGGTGATGTGCGAGGACGTCGCGCGCACCGTCCACATCGCCCGCCAGGGCGGCCCCCTCGAACGCCTGCCCCAGGAGCACATCGACGCGCTCCACGACCGGTACCAGAACGTCTACGGCCAGTAAGGAACGATCGTGCCCCTTCCCACGCCCCCGGCCGCCGCCCACGCGCCCGTCGGGACCCGTGCGCCCCGTATCGGCCTCCTCGGCATCATGCAGCCCCTCTACGACGACATGATCCCCGGCATCACCGAGCACCAGGCCGCCTACGCGGGCCGGGTCGCCGAGAAGCTCTCCGGCGTCGCCGAGTGGACCGTGGCCCCTCCGGCGCGCGGACGCGCGGACGCGGAGCGCGCGATGCGCGCGTTCGAGGACGCGGACCTCGACGGGGTCCTCGTGGTCATGCTCACCTACGGGCCCTCCCTCCGCGTCACCCGCATGTTCGGCGGGGCCCGGCTGCCGATCGCCCTGGCCAACATCCAGCCCGACCCCGCGGTCTCCCCGTCCTGGGACATGGACGACATGACCTACAACCAGGGCATCCACGGCGCCCAGGACACCGCCAACGCGATGGTGCGCGCGGGGCTCCCCTTCGAGGTCGTCACCGGCGAGTGGCAGAGCCCCGAGTTCGCCGGGAGGATCGACCGCTGGGCCAGGGCGGCCCGCGCGGTCACGGCGCTGCGCGGCCTCCGGGTCGGCGTGTTCGGCTATCCCATGAACGGCATGGGCGACGCCCGGGTGGACGAGAGCTCGCTGCTGCGCAAGCTCGGGCCGGAGGTCGAGGTCATCGCGCCGGGCTCCCTCCACCGGACGATGGCCGAGATCCCGGGGGAGGAGGTCGCGGACCTCATGGCCTGGGAGGACGGGGCCTTCGAGGTGGACGGACGCCTCTCGAAGGAGGAGCGCGAGGACCACGCCCGCATGCAGCTGGGCATCGAGAGGCTGCTGGAGGAGCGGGGCGCCGGCGCCTACTCCACCCACTTCGACGCCATCGGCGAGGACGGCCGCTTCGCGCGGCTGCCGATGGCCGCGGCCTCCACCCTGATGGCCAAGGGGTACGGGTTCGCCGGCGAGGGCGACGTGCTGGCCGCCTCGATCGTCTACGCCGGGCACCAGCTCGCGGGGGACGGCCACTTCACCGAGATGTACGCCATGGACTTCCCCAGCGACTCCGTCCTCATGAGCCACATGGGCGAGGGGAACTGGCGGATCGCGCGCGAGGACGAGCCCGTCCGGCTGATCAAGCGCCCCCTGGGGATCGGCGGCCTCGACGACCCGCCCACCATCGTCTTCCGCTACCGGCCGGGCCCCGCGACCCTCGCCTCCCTGGTCTTCCTCGGCGGCGAGGACTTCCGCCTGGTGGTCGCGGAGGGCGAGGTGATCGACGCGCCCGGGCTGCCGTCGCTGGAGATGCCCTACGGACAGTTCCGCCCGGAGACGGGCGTGCGGTCGTGCATGGACGCCTGGCTCAGGTCCGGCGGCACCCACCACATGGTCATGAACACCGGCGCGAGGGCCGAGGACTGGAAGGTCCTCTGCTCGCTCGCCGGCATCGAGTACGTCCGGGTCTGACCCGGAACCCGCGGCGCCGAGGCGCCCGCTTCCCGGGGAGGGCCCACCGGGCCCTCCCCACCCCCCGGCGCAAGGAGAACACCATGCGCGTCCGACCCCCCGAACCCCCCGTCCCCCCCGAACACCCGGCCCCGCGCGGCCCCGGCCGCCGGGCCTTCGCCGCCGGAGCCCTCGCCGCCGCGGGCCTGGCCGCCGCCGGGTGCGGCCCCTCCCCGGCCCTGCTCTCCGGCAGGACCCGCCTGCGCCAGTGGAACCTGTTCGCGGGCGGGGACGGCATGCGGATGATCGAGATGCACGACGCCTACGTACGCGAGCATCCCGACGTCGACTTCCGGGCCACCACCTTCACGTGGGGCTCCCCCTTCTACACCAAGGTCGCGATGGGCGCCGCGGGCGGGCGCGGCGCGGACATCGCCACCGTGCACGTGTCCCGGCTGGAGAGCCTGGCGCCCGGGCGGCTCCTCGACCCGATCGACCCCGTGATGCTCGCGGAGGCGGGGATCGACGACACGGTGGTGCTCCCGCGGATCTGGGAGAAGTGCTTCTTCGACGGGGAGCTGTACGCGATCCCCATCGACACCCACGTGCTCATCCAGTTCGTCAACCTCGACGTGTGCCGCAGGGCGGGCGTGCTCGACGCCGACGACCGGCTCGTCGAGGTCTCCGGGCTGGACGGCTACCTCGACCTGCTCCGCGAGATCCAGGGCGCGACCGGGGAGTACGGCCTGTCCGTCGACACCTGGGCCCCCTGGCCCAACTTCTGGGCGCTCTACCGCCAGCAGGACGGCGACCTCGTCATCGGCGAGGACGACTTCGAGCTGGACGACGACAAGGCGCTGGCCGCCATGGAGGTCATGTACCGGCTCTCCGAGGAGGGGCTGTCGCCGAGGCACTCCATGCTCGCCGACACGGCGGCCAACCTCGCCAACGGCCAGGCCGGGCTGATGATCCACGGCAACTGGGAGATCCCCACCCTGGAGGCCGCGGGCACGGAGTTCACCGCGACCCAGTTCCCGGCGGTGTTCGGCAACAACCGCACCCGCGGCGACTCGCACTGCTACGTGTTTCCCCACCAGCGCGACAGGGACCCCGAGCGCACCCGCGCCGCCGTCGGGTACGCCGCCTGGATGCTGCGCCACAGCATCACCTGGGCGGCCGGAGGACACATCCCCGCCTACCTGCCGGTGGTGGAGAGCGACGATTACGACGCCCTGCACCCCCAGTCGGAGTACGCCGAGGCCGCCGAGAACGTCCAGTTCGAGCCGCAGGCCTGGTTCAGCGGTTCGGCCGGGCGCCTCCAGGAGGAGGCCACCGGCCCGCTGACCACCCTCCACCAGGGCACCCAGACCCCCGAACAGGCCCTGGACCAGCTCAAGGGGGCCATCCGCACCCTGATCGCCGTCCCCTCACCGGTGTAGGGAGGAACCCCGTGACCACTCGTGCCCCGGCGGCCCCGCCGGGCGGCCGGCCGGACCTCCCCGACGTGCGGCGCCGACCCGCCGCCCGGACCGGGCTCTGGTTCGTACTGCCCTTCCTCGCCTTCTACCTGGTGTTCCTGCTCTGGCCCGCGATCGTCGGGTTCGGCTACACCTTCACCGACCGCAGCCTGGCCGGCGGGCCGACCTCCTTCGTCGGCCTGGAGAACTGGGCCGAGAGCCTCACCGACCCCGCGATGTGGGAGTCGCTGTGGAACACGCTGGTCTTCACAGTGCTCAGCGTGCCGCTGATGGTGGCCCTCGCCCTCGCCCTGGCCCTGCTGACCGACCACGCCCGCAAACTGGGCTGGTTCCTGAGGTTCGGCTTCTTCGCCCCGTTCGTGCTCCCGGTCGCGGTCATGACGCTCATCTGGGGCTGGATGTACAACCCCAGCCTCGGCCTGTTCAACGGCATGCTGGGCCGGATCGGCGTGGAGGGCCCCGAGTGGCTCTTCGGCGAGGGCACCGCGATGGTCTCCGTGGTCGTCGCCACCGCCTGGTGGCAGGTCGGGTTCAACTACCTGCTCTACCTGGCAGCCATGCAGTCGATCCCCGGGGACGTCTACGAGGCGGCGGCCATCGACGGGGCCGGGGCCTGGCAGCGGATCGGCCGCATCACGCTCCCGCTGCTGGCGCGCACCACCGCACTGATCGCGGTCCTCCAGCTGATCGGGTCGCTCCGCGTGTTCGAGCAGATCTACCTGATGACGTCGGGCGGCCCGAACTTCGCCACCCGCACCGCCATCCAGTACATCTACGACTCCGGGTTCGTCGGGCTCCGCATCGGCCTGGCCTCGTCGATGGCCTACGTCTTCATGGTCATCGTCATCGCGGCCTCCGTCGCCCAGTTCCGCCTCTTCTCCCGGAAGGAGGCCTGACGCCATGGCCGCAGCCCGACCCCCCTCAGTCCCGCCCTCCGCAGCCCGGCCCCTGGCGACCCGGCCCCCCGCCGGACGGCCGAGCACCCGCGGCCCCGCCCCCCGCAGGCGGCTCCCCCGCGTCACCGTGGGCTCCGCCGCCCTGTACACGGTCGCCGCCCTGGCGGCGCTCGCCTGGCTCCTCCCGCTGCTGTGGGCGATCGACACCTCGCTCAAGCCCGAGGGGGAGACGACGCTCCTGCCGGTCACCTGGTCGATCGCCGAGCCCACGCTGGAGGCCTACCGGCTGGTGCTGGCCCGGGGCGACCTCGTCCGCTGGGCCGTCAACTCCACCGTGACCACCGTGATCGTCACGGTGCTCACCCTGGTCCTGTGCGTGCTGGCCGCCTACGGGTTCAGCCGGTTCGACTTCCGGGGCCGGGGGTGGCTGTTCGCACTGGTCATCGGGGGCATCCTCATCCCGCCGCAGACCCTGATCGTGCCGCAGTTCGTCCTGATGACCCAGCTCGGCCTGGTGGACACCTACTGGGGCGTCGCCCTGCCGCAGGTGGTCGCGCCGGTGTTCGTGTTCATCCTCAAGCGGTTCTTCGACGCCGTCCCCCGCGAGTACGAGGACGCGGCGCGGATGGACGGGGCCGGTCCGGCGCGCATCCTGTGGAGCGTCGTCCTGCCCCTGTCCCGACCGGTCCTCACCGCGGTCGGCATCTTCACCTTCATCGGCGCCTGGAACAACTTCCTGTGGCCGTTCATCGTGACGACCGACCCGGAGATGATGACGCTCCCCGTGGGGCTCGGCACCGTCGCCGGGCAGTACGGGGTGCAGTACGCCCAGGTCATGGCCTCGGCCGTCCTGGGAGCGGTTCCACTCCTCCTCGTGTTCCTGCTCTTCCAGAAGAACATCGTCACCGGCGTCGCCGGCGCCGGGATCAAGGGATGACCCCCCACTCCGAAGGAAGCCCATGCTCCACGCCTCCCTGACCGCCGACCCCGCCCAGACCGTCGCCCCGGTCCACCGACGGACCTTCGGCTCGTTCGTCGAGCACATGGGCCGCTGCGTCTACACCGGTCTCTACGAACCCGGCCACCCCACGGCCGACGCGGACGGCTTCCGCGGCGACGTCGCCGACCTCGTCCGCGAGCTGGGCGTCACCACCGTGCGCTACCCCGGCGGCAACTTCGTCTCCGGCTACCGGTGGGAGGACGGTGTCGGTCCCAAGGACCGCAGACCCGTCCGCCGCGACCTCGCCTGGCACAGCCTGGAGACCAACCAGTTCGGGCTGAACGAGTTCGCGACGTGGTGCGGACGGCTCGGCATCGAACCCATGATGGCGGTCAACCTCGGCTCCCGGGGGCTCCAGGAGGCCCTGGACCTGCTGGAGTACGCCAACCACCCCGGCGGCACCCACCTGTCCGACCTGCGCGCCGAGCACGGACACCCCGACCCCCACGACATCCGCATGTGGTGCCTGGGCAACGAGATGGACGGGCCCTGGCAGATCGGCCACCTGGACGCCCGCTCCTACGGGCGCAAGGCCGCGCAGGTCGCCCGCGCCATGAGGATGGCGGACCGCGACCTCGAACTCGTCGTGTGCGGCAGCTCCGGTTCGGGCATGGCGACCTTCGGGGCGTGGGAGGCCACCGTCCTGGAGGAGGCCTACGACGTCGTCGACCACATCTCCCTGCACGCCTACTACGAGGAGCACGACGGCGACCTGGCCAGCTTCCTGGGCTCGGTCGCCGACATGGACCACTTCATCGACTCGGTCGCCTCCACCGCGGACGCCGTCGGGGCCAGGCTGCGCGACACGAAGCGCATCCAGCTCTCCTTCGACGAGTGGAACGTCTGGTACCTGAGCCGCCACCGGGCGCTGGCCGAGGTCCAGCCCGCCGACGACTGGAGGACCGCCCCCCGCGTCATCGAGGACCGGTACAACGTCGCCGACGCCGTCGTGGTCGGCAACATGCTCATCAGCCTCCTCCGGCACAGCGACCGCGTCACCTCCGCCAGCCAGGCGCAGCTCGCCAACGTCATCGCCCCGATCATGACGGAGCCGGGCGGACCGGCCTGGCGGCAGACCATCTTCCACCCGTTCGCGCTCACCGCCGCGTCCGCCTCCGGCCGGGTACTGCGCGCAGAGGTCGCCGCGCCCCTCCAGGACACCGCCAGGTACGGCGGGGTGCCCGTGGTCGACGCCGCCGTCACCCACGACGAGGCGACCGGCGCCGCCGCGCTGTTCGTCGTCAACCGCTCCGTCGACCAGCCGGTCGCCCTCGACGCCGACCTGCGCGGACTCGCCCCGGTCGGCGTCACCTCGGCGCTCACCCTCGCCGACGCCGACGCCTACGCGGCCAACAGCATGGCCGACCCCGACCGGGTCACCCCCTCGCCCAACAAGGACGCGCGCCTGGAGGGCGGACGGCTCGGCCTCACGCTGCCCCCCGTCTCCTGGTCCGTCGTCACCCTGTCCACCGGCCGCCGCTGAACGGCGACCACCCCCCACCGGAAGGAAGAGGAACCAGTACATGCGAGACCACCGGAGGGCCCTCCCGGCCCTGGCAGTCATAGGGGCGTCGCTCCTGCTCACCGCCTGCGGCGGCGTAGGGGACGCCGCCCGCCCCGAGGGGGAGGCCGGAACCATCGGCATCTCCATGCCCACCCAGTCGTCGGAGCGCTGGATCGCCGACGGCGCCAACATGGTCGAGGAGTTCGAGGAGCGCGGCTTCGGCACCGACCTCCAGTTCGCCGAGGACGTGGTGCAGGACCAGATCTCCCAGATCGAGAACATGATCACCCGGGGCGTCGACGTCCTGGTGATCGCCGCGATCGACGGCGCCGCCCTGGGCGACGTCCTCGACATGGCGGCGGACAACGACATCCCCGTGATCGCCTACGACCGCCTCATCCTCGACAGCGAGCACGTCGACTACTACGCCACCTTCGACAACCTCCGGGTCGGCGAGCTCCAGGGCGACTACATCGTCGACGCCCTCGACCTGGAGAACGAGGAGGGGCCCTTCGACATCGAGCTGTTCGGCGGTCCGCTCAACGACAACAACTCCTTCTTCTTCAACGACGGCGCGATGGCCGTGCTCCAGCCCTACATCGACGACGAGACGCTGGTCGTCCGCAGCGGGCAGACCTCCATGAACCAGATCTCCACCGAGCGCTGGGACGGCGCCGTCGCCCAGGCCCGGATGGACAACCTCCTCAGCGCCCACTACTCCGACGAGGAGGTGGACGCCGTCCTGTCGCCCTTCGACGGCATCAGCCTCGGCGTGATCGAGTCCCTGAGGGCGGTCGGCTACGGGAGCGGGGACAGGCCCCTGCCCGTCATCACCGGCCAGGACGCCGAGGTGTCCTCGGTCAAGTCGATCATCGCGGGCGAGCAGACCCAGACCGTCTTCAAGGACACCCGGGCCCTGGCCGCCCAGACGGTCGACATGGTCGAGTCCCTCCTCGCCGAGGAGGACGTCGAGGTCAACGACACCGAGAGCTACGACAACGGGGTCAAGGTGGTCCCCGCCTTCCTGCTCGAGCCGGTGTCGGTGGACATCGACAACTACGAGGAGGAACTGGTCGGCAGCGGCTACTACGAGGAGTCCGACCTCGAATGAGCGAGACGCAGACACGACCGGCCCCCACCGGCAGGCCACTGCTGCTGATGCGCGACATCCGCAAGGAGTTCCCCGGCGTGCGCGCCCTGGACGGTGTGTCGCTGAGCGTCGGACACGGGAGCGTCCACGCCCTCATGGGCGAGAACGGCGCCGGGAAGTCCACGCTGATGAAGGTGCTCAGCGGGGTCCACCCGGCGGGCTCCTACGACGGCGAGATCCTCGTCGACGGCGACCCCTGCGCCTTCGCGGGGGTCGCCGACAGCGAGCGCGCCGGGATCGCCATCATCCACCAGGAGCTGGCGCTCGTCCCCCAGCTGTCGGTCGGAGAGAACATCTTCCTCGGCCACGAGAGGGCCCGGCGCGGCGTCGTCGACTGGGGGGCCACCCACGCCGAGGCGCGCGCACTCCTGCGGCGGGTCGGCCTCGACGAGGCGCCCACCACGCCGGTGTCGGCCCTCAGCGTGGGCGCGCAGCAGCTCGTGGAGATCGCCAAGGCGCTCGCCAAGCGGGTGCGGCTGCTCATCCTCGACGAGCCGACCTCCGCCCTGACCGAGGTGGAGAGCGACCGGCTCCTGGACCTGCTCCTCGGGCTCCGGGACGAGGGGGTGACCTGCATCCTCATCTCGCACAAGCTCGGCGAGGTCGTCCGGGTCAGCGACGAGATCACCATCCTGAGGGACGGCCGCGCCGTGGAGACCCTGGCCGTGGAGCGGGGCGAGGACGGGACGCCCTCCGTCGACGAGGACCGCATCATCCGGGGGATGGTCGGCCGCGACCTGGACCAGCGCTACCCCGAGCGGGTCGGCGAGATCGGAGGGACACGCTTCGAGGTCCGCGACTGGACGGTGGCGCACCCGACCCAGCCGGGGCGGCTCATGGTCGACGGGGTCGGCCTCACCGTGCGGCGCGGGGAGGTCGTCGGGCTCGCCGGGCTCATGGGCGCGGGGCGCACCGAGTTCGCCATGAACCTGTTCGGCCGCTCCTACGGGCGCCGTGTCAGGGGCAGCCTGACCAAGGACGGGGAGGAGCTGGACACCGGCACCGTGGCCGCCGCGATCCGCGGCGGCGTCGCCTACGTCCCCGAGGACCGCAAGACGCTCGGGCTCATCCTGGACGACGACATCCGCCACAACACCACCATGGCGGCCCTGGACCGGGTCTCCTCCCGCGGGGTCCTCGACCCCGGGCTGGAGGCGGTGGAGGCGGCGCGCATGAGCGAGCGGATGCGCGTCCGCAGCCACGGCACCACCCAGGCGGTGCGCACCCTCAGCGGCGGCAACCAGCAGAAGGTCGTGCTCGGCAAGTGGCTGTTCACGCGCCCCGAGCTGCTCATCCTCGACGAGCCCACCCGGGGCATCGACGTCGGGGCCAAGTACGAGATCTACCTGATCGTGCGCAGGCTCGCCGCCGAGGGCGCGTGCGTGCTGTTCATCTCCTCGGAGCTCCCCGAGCTCCTCGGCATGTGCGACCGGATCCTCACCCTGTGCGAGGGCCGGATCACCGGCGAGGTCCCGGGCGAGGAGGCCGACCAGGAGACCCTCATGAGACTCATGACACGGACCGGCGACCAGGACCGGACCGACCCGAGGAGCCCGCGATGACCACCCGTCCGTTGACACTCGCCACGACCCTGATACGGGCGAACGCGCGGCAGTACGGCATGGCCGTCGCCCTGGTGGCGATCATCGTGCTGTTCCAGATCCTCACCGGGGGGCTGCTGCTGACCCCGCTCAACGTCACCAACCTGATCATGCAGAACTCCTACATCCTGATCCTGGCGATCGGGATGATGCTGGTCATCGTCACCGGGCACATCGACCTGTCGGTCGGCTCGGTGGTGGCGTTCACGGGCGCGGTCTCGGCCATCATGCTCACGTCGTGGGGGCTGCCCACGGTCGTGGTCGTCCCCGCGGCACTGCTCCTGGGCGCCCTCATCGGCGCCTGGCAGGGGTTCTGGGTCGCGTACGTGCGCGTGCCCGCGTTCATCGTGACCCTCGCCGGGATGCTCGTCTTCCGCGGGGCGACCCTGGCCGTGCTGGGCGGGGAGTCCATCGCCCCGCTGCCCACCTCGCTGCGGAACATGGCGAGCGGCTTCCTGCCCGACGTCGAGGTCCTGGGCCTGCACCTGCCGACCCTCCTGCTGGGCGCGGCCGGCGCCGCGGCCGTGGTGTGGATCCAGTGGCGTTCGCGGGCGCGCGACCTCAGGCACGAGCTGCCCACGGCGCCGACCGCGGTCACGGTGCTGGTCTCGGCGGTGACCGCCGCGGTCATCATGGTGTTCGCCTACGTGCTGGCCCAGTACAACGGGCTCCCCCTCGTGGGGCTGCTGCTGGTCGCCCTCATCGCCGGCTACTCGTTCGTCATGCGGTCCACGACCGCCGGCCGCCGCGTGTACGCCGTCGGGGGCAGCGAACAGGCCGCGGCGCTGTCGGGGATCAGGACGCGCCGCACCACGTTCTGGGTGT
The DNA here is from genome assembly GCF_040613895.1 of Nocardiopsis sp. NPDC006198. Lineage (NCBI taxonomy): Bacteria > Bacillati > Actinomycetota > Actinomycetes > Streptosporangiales > Nocardiopsidaceae > Nocardiopsis > Nocardiopsis sp. NPDC006198. The sequence goes on along the minus strand of NZ_JBEXSY010000079.1, from coordinate 15,717 downwards.
TCGTCAACATGGGCGTGCTCTCCGCCCTCGCCGGCCTCGTGTTCACGGGACGGCTCAACGCGGCCACTCCGGGCGCGGGGACCATGTTCGAGCTGGACGCGATCGCCGCGGCCTTCATCGGCGGGGCGTCCGCCGCCGGGGGCGTGGGCACCGTCGTCGGGGCCGTGGTCGGGGCCCTGGTCATGGGCGTGCTCAACAACGGCATGTCGCTGATCGGTCTCGGCGTGGACTGGCAGCAGCTCATCAAGGGCCTGGTGCTGCTGCTCGCGGTGGCGTTCGACATCTACAACAAGCGCCGCGTCACCGTGGGGCGCACCCTCGACGTGAGGCCCCCGGGCGGGACGGCCCGGGGAGCCGGCCCGAAGGCGGACGACCCGTCCCCGTCCGGGGAGGGAGGTGTCCGCGCGGGGCCCTGAGGACCCGCCGTGCGGGGGAGCGGACCGCTTCCCCGCACGGCGCCCCGCCGGGCCGCCGCCGACAGCGGCCGAGGGCGCCGCCCCGCCGGCCCTACTGGTAGCCGCGGATCTCCCGGAAGATCTGTTCGAGGTCCTGTTCGCGGGCGTCGAAGACCCGGCCGCCCGTCACCTCGGCGACGCTCGACATCTCCGACTCGTCCGAGTCGCCGAACAGCACCGTGAAGACGGGCGCGGCCGCCGCCTCCGGCGACAGCCCCTCCAGGGAGAGCCGGAAGTCCTCCAGGTCCGAACCCAGGTTCACCTCGCCGTCGGTCATCAGCACCACCGACGTCAGGTGGTCGCCGGAACCGCCCTCCAGCAGAGCGTACGCCTCCCGCAGCGCGTCGTAGGTGGCCGTCTCGCCGTCGGCCTCCAGGGACCGGACCTCCTCCGCCACGTCCTCCGCGACCGCGTCCGCGGACCCCGGCTCCATCACGAACGTGCGCGGCTCACCGGGCTCGGTGGCGAACGGCAGCAGCGTGATCTCCTCCCGCTCCTGGAACGCCTGCGTCCGCCGGGCCAGGGACCCGCCGTCCGCCCCCGTCAGGGCCACCAGCGCCGACCGCAGCTCACGGATGCGCTCGCCCTCCATCGATCCCGACACGTCCAGCACGTACACGGTGCGCGCCGGACGGCGCAGGACGCCGACGTAGTCGGCGACCAGGTCGTCCACCACCTGCCTGTGGGCGGGGAACGGCAGCTCCACCAGGGGCGGGACCTGCGCCCGCAGCACCGCGTCCGGGGAGACCGGGCGGCGCCACGTGTCGTCGGCGATCCGCTGCTGGGTCGGGCCCGACAGCAGGTCCTCGACCAGGCGCCCGTACGCGGACACGGCGTCCTCCGAGGGGTCCGCCAGCAGTGTCAGCGGGTAGTCGGCCGTCACCGCGCCGTCCGCGGGGTGCACCAGCGCGAGCGGCTCCTCCAGCGCGCCGGAGGCGTTCAGCGACAGCAGCACCGACTCGTAGTTGATCAGGCCGTCCACCGGCCGCCCCTCGCGGGCGCGCCGCTCGAACGCCTCCGACAGCCATCCGGACGAGCCCGCGGTGACCTCCTGGCCCCCGAAGAACTCCTCCAGCTCCGGGCGGACCCTCTCCACGTCCCGGCTCTCCAGGGCGGTGCCCGTGTCGGCCAGGGCCGAGGCCACGCCGATCAGCGCCGAGAAGCCGGAGTTGGAGGCGCCGGGGTGGGTCATCCCGTAGGTCAGACCCTCCTCCGCGACCGCCCTGCTCACGTCCGCCCAGGTCACCTCCGCGCCGCCGGTCCACCCCAGCTCGTCCGCGCGCGACCCGGTCACGCCCAGGACCACGGGGGAGACCATGACGGGGGTCTCGGTGTGCACGGCCGTCCTGCCGCCCCCGTCCAGGTGCAGGTAGCGGTTCGAGCCGAACCAGACGGCGTCGTACCCGTCGGTGTCGCCCCCGGCCACCCGGGCGAGTCCGTCCAGGGTGCCGGTGTAGTCCAGCTCCACCGTCACGCCGGTCCGCTCGGAGACCTCCTCCAGCAGGGGTTCCAGGTCGGCGATCTCGCTGCCCGCCAGCACCCTCAGGGTGTCCGCGGACCCGCCCGGGACCGTGCACGCCCCGGCCGCCAGGACCAGGGCCAGGGCCGCGGCGCCCGCCGCGGAAGCCGTCGGGGACCTCATCCCGCCCCTCCCGCCGCCGCGCCTCCGCCGGCGCGGCCCGTGTCCTCCCCGTCGTCCGCGGGCGGACGCATCCCGCTGCTCGTGTAGGCGTCCTCGATACCGGTCAGCAGGGACTCCAGGGCCTCGTAGGCGGGCGGGTGGACCACGTCGGCGACCTGCGTGCGGACGGAGAGGCCGTGCTCGTCCACCAGGTCCTGGAAGTGCCGGGTGTCCTCGGTGCGGAACCCGTGGCCGGCCGCCAGCGCCTGGAGCTCCGCGTCCCCGGTGAGCAGGCGCCCGACCTCGTCGCCCGCCCCGGTGAGGGGGACGACGGTGTGCTCGGCGTACACGGTCGGCCCCGGGTAGAGCACCACCACGCCGTCCGCCGGGGCGGGGCCCTCCACCATGGCGTGGACGTACTGGGACTCGTAGACCCACACCAGCGGCGTGTGGCCCGCGCCGAGGTCCCGGAACTGCTCGAAGGGCTGCTGCGAGGACTCGGGGGGCTGGCCCTGGGCGAGGAAGAGCCGGGAGAGCGTGTCGACGATCTCCCGGTCCACCGGGCCCGGGGACACGGCCTCCTCGCCGTTGAGCAGGTAGGAGAGGACGGCCACGTACATGGCGGCCGAGTTGGAGGTGCGCGGGTCGGTGGTCCGGATCAGGACCTCGTTGCGGTTGCTGGAGCTCACCGAGTCGCCGGGCAGGTCGCGCCAGCGGGTCCGCTCCTCCGTCAGCTCCAGGTAGGCCGCCATGTCGAACTCCCACGCGCCGTCCTCGGCCCGCCGGGCGACCCCTGCCTCCTCCAGGGCCCGGACCATCGGCTCGTAGGCGAGGAGGACCATCGGGGTGCTGAACGGCTGGTACTCGGCGGTGACCCCGTTGAGCTCCCTGGCGCGCTCGGCCAGGTGCCGGGAGCCGGGGGAGACGAAGTCCGCGTCGCCGGGCTCCTCCGCCAGCAGGCGCGATCCGCGCGGGCGCACCCGCACCTCGTACCCCAGCTCGCCGAACCTCTCCACGACGCGCTCGTCCTCGAAGAACGCGACCTTCTCCGACCCGACGATCCCCTCGACCGGCCTGCGGTCCCCGAGGACGCGGTCGACCAGGACCACGCCGATGGCCGCGAGCAGCGCCACGATGACTGTTCCGGCGGCCACGACGAACAACGTCCTGGTGCGGCCGGGCCGGTGGGGGATGCCAGGCACCGCGTCGTCCCTCCTCGGTTGGACCGGTGGTGGTCGCACCCTCCCAGGGCCGACCGGCGAGGAGCCGACCCCCCGGTGTCAGGGGCGTGGACGGCCGGAGAACCCGCGGTGCCCCGGACGGCGGTCGGAACGTCCCGGGGGAGAACTACCCTGGGGACCGTGGCAGGCCGGATCAGAGACGAAGACATCGCGCTCGTACGCGAACGCGCGCCCATCGCGGACGTGATCGGCGAGTACCTCCAGCTCCGCAACGCGGGAGGCGGCTCGCTGAAGGGGCTGTGCCCCTTCCACGACGAGAAGTCCCCCTCCTTCAACGTCACCCCCTCCAAGAACCTCTGGTACTGCTTCGGCTGCGGGGAGGGCGGGGACACCATCTCCTTCCTGCAGAAGATCGACAGCCTCAGCTTCGCCGAGGCCGTCGAGTCGCTCGCCCGGCAGGTCGGCGTCACCCTGCGCTACGAGGAGGGCGGCCGCAGCACGGCGCGGCACGACTCGGGCAAACGGCAGCGCCTCCTCGACGCGCACCGCGCCGCCGCGGAGTACTTCGCCGAGCAGCTCCTCACCGCCGGGGCCGTCACCGCCCGCCGCTTCCTCGACGAGCGCGGCTTCAACCGCGTCCACGCCGAGCACTTCGGCCTGGGCTACGCGCCCGCCGGATGGGAGAACCTCACCTCGCACCTGCGACGCAAGGGCTTCACCGACCAGGAGCTGATCGAGGGCGGGCTGGCCAGCCAGGGGCGTCGGGGCGCCTACGACCGCTTCCGCAACCGGCTGCTGTGGCCCATCCGCGAGGTCACCGGGGAGGTCGTCGGCTTCGGCGCGCGCAAGCTCGACCCGGCCGAGGACGGGCCCAAGTACCTCAACTCGCCGGAGAGCCCCATCTTCCACAAGGGGCGGCTGCTGTACGGCCTCGACCTGGCCAAACGCGACATCTCCCAGAAGAGCCAGGCGGTCATCGTCGAGGGCTACACCGACGTCATGGCCTGCCACCTGGCCGGGGTGACCACCGCGGTCGCCACGTGCGGCACCTCCTTCGGCGAGGACCACCTCAAGATCCTGCGCCGCATGCTCCTGGGCCGCTCCAACCAGGGCGGCCGGGTGGTGTTCACGTTCGACGGAGACGCGGCCGGCCAGAAGGCCGCGGTGCGCGCCTTCGCCGAGGAGCACGGCTTCGCCTCCGAGACCTTCGTGGCCGTCCAGCCCGACGGGCTCGACCCCTGCGACCTGCGGCTCCGCCACGGGGACCAGGCGGTGGCGGACCTCGTCGACAACCCCGCGCCCCTGTACGAGTTCATGATCCGCAAGGTCATCGAGGACTACGACCTCTCCGCGCCCGAGGGCCGCATCGCCGCGCTGGACGCCGCCGCGCCGGTGGTCGCCAGCATCCGCAACGCGGGGGTGCGCAGGCTCTACGGCACCAACCTGGACCGCTGGCTCGGCATCCTGGACGAGTCCTTCGTGCTGCGCCGCGTCAACCAGCACATCCGCCGGGGAGGCGCGCAGGAGGGGCGGACGGCCGCGCCCGCGGCGCGCCCCGTTCCCACCCCCGACGCGCAGGACGCCCCGTACAACCTGAACGACCAGTCCCTGCTCCGCGAGCGCCAGGCGCTCAAGATCGCCCTCCAGTACCCGTCCCTGGCCGTCGGCTTCGACAAGTTCACCGACGAGGACTTCACCGTCCCCCAGCACAAGGCGGTGCTCCAGCTCATCATCGCCGCGGGGGGAGTGGCCGCCGCGCACGACCCCGCCGCGTGGGTGAGCGCCCTGCGGGAGGCCGCTCCCAACGAGACCCAGCGGGATTTCCTCACCCGGCTGGCGGTCGAGCAGGTGGAGTTCTACGGAGAACTCGACGAGCATTACGCGCGGCAAATGCTGAGCACAATCAGAACTCATTCCATCAACCGGCGCGAGTCAAACCTGAGGTCAGAGCTGTCCCGCCTGGGATCGGGTTCCCAGGTTGAGGAACAACAGCGGGTATTGACCGAACTCATGGCGCTCCAGCAGGAAAAACGTGCCTTCCAGGACGAGTTGGCGGACGGTATGTAGCACCGGGGTGACAATAGTAGTTCTCCCTTTTCCGGTGCCCGAAAGGGCACAATGGGATGGTGTCTCCCACGGTTGCGACCAACGAAATGCCGCCCATTCGCCAGGTGGCCGGACTGCTCCCCGACACCGGTGGCGGGGCGGTCAGCCGGAGCGAGGTCGCCTCGGCCCTGGAGCGACTGGACGCGCCGCCGGAGTCGCTGGACCGGACGGTCGCCCACCTCGCCCGGATCGGCATCGAGGTCTCCGACCCCGACGAGGCCGCCCAGCCCCCCGACGGCGCCCGCCGCTCCGGATCGGACCTGGTGCGCCTGTACCTGCGCGAGATCGGCCGGGTGCCGCTGCTCACCGCCGAGCAGGAGGTCGAGCTCGCCAGGGCCGTCGAGGTCGGCCTGTACGCGCAGCGCCGGTCGTGCGCCGACGGCGCGTGCTCGCTGGAGGAGCTCGCCGTCCTCGTGGAGGAGGGAGGGCGGGCCAAGAGGCGCCTGATCGAATCCAACCTCCGCCTGGTCGTGTCGATCGCCAAGCGGTACATGGGGAGGGGCCTGCTCTTCCTCGACCTCGTCCAGGAGGGCAACCTCGGCCTGATCCGCGCCGTCGAGAAGTTCGACTACGCCAAGGGGTTCAAGTTCTCCACCTACGCGACGTGGTGGATCAGGCAGGCCATCACCCGGGCGATAGCGGACCAGGCGCGCACGATCCGCATCCCCGTCCACATGGTCGAGACGATCAACAAACTCGTCCGGGTACAGCACCAGCTCCACCAGCAGCTCGGGCGCGAACCGAGTACCGCGGAGGTCTCCTCGGCCGCCGGATGCGTCGGGGACCGGGTCCTGGAGATCCAGCGGATCGCCCGGGAGCCCGTGTCGCTCCAGGCGCCGATCGGCGACGAGGAGTCCGACTTCGGTGACTTCATAGAGGACTCCGACGCGGTCGTCCCGGTCGAGGCGGCGGCCTTCACCCTGCTCCAGGAGCAGCTGCACGCCATCCTCGGCGACCTGTCCGACCGGGAGCGGCGCATCATCCGGCTGCGCTTCGGGATGGCCGACGGGCACCCGCACACCCTGGAGGAGGTCGGCCGCGAGTTCGGGGTGACCCGCGAACGCATCCGCCAGATCGAGGCCAAGACCCTGGCCAAGCTCCGGCACCCCTCCCGGGCCGGCACCCTGCGCGACTACATCACGGGCGACTGACCGCGCCGCGCCGCCCGCCCGCGCCACCCCGGACCCGAAGACCAACGCACGGGCCGCCCCCAGGGTTCCCCGCCGCGGCGGGAACGGCCTCATGTGGCCGACATGGGCCGAACCTCCGGTGCCCGCCGCCCCCGGCCCCTAACGTCGAGGGGTGACCGCCACCCCGAACCAGCCGAACACCCCGGACCTCCCCCGGCGGCGCTCCCCGCTCCTCGCGCTGGGGGCCGTCGTCACCGCCGGGGCACTGGTCACGGGGCTCTTCGCCGTCGCGACCGCGAGGAACCCCGAGCGCATCGGGTACTTCGCCGACTGGAACGTGGCCAACCGCGGATACACCCTCAAGGAGTTCGAGGACAGCGGCTCCGCCGACCGCCTGACCCGGCTCATGTGGGCGTTCGGGGCGATCAGCCCGGAGGGGCTCTGCCACATCCCCGACACCCACGACCAGCCGTGGGAGCTGTACCAGCGCAGGTACGAGGGGGACGAGAGCGTCGGCGGCGAGCCCGACGAGTACGAGCAGGAGCTCGCGGGCGGACTCAACCAGCTGCGCCTGCTGCGCGAACGCCACCCGGACCTGGGGGCCAGCCTCTCCCTGGGCGGCTGGAACTGGTCGACCCACTTCTCGGTCGCGGCGCGCACCCAGGAGTCCCGTGAGGCCTTCGCGGCCTCCTGCGTGGACCTGTGGCTGCGGGGCGACCTCCCGGTCCGCGGCGGCGAGCCCCAAGGGGGCGACGGCGCGGCCGCCGGGGTCTTCGACGGCATCGACCTGGACTGGGAGTGGCCCGGGGGAGCCGGGCACCCCGACAACGTCGAGCACCCCGACGACGCCGCCAACTTCACCCTGCTGGTCGCCGAGTTCCGCCGCCGGCTCGACGAGCTGTCCGCGGAGACGGGGGAGGAGTACGTCCTGTCGGTGTCCCTGTCCGGAGCGGCGGAGACCAGCGGGTCCTACGACCCCGCGATCTTCGGGCAGGTGGACTTCGCCACCGTGCAGGGCTACGACTTCGCCGGGCCGTGGAGCGACGGGACCGCCCACCACTCGAACCTGTTCGCGCCCGCCTCCCAGCCGGACGCCAACAGCGTCGACGCCGCGATCCGGCGCTACCTCGACGCGGGGGCTCCCCCGGAGAAGCTGGTGATGGGCGTCCCCGCCTTCGGCCGGGGCTGGCAGGGCGTGCGCTCGGACCGGGACGGAGGGCGCGGCCAGACCGCCGAGGGGCCCGCCGACGACCACTACGACGGCCCCACCATGGCCTTCGGCGACCTGGAGGAGCTGGAGGGGCGCCGCCACCTGGACGAGGAGGCCGGCGCCTACTGGGTCCACGACGGCGACGAGTGGTGGACCTACGACAACCCCGACGTGATCGCCCTCAAGGGCGAGTACGTACTCGACCGGGGCCTGGGCGGGCTCATGGTGTGGAACCTGGACATGGACCCCGACGGCACCCTGGTGCGCGCCATGGACGCGTCGCTCGGGGGCTGACCGCCGGCCCGGTCGAAGGCCCCGCCGCGGCGGACGGGCAGCCCGTCCCGCCCGCCCGGGCCCGTGTCCTGCCGCCCGTGCCCCGCAGTCGGGCCGTGCCCTGCCGTCCGCGGTCCGCCGCCCGCGTGCCGTCCCGGCCCCCTGAGGCCCCGTCCCGCCGCCGTTCCCGGTCCCCCGCGGACTCCGCCCGCAGGCCCGCCCCCGCCGACACGGATCCGCGCGGCACGGTTGCGGGGCCGCCACCGGCCGCGCCACCCTGGGCACCATGGCCGACCCGCACAGCAGTACCAGCGCCCGAACCGACGTCGCCGGACTCCGCCGCGACCTGGAGAGCAGCATCCGGGGCACGGTCTCCTTCGACGCGGGCACCCGCGCCCTCTACACGTCCGACGCCTCCAACTACCGGCGCGTCCCCCTCGCGGTGGTCGTGCCCGAGACCGTCGAGGACTGCCTGGCGGCCGTCCGCGCCTGCGCGGCGCACGGCGTACCCGTCGTCCCCAGGGGCGGCGGCACGTCCATCGCGGGCAACGCCATCGGCACCGGCGTCGTCATCGACACCTCCCGCCACCTGCGCGCCATCGAGCACATCGACCCCGAGGCCCGCACCGCCACCGTGCAGCCCGGCGTCATCCTCGACGACCTGCGCGCCGCCACCGCCGAACACGGGCTGACCTTCGCGCCCGACCCCTCCACCCACAGCCGCTGCACCATCGGCGGCATGGTCGGCAACAACGCCTGCGGCTCCCACTCCGTGGCCTGGGGGACCACCGCCGACAACATCGTCTCCCTCGACCTGCTGCTCAGCGACGGCACCCGCCTCACCGTCGGCTCCTCCGACACCGCGGAGGAGTTCGAGGCCCTCACCCGGCGGCCCGGGCGCGAGGGGGAGATCCACACCGCGCTGGCCCGCCTCGTCGACGCGCACCGGGCCGAGCTGCGCACCGCCATGCCCGAGTTCCGGCGCCGCGTCTCCGGCTACGCCCTGGACCGGCTGCTCCCGGAGAAGGGCCGCAACGTCGCCGCCGCGCTCGTCGGAACCGAGGGCACCTGCGCGTTCGTCCTCGGCGCCACGGTCCGCCTCGTCGAGTCGCCGCCCGCCCGGGCCCTGGCGGTCCTCGGCTACCCGGACGCCGCCTCGGCCGCCGACGCGGTCCCCGACCTCCTCGGCCACGCCCCGCTCACCGTCGAGGGCATCAACGACCGCATGGTCGCGGCCCTGGACCTGCACGGCTCCCGCGCCCGGGTCCCCCTCCCCGAGGGCGGCGCCTGGCTCCTGGTGGAGATCGCCGGGCCGGACCCCGGCGGAGCGGCCGAGGCCGCCGACCGCATGCTGGCCGGCCTTCCCCGGGCCTCCCGCCCCCAGGACGCCGGCGTCGTCTCCGACCCGGCCCACCAGAGGGCGCTCTGGCGCATCCGCGAGGAGGGCGCCGGGCTCACCCAGCGCACCCCCGCCGGGGCGGACGCCTGGTCGGGCTGGGAGGACGCGGCGGTCCCGCCGGCGAACCTCGGCGCCTACCTGCGCGACTTCGACGCCCTCATGGAGCGCCACGGCCGGTCCGGGGTGGTCTACGGGCACTTCGGCGACGGCTGCCTCCACGTGCGCATCGACTTCGAGCTCACCCACGAGCGCGGCCGACAGGAGTACCGGGCTTTCATGGAGGAGGCCGCCGACACGGTGGTCCGGCACGGCGGGTCCCTGTCCGGCGAGCACGGCGACGGCCAGGCCCGGTCCGAACTCCTGGCCCGCATGTACCCCGAGGGGCTGATCCGCGCCTTCGGGGAGTTCAAGCGCGTCTGGGACCCCGCCGGCCTCATGAACCCCGGCATCATCGTCGACCCCCTCCCGCTCGACGCCGACATCCGGGTGGCCGCCGACACCGCCCCGTCCCGGCAGGCGTCCCCGGGACGGGGCGCGACACCGCTGCCGCTCCTGTCGCGGGCGACCCTGGCCTACGGCGACGACGGCGGCGACCCCGCCGGCGCGCTGCGCCGCTGCTCCGGGATCGGCAAGTGCCGCCGCCAGTCCGGACCGGGCGTCATGTGCCCCAGCTACCAGGTCACCCAGGAGGAGAAGCACTCCACACGGGGCCGCGCCCACCTGCTGTTCGAGATGGCCAGGGGCGAGGTCGTCACGGACGGGTGGCGCTCGGAGGAGGTGCGCGAGAGCCTCGACCTGTGCCTGTCCTGCAAGGGGTGCCTGAGCGACTGCCCCGTCAACGTGGACATGGCGAGCTACAAGGCCGAGTTCCTTCACCAGCACTACCGCAACCGGGTGCGCCCTGCCGCCCACTACTCGATGGGCTGGCTGCCGCTCTGGGCGAGGATGGCGGCCCTGGCCCCGGCCGAGGCCGACCGCGCCACCCGGCTGCCGGGGGTCTCCCGCCTGGCGAAGAGGGTCGCCGGGGTGGCGGCCGAGCGCGACCTGCCGTCGTTCGCCCGCATCACCTTCACCCGCGCCTTCCGCCGCCGGGCCGCCCGGGGGGAGGCGCGCCGCGGGGGGCCGAGGGTGGTCCTGTGGCCGGACACCTTCGGCAACCACATGAACCCGGGCGTGCCCGCCGCCGCCGTGCGGGTCCTGGAGGACGCCGGGTTCACCGTCGTCCTGCCCCGGGGACAGGTGTGCTGCGGCCTGACATGGGTGTCCACGGGGCAGCTCGACGTGGCGCGCGCCGTCATGCGCCGCGCGGTGCGCGCCCTGGCCCCGCTGGTCGAGGAGGGGCTGCCGGTGGTGGGGCTGGAGCCCAGCTGCACCGCGGCGCTCCGCCACGACCTGCTGGAGCTGCTGCCGGGCCCGGAGAGCGAGCGGGTGGCCGCGTCCGTGCACACCCTGGCGGGATTCCTGGAGGAGTACGCGCCGGACTGGCAGCCGCCCCGGGTGCCGGCCTCCGCGCTGGCCCAGGTGCACTGCCACCAGCACGCGGTCATCGGGTTCGACGCCGACCGCGCGCTCATCGCCAGGGCCGGGATCGACGGGGAGGTCCTGGACTCGGGCTGCTGCGGGCTCGCGGGGGACTTCGGGTTCACGGAGGGCCGCTACGAGGTCTCCAGGGCCATCGGGGAGCGCGAGCTGCTGCCCCGGGTGCGGGAGGCCGCCCCGGAGACGCTGGTGCTCGCCGACGGCTACAGCTGCCGCACCCAGATCGCGCAGGGAACGGGGCGCAGGGCCCTGCACCTGGCAGAGGTCCTCGCCCGGGGGCTCGACCGGCGCCCGTCCCGCCCCGGGGCCGACCCGGAGGGCGCTTCCTAGACGCCCATCTGGTCGTGCAGGGCCGACAGCGCCCGGGAGACGGCGTCGGACAGGCGCGGGTCGTCCGGGTCGACGCCCTCGCCCAGGTGGACGCGCCAGTCCACGTCGGCGCCGCCGGGCGGACGGCGCGCCACCAGCCGGAAACCGGTGGTGGATCCGGCGCCGGGGAACGGCACGAAGCGGTTGACCAGGATGGTCGCGGTGACGCGCTCGGCGACGGTCTCCGCCAGGCGGCGGTAGTCGACGCCGTCGGCGGCCGGGTCGGAGCGCAGGCGGACCGTGTGCTCGCCCGCCCCCTCCTCCGTGAACCTGAAGGTGTCGGGGGTCCAGCTCGCCCGGTCGATGTCCTCCCAGGGCACGGCCCGCCCGCCGGGCAGGTACAGGGCGCGCGTGGTGGTGACGAGCACCTGCTCGCCGGCGTCCCGCCCGGCCGGAACGGCGACGGGCGCGTGCGCCAGCACGCGCTCGCCCCGCTCCAGCCCGGCGCGGACACCCGCGGGGACGCCGCGGCGGAACAGTGTCACGGGCGGTCCGTCCCGTCGTCGTCGGAGCGCCCGCTCCCGGGCTGGGTGCCGTTGGACACCCTGGTCTCCCACTCGACGAGCTCGATCTCCTCGTCGGTGGGCCGGGCGAGGAAGTCGCGCAGCGACGTGATCGGCATCTTGTTGACGGTCTTGTCGTAGACGGTGCGACCCGCGTTGCCGACCTGGGCACCGACGAGCCCGGCGACCTCCTGGACGACGGGGCTGTCCGCGACCCTGCGGGCCGTCCGTGCGAGCTGCTCGTAGCGGGCCCTGCCCGCCTTGGCGCCCAGGACGTATCCGATGGCGAGTCCGGCGACGAACGTGATCCGGTAGCGCATGGGTCCCTCTTCAGACCTTGGAGACGATCGGCGTGTTCCGTGCCTGGCACGTTACCCTGTCGCCGCTCCGCCACACGTGCCGACACCGGTCACGAGCACTCTCCGGGGGCGCTACGCTAGTGGTGTCGCCACGGCCCGCGGGTCGCGGGGGCGCGCGATCCCGCGTAGCTCAATTGGCAGAGCAGCCGGCTGTTAACCGGCAGGTTATTGGTTCGAGTCCAATCGCGGGAGCGTACCGGGAAGGGCCCGTCGGAGAGATCCGGCGGGCCCTTCCCGCATGTCCGGACCCCGTGGCTGACTCCCGGCGGACGGGGCCGCGGCCCGGCGCGGGAGCCCGGAAAACACGTCGCGAGCACCCCGGGGGAGGCGCTAGGCTTGTCCTGTCGCCACGGCCCGCGGGTCGCGGGGGCGCACGATCCCGCGTAGCTCAATTGGCAGAGCAGCCGGCTGTTAACCGGCAGGTCATTGGTTCGAGTCCAATCGCGGGAGCCCACACGAAGAGGGCCCCTCCCACGGGAGGGGCCCTCTTCCGTTCTACGGACCGTTCCGGGGGACCGCCGCGACGCGGTCCCCGCGGACACTCGCCGCGCGGTGTCGGGGTCGACCAAACACACGGGTCCGTCCTGGTGCTCCGCCGCCTCCCGCCCTGCGGGGCGGCCCCCTCCCGCTGCCGGGCCGGCGGCTCCAGCGCGGGACAGGGGGAGCGGAGGCGGTCAGATCCTGCCGATGCCGCCGATGATGAGCCGCCGGTTGCGCTGCGGCATCTGGTAGCAGCCCGGGACCGGCGGGGCCACGGGGAGCGTGCGCCAGCGCTGGACCTCGATCAGACCGGGTTCGGGGACCTCCCAGCCCTCGAAGAACACCTCGATCTCCTTGCGCGTGCGCCAGCGGCCCGAACCGAGCCGGTCCAGGAACACCCTCTCCAGCTGTTCGGCCCGGGAGAAGTCCTTGGGGAAGAAGGACTGGTCGGGACGGCAGTAGTGGCTGAGGACCATGTGGCTGCCGGGCGCGAGGGAGTCCCGCAGGGCCGCGATGTGCTCGGCCGGGGCGTCGGCGTCGGACGTGTGCGCGACCACCCCGGTGAGCAGCAGCCCCACGGGGCGCTCCAGGTCGAGGAACGCCCGGGTCTCGGGGTCGTCCAGGAGCCTGCGCGGGGTGGTCAGGCCGGCCCGCACCGCGGTGGTGGTGTGTCCGTCGCGGAGCAGGGCCAGGTGGTGGGTCAGCACCACGGGGTCGTCGGTGGCGTAGAGGACGCGTGCGCCCGGCGCGTGCTCCTGCGCGATCTGGTGGGGGTCGCCGGGGGCGGGCAGGCCCGCGCCGACCTGGATGAACTGCCGGATCCCCTCGCTCTCGGCGAGGTGGCGGACGGCCCGTTGGAGGAAGGCGCGTTCACCCAGGACCAGGTCCTGGAAACCGGGTGCGGTGCGTTCGGCCCTGCTCGCCAGGTCGCGATCGACCTCGAAGTGGTCCTTGCCCTTGAGGTGGAAGGAGCGGAGCCGTGCCAGGCTCGGACGAGCCAGGTCGACGGCGGGCGGAGGGTTGGCCCGGACATTTTTGCCCCCCGCCTGCCTCAGGAAATCGGGGGAAGTGAATCGAGACATCGCCGTCCTCTTGTCTGAGGTGGGGAAGTTTGGTCGACCCCTGGATTCTATTCCTGGTTGACGTGGTTGTTAACCGAGTCACGGACTCGGGTGGTAAAAAACGGCGTCCGCGTGGCCCCGGGTCGACCGGGCGTGTACCTTACGGCACACTTGGGTTGGCTAGGACATATATGCGTAATGTCCTTTATGTGAGGAATCAAGGAGGATGCTCGGTCCCCACAACCCCTGCCCCGGCGGGCCAGCGGGAGGATTCCGATCCTGATGGTGCTCCGGAGGCGTGCGGGAAGGGGTCGGGGGAAGCGCTGCCGCAGACGTCCAGGGCTCCCCGGGGCCTGTCCGGGATAAGGCATTAGTACTACGAATCGACCGCCCATTTATCGTGCGTGCCCACTGCCTGCGGAAATCAACGGAGGCGGAGAAGAATACGGCACACTTCGCAAACGGATTGCGTCGTCGAAAAGAGCACGGTGCCCGGCGGGGGCCTTCCCCCGGCGCGGGGCCCGAAACCCGATCCGCCGCCGGAACCGCCGGATGGCCTCTTCCGGCCCCGATGGCGGCGCGGCCGCTCCCGTCGCGGCGGTGCGCCCCGGGCGCCGGCGTCTCGCTAGCCTGGGGGCATGGACCGTCCCCACACCATCCTGAGCTGCGCCATGTCGGTCGACGGGCGCATCGACGACACCACCCCGGAGCGGCTCCGCCTCTCCAACGAGGCCGACTTCGCCGAGGTGGACGAGTTGCGCGCGGGATGCGACGCGATCCTCGTGGGGGCCGGCACCCTGCGTGCGGACGACCCGCGGCTCCTCGTACGCTCCCCTGCCCTGCGCGCGCGCAGACGCGGGGAGGGCCGCACCGAGAACCTGCTCAAGGTCCTGGTCACCCGCAGCGGAGAGTTCGACCCCCGGGCCCGGTTCTTCTCCACCGGTGACGCCGGTGCGGTCGTCTACACCGGCGGGCCCGGGGTGGACGCCGCCAGGGCCGGCCTGTCCGGCAGGCCCGCCTCGGACCCGCCGGCCGAGGTCGTCGACGCCGGAAGCCCGCCCACCGCCGAGGCCGTCCTGGCCGACCTCGCGAACCGCGGGGTGGGCCGGCTGCTCGTGGAGGGCGGCGGCCACATCCACACCATGTTCCTCACGTCGGGCCTGGTGGACGAGATCCGGCTGGCGGTCGCCCCGTTCTTCGTGGGGGAGGAGGACGCGCCGCGCTTCGTCCTGCCCGGCGCCTACCCGTACTCCCCCGCCGCGCCGATGCGCCTCGTGGAGGCCAGGGCCCTGGGGGACGTCGCGGTCCTGCGCTACCGCCCCGACAACCGCGGCCCGCAGGAGAGGGAGGCCGGGGGAGGACGGGCCGGGGCGGACGGGAGCGCCGGGACGGGTGTGCCCCGGACCCGCGGGGAGGACCGGTGACCCCCGGGCCGCCGCCGGCCGCGGGCGGCGCGGACGCGCACTGGCTCCGCCGGACCGTCGAGCTGTCCCGGTCGTGCCCGCCCTCCGCCACCGCCTTCTCGGTCGGTTGCGTCGTGGTCGCCGGGGACGGCACGGTCCTGGGCGAGGGCTACTCACGCAGGGACGACCCGCGCGACCACGCCGAGGAGGCCGCGCTGCGCGGGACCGACCCCGGCGACCCCCGTCTGCGCGGGGCCACCCTCTACTCGTCGCTGGAGCCGTGCAGCTCCCGGACCTCCCGGCCGACGGCGTGCAGCGCGCTCATCCTCACCACACCGGTCCCGCGCGTGGTGTTCGCCTGGCGGGAGCCCGCCCTGTTCGTCGACTGCGACGGCGCCGAGCGGCTCCGGGCGGCGGGCAGGACCGTCGTCGAGCGCCCCGACCTCGCCCAGGGGGTCCGGGAGGTCAACGCCCACCTGCTCGGCTGACCGGGGCCGTCCACAGGCGGGGAGAGGGGCCTGCGCGGCGGTCGGCGGCGCGGTTCCCCTGTCACAAGGGGGGCCTCGGCGCCGACCGGCCCCGGCGTGACCGCCGCCCGGGGGGGGGGGGGGGGGGCGGTGATAAGGGA
>NZ_JBEXSY010000078.1:0-32784 GCF_040613895.1 Nocardiopsis sp. NPDC006198 | reverse complement strand
CCATTACCTATGTGCTGATCTACGTCACCCACCTCCCGGCGGCGATCCCCCGCCGGGCGCGGTTGGGGGGCGCCGGCGCGCCCGCCCCGCCCGCGCCGGTGGGGGGGGGCGCCGGGGCCGTTCCGGCCGGGGCGGGGGGTCAGTCCCGCCGGTTCTCCCGGCCTTCGTCGTCCTTGTCGGAGCCCTCGTCCGGCGCGGTCGCGCCGGCCGGTCCGGCGGCGGTCGCGCCGCCCTCGGCGGGCTCCTGGGCGGTGGCGTCCGGGGCCGCCGGGCCGGGCTGGGCCTGCACCGCCACGGGGGCGCCGCCGGCGGCCGTCGGCTTGGTGGAGGGCCTGCCGCGACGGGAGTTGCGGCGCTCCAGCCAGATCGCGAACCGGCTCAGGGACAGGTTGATGACGATGTAGATGATCGCGCAGATGATCGCCGCGGGGATGACGTTGCTCTCGCGGGTCGCCACCAGGGTGAAGCTGCGCAGCAGCTCCGGGAAGGCGACGATGTAGCCCAGCGCGGAGTCCTTGAGCAGGACCACCAGCTGGGCGACGATCGCGGGCATCATCGAGGTGATCGCCTGCGGGATGAGGATCAGCCACATGTTCTGGCTCTTCGTCATACCGATGGCCTGCGCCGCCTCGGACTGCCCCTTGGGCACGGCGAGCACACCGGCGCGGAACACCTCCGCCAGCACCGACCCGTTGTACAGGGTCAGACCCGTGACGACGGCGACCAGCGCCGTCACCTGGAACGTGCCGGTGGGGATGTCGAACACCTGGTACGCCACGATGGGCAGCGCCATCGTGAAGAAGATCAGCATCAGCAGCGGGATGCCGCGGAAGAACTCCACGACGGCCCCGGCCGGGACGCGGATCCACCAGTGGTCCGACATGCGGCCGATACCGAACACGAGGCCGAACGCGATGGCGAGCACCGCGGCGGTCAGGGCGGCCGTCAGGGTGTTCTGGAGGCCCGGGATGACGTAGTCGGTCCAGGTGTCGGGCCGCAGGAACGGCTCCCACTTCTCGGCCGTCCACTGCCCGGCCGGGTTGACCGCCCAGGTGGCGGGGTCGAACAACCCCGTCTCCCGCTCGGTCAGGGTGCGGTTGAAGCCCAGGTACAGGATCGCCAGGCCGATCGCGAAGAGGATCAGCGTGCCGACGGTGTAGACCGCGTTGCGGGCACGGGCCTTGGGGCCCGGCGCGTCGAAGAGGACGCTCTGCGCACTCATCGGACCACCGCCATGCGCTTGGAGAGCCAGCCGAAGAAGTAGCCCGTCGGCAGGGTCAGGATCAGGAAGCCGATCGCGAAGCCGACGAAGGTCGGCAGGACCGGCGCGATGCCCTGGTCGAACATGAGCTTCATCTCCCTGGACGCCTCCTGAACGCCCAGCCCCGCGACGGAGGCGACGGTCGTGTTCTTGGTCAGCGCGATGAGCACGCTGCCCAGCGGGCCGACGACGGTGCGCAGAGCCTGCGGGATGACGATCAGCCGCAGGTTCTGGGTGAAGGTCAGACCCAGGGAACGGGCAGCCTCCACCTGGCCGAGGGGGATGGTGTTGATGCCCGAGCGCAGCGACTCGGAGACGAAGCAGGCGGTGTAGGCGGAGAGGCCGATGACCGCCCACCAGAACACGTCCCACGCGACGGTGCCGGACAGGCTCAGCCCGAGGGCGCTGTTGAGGCCCAGCCCGCAGAACAGCAGGACCAGGGTCAGGGGGGTGTTCCTGACGCCCTCCACGTAGGCCGTGGAGATGGCGCGCAGCAGCGGGACGGGGGAGACCCGCATCGCGGTGAGCAGGATGCCCAGAACGAAGGAGAAGAGAGCGCTGAGGAGGGTGAGCCGGACGGTCCATGAGAAACCGTCGACAACCCTGTCGATATTGCTGAGAAAGGCTTCCATGGGTCCCAGCTGGTCAAGGGCCGCGCGGCGGAACGGGAGTCCGGTTCCGCCGCGGGCGCGCGGTCAGTACGGGGTGGACTCAGGCGCAGTCCTCGAGCGCGGGGACCTCCTCCTCGAAGGCGAAGTCGGTGGCGCCGAAGGCGTTCTCGAGGGCCTCGGTCGCGGCGCCCTCCTCCCACATCTGGGTGATGGCGGCGTTGACCTCCTCGCAGCGCTCGGTGGAGCCGGCGGGCAGGCCCACGCCGTACTTCTCCTCGCCGAACGGGTTGTTGACCATCCGGTAGGTGTCCGGGTTCTGCGCGGCGAAGCCCGCGAGGATGGTGTTGTCCGTGGTCACCGCGTCGACGGTGCCGTTGCCGAGGAGCTCCAGGCACTCGGAGTAGTTGCCGGCCTCGCGCAGCTCGGCGTCGATGCCCATGTCGTCGACGATGTTGTTGGCCGACCGCGAACCGGAGGCGGAGCACAGCACCTGGCCGGACAGGTCCTCCGGCCCCTCGATGTCGGTGTTGTCGGCGGCCACCAGGATGTCCTGCTGGGCGACGTAGTACGGGCCCGCGAAGTCGACGACCTGGCGGCGCTCGTCGGTGATCGAGTAGGTGGCGATCACCATGTCGACGGTGCCCTGCTGGAGGAAGGACTCGCGGTTCGCGGAGGCCGCCTCCTCCCAGTTGATCTGCTCCGGGGAGTAGCCGAGCTCGCCGGCGATGTAGGTGGCCACGTCGACGTCGAAGCCCACGGGGGTGTCCCCCTCCAGGAGGCCCAGACCCGGCTGGTCGTACTTGACGCCGATGGTGATGGTGTCGCCACCGCCCTCGCCGCCGTCGCCACCGCCCTCGCCGCCACCGCCGACGTCGGCGGTGCCACAGGCGGTGAGAGCGAAGGCCAGAGCCGCGGTGCCGCCCAGGATGCTGCTGATGCGTCCGACTCGCATGTCGGATACCTCTTCCTTGAGTTCGGGAGAAGGGGAAGGAAAGGGGAGACCTAGTGGGTCAGGATCTTGGAGAGGAAGTCCTGGGCCCGCTCGGACCGGGGGTTCGTGAAGAACTCGTCCGGAGTGTTCTCCTCGACGATCTGGCCGTCGGCCATGAAGACGACGCGGTTGGCGGCGCGACGGGCGAAGCCCATCTCATGGGTGACGACGACCATGGTCATGCCTTCGGTCGCCAGGTCGGTCATGACGTCCAGGACCTCCTGGACCATCTCCGGGTCGAGCGCAGAGGTGGGCTCGTCGAAGAGGAGCACCTTGGGGTTCATCGCCAGGGCCCGGGCGATGGCCACACGCTGCTGCTGCCCGCCGGAGAGCTGGGCCGGGTACTTGTTCGCCTGGTTGCCGATCCGGACCCGGTCCAGGAGCTCCATGCCGCGCTTCTCGGCATCGGCCTTGGACTGGCGAAGGACCTTGACGGGCCCCAGGGTCACGTTCTGCAGCACGGTCTTGTGCGCGAACAGGTTGAAGGACTGGAACACCATGCCGACATCGCTGCGGAGCTTGGCGAGACCGCGTCCCTCCGCCGGCAGGGGCTGGCCGTCCAGGGTGATGACCCCGGAGTCGATGGTCTCCAAGCGGTTGATCGCTCGGCACAGAGTCGACTTTCCGGACCCGGACGGTCCGATGACGACTACCACCTCGCCGGAGTTAACCGTCAGATTGATGTCTTGGAGCACGTGCAGGTCGCCGAAGTGCTTGTTGACGTTCTCCAGCACGACGAGAGGAGTTGATGTCATGTGGGGAACTTAGTGGGTTCGACGAGCACTGTCACCCTGAAAACGCCACCCGAATTCGCGGTGGCGCACTTGTTACAGACTCACGACTGGAAACGTTACCAGTGAACGTTGTTCGGTTTGATATCGCCACGCTGGGTGTTTGTCCGGTGGCGTTTCAGATTCGGCGTCTCGACTATCGGCCGCCCGGAAAACGTCGCGGAACCGGGTCGATAACGCGACGCGCCGACGCGTCCCGGAGGACGGGCCGCGTTGCGCGCCCGGACGGGGCGGCCGGGGACCGCGGCCGTCCCCGGGCGGTGCGCCGCACCGGATAGCCTGGTGCCGTGAGCCAGAGTCGTACCTACCAAGTGCGGACCTACGGCTGCCAGATGAACGTCCACGACTCCGAGCGCCTCTCCGGTCTGCTGGAGGACGCTGGGTACGCGCGCGCAGCCGAGGACACCACCGCAGACATCGTCGTGTTCAACACCTGTGCGGTCAGGGAGAACGCCGACAACCGCCTCTACGGCAACCTCGGGCACCTGCGCCCGGTCAAGGATGCCAACCCGGGGATGCAGATCGCCGTCGGCGGCTGCCTCGCCCAGAAGGACCGCGGCGAGATCGTGCGCCGCGCGCCCTGGGTCGACGTCGTCTTCGGCACCCACAACATCGGCTCCCTGCCCACGCTGCTGGAGCGCGCCCGCGTCCAGCGCGAGGCGCAGGTGGAGATCGCCGAGTCCCTGGAGCACTTCCCGTCCACGCTTCCCAGCCGCCGTGAGTCCGCGTACGCGGCGTGGGTGTCGATCTCCGTCGGCTGCAACAACACCTGCACCTTCTGCATCGTGCCCGCGCTGCGGGGCAAGGAGCAGGACCGCCGCCCCGGCGACGTGCTCGCCGAGGTGCGCGCCCTGGTCGCCGAGGGCGTCAGCGAGATCACCCTGCTCGGCCAGAACGTCAACGCCTACGGCAGCGGCTTCGGCGACCGGCAGGCCTTCTCCAAGCTGCTGCGCGCCTGCGGCGGGATCGAGGGGCTGGAGCGCGTGCGCTTCACCTCCCCGCACCCGAAGGACTTCACCGACGACGTCATCGAGGCCATGGCCGAGACGCCCAACGTCATGCCGCAGCTCCACATGCCGCTGCAGTCCGGGTCCAGCAAGGTCCTCAAGGACATGCGCCGCTCCTACCGCCAGGAGCGCTTCCTCGGCATCGTGGAGAAGGTGCGCGCCGCCATGCCGCACGCCGCGATCACCACGGACATCATCGTGGGCTTCCCCGGGGAGACGGAGGAGGACTTCCAGGAGACCCTCCACGTGGTCCGCGAGGCCCGCTTCTCCATGGCGTACACCTTCCAGTACTCCAAGCGCCCGGGAACCCCGGCGGCCACCATGGACGGCCAGGTGCCGCCGGACGTGGTCAAGGACCGCTACCAGCGGCTGGTGGAGCTCCAGGACGGGATCTCCTGGGAGGAGAACAAGAAGCTCGTCGGCCGGGAGGTCGACCTGCTGGTCTCCGAGGGCGAGGGCAAGAAGGACGGCGAGCACCGCCGCCTGTCCGGTCGCGCCCCGGACAACCGCCTGGTCCACTTCGCGGTGGGCGACGGCGAGGAGCCGCGCCCCGGCGACGTGGTGACCGTCGAGGTCACCTACGCCGCACCGCACCACCTGGTGTCCGACTCGGGGATCCGCGGACTGCGCCGCACCCGTTCGGGCGACGCCTGGGCGGCCCGCAACGGCCGCCCGGCCGCGGACGCCAAACCGGACGTCCTGCTGGGCATGCCCGGGATCGGGGCCCCGGCCCAGCAGCCCGCCGCCGTCGGCGGGTGCTGCGACGCCTGAGGCGTCCGACCGGGAGGGCCCCGGAGGTGCGAGCCCGGGACGAACACGCACGCCCCCCTGCGCCGTGGCGCAGGGGGGCGGCGCCGTTCCCGGGGACCGGCCTCAGAGCCGGACCGGGAGGCTGTCCAGGCGCAGGGCGCCGGGGACGGCCCCCGGCCGGGGGCCGCGCCCGGGAACCAGGGACAGGTCCGGATGGGCGGAGACCAGCGCACCGACGCCGATCTCCCCCTCCTGGCGGGCCAGGGCGGCGCCCAGGCAGTAGTGGACGCCGTGCCCGAACCCGACGTGCGCCTCCCCCGGCCTGCCGTGGTGGCGTGTGATGTCGAACCTCTGGGGCTCCGGGTGGACCCGCGGGTCGCGGTTGGCGCCGCCGATGACCGCGATCGCCCGCGCCCCGGCGGCCACGCGGCCGGAGCGCAGTTCGACGTCCTCGACGGCGTACCTCGCCTTGGCGATCACCGCGGTGCCGCCGTAGCGGAGCATCTCGTGCACGGCCGAGGGCAGCAGCCCCGGGTCCTCGCGGAGCATCCCCCACTGGTCCGGGTGCCCGAGCAGGGCGCGGACGCCGTTGCCGAGCAGGTGCGCGGTCGTCTCGTGGCCGGCGATGACCAGCGTGAACACCAGTGTGATCAGCTCGCTCTCGCTGAGGCGTCCGCCGTCCTCGTCGCGTGCCCGGACCAGGGCGCCGAGCAGGTCGTCGGTCGGCTCGGCGCGCCGGGCGGCCAGCATCCCCCTGATGTGCTCGACCATCTCCCCGAGGGCGCTGTTCATGAGTTCGGGCCGGCTCGGGTCGAAGGCGGACAGCCGCTCGCTCCAGGACCGCCAGGCGGGGCGCTCCTCCACGGGGACCCCGACCAGGTCGCAGATGACCGCGATGGGCAGCGGGTAGGCGAAGTGCGGCATGAGGTCCACGACCCCGTCGCCGTCGGCGAGCTCCGGGAGCCGCGCGATCAGCTCGTCGGCGATCTCCTGGACGGCGGGGCGCATCGCGTTGACGCGCCGCACGGTGAACGTGCGCGAGACGAGCTTGCGCAGCCGGGTGTGGTCCTCGGCGTCCTTGTCGAGGAGGGACTCGGTCAGGTAGGTGACCAGGTCGGGGCTGATGCCCAGCCCGGTGAGGGCGTCGGAGCGCCTGGCGGTGACCTCTCCGGCGACGTTGGCGGGGTCGAGGACGAACCGCCGGTCGCCCAGGATGGTGCGCACGTCCTCGTCGTCCACGAAGAGCGTGGCCTCCATCGTGTCGACGAACAGGGCCGGCGCTGACCCGCCCGCCGCTCGGACCCGCTCGATCACCGGGAAGGGGTCGGTGGCGAACCCGGGTGCGCGCAGGTCGATGAGGTCGTCTCGGGCGGACGGGGGGTTGGCTGTCATGGGCCCTCCTCGGGAGGTGTCAGGTGGTGCCTGGTGTCTGCTTCAGCCGTGCGATCTCCGCGTGCATGCTCCTGTCCAGGGCGGAGAAGATCTCCAGGGCCCTGGCCTGGGCCTTGCGCGTGTTCTCCGGTGGTGCGTCCTGCTCCAGGAGCAGTCGGACGCTCTGCGCCATGAGGTCGGCGCGCGTGCCGTGGTCGGGCACGTGCATCCCCTGCTCCTCCAGGACGGGCGGGGTGACCAGGTGGCCGAGGACGAGCGCGTTGTAGGCGTACAGCTGGTCGTCCACGGGCGGGTCCGGGCGCAGGAGCCCGAGGTCGCGCAGCACGTCCCAGTAGGCCCTCATGGCCCTCTGGCGCTCGCGGACCGTCCCCCCGACGAGGGCGGCCGCGTCCCGTGAGAGGGCCCCCAGGGACTCGGTGCCCCCGGTGAGAACGGCCCGCATCAGCGGTGAGTCGAGGTGGTTCAGGTACAGGGAGCGGGCGACCTCGCTGGGCCGCACGTTGTCCGGCGACCTGCCCACGACCTCCAGGACCTGCCGCATCAGGCCGAGCTGGGCCCGCATGACCACCGCGAGCAGCAGCGTCTCCTTGGTGGCGAAGTGGAGGTAGACGGTGCCCTTGCCGACCTTCGCCCTCCTGGCGACGTCCTCGACGGTGATCTTGCGGCGCCCCCAGGCCACCAGCAGCTCCTCCGCGGCGTCCAGGATGCGGTCGGCCCTCAGTTCCCGTTCGGCCGCGGCCGCGTCTGCGGCCGGGGAGGGGAGGGTGGAGGCGCCCGGGGGCGTGTCGATCGACGGGCTCACGATGTGCTCCTGCGAGTCGGGGACGGACGGGATGCGGTTTGACCACGCGTGTTGACGCGACGACCATATCCCCACCCCTCCTCTCTGACTCTGTGACCAGATTTGAAAACTGGTCACAGAGTCAAGATAGGCGAAGGAGCCCCCGGGGACAAGGGGTGCACGACACCGGGGGCCGGGCCCGGTCGGGCCCGGCCCCCGGAACGGCCGAAGGGAGCGGGAGGCGCTACCCGGGGGAGCGCTGCCCGTGCGGGACCAGCGTCGCCACGTCCACCAGGGCCTCACCGGGCTCCTCCGGAGAACCGGACAGGGCCGTCTCCACCTGGGACAGCGCACGCTCGACCAGGTCGGGGGCGTCGTGGGGCAGCCAGCGGACCCGGGGGTCGCGGCGGAACCACGACTCCTGGCGGCGGGCGAAGCGCCGGGTCGCCTGGGCGGTGGCCGCCTTCGCCTCCTCCTCGGACATCTCGCCGTCGAGCTGGGCCAGGGCCTGGGCGTACCCGAGGGCGCGGGACGCCGTACGTCCCTCGCGCAGTCCCAGCCCGTCCAGGACGCGGACCTCGTCCAGCAGGCCCTGGCCCCACATGCGCTCCACACGGGCGTCGATGCGCTCGTCCAGCGAGGGGCGGGGGGAGGACAGGCCGATCTGCGTGCACGGGTAGAAGGACGTGTGGTCCGGCAGGTTCGCGGTGAACGGCCGCCCGGTCAGCTCGATGACCTCCAGGGCCCGCACGATCCGCCGCCCGTTCCCGGGCAGGATGGTGCGCGCCGCCGCCGGATCGGCCTCCGCCAGCCGGGCGTGGAGCACCCCCGGGCCCACGTCGCCGAGCTCCGCCTCCAGGCGGGCCCGCACGCCGGGGTCCGTGCCGGGGAACTCCAGGTGGTCCAGGACGGCGCGGACGTAGAGCCCGGACCCGCCCACGAGGACGGGGATGACGTCCCTGTCGGCGCAGTCCTCCACGCGCTCACGGGCCATGTCCTGGTAACTGGCCACGTCCGCGGGCTCGCTGACCTCCCACACGTCCAGCAGATGGTGGGGGACCTCGCGTCTGTCGGCCTCGCCGAGCTTGGCGGTACCGATGTCCATGCCGCGGTAGAGCTGCATGGAGTCGGCGTTGATGACCTCGCCCCGGCGTCCCGTGCGCTCTTCGAGTCGCAGGGCCACCTCGACGGCGAGATCGGACTTGCCCACAGCGGTCGGGCCGACAACCGCGATCACCTTGATCATCCTTCCAGCGTAGTCAGTTCGCGGCCTGCCCCGGCCGGTCCCGGGCGCCGGAGCTCCCGCCGCCGCCCGGGCGCCGGGGCCCGGGCGGGCGGTCGGGGACACGCCGTGACCACGCCTAGGATGGTCGGCATGCGATTCGCCAAGGGCCACGGAACAGAGAACGACTTCGTGATCCTCCCCGACCCCGACGGGGAGCTCGACCTCACGGAGGAGGCCGTCCGCCTGCTGTGCGACCGCCGCGCGGGCATCGGCGGCGACGGCATCCTGCGCGTGGTGCGCACACGCGCCCTGGGCGAGGCGCTCGCGCCGTCCGCGCGCACCGCGGAACGCGCCGAGTGGTTCATGGACTATCGCAACTCCGACGGGAGCGTCGCGGAGATGTGCGGCAACGGCGTGCGGGTGTTCGCCCGCTACCTGGTGCACGCCGGCCTGGTCGACGGCGACGTCTTCGAGGTGGGCACCAGGGACGGCGCCAAGGAGGTCCGGGTCGGCTCCGAGGGCGACGTCACCGTCGACATGGGCCGGGTCGAGAGGCAGGGCACGTCCTCGGCGAAGCTCGCCCGGCAGGTGGTGCACGGCGCCCAGATCTCGGTGGGCAACCCCCACCTGGCCTGTGAGGTGCCCGGCCCCGTCGCGGACGTGGACCTGACCGAGCCGCCCCTGCTGGACCGCGAGGCCTTCCCCGAGGGCGCCAACGTGGAGGTGTACACCGAGGTCGAGCCCGGTGTCCTCGACATGCGCGTCTTCGAGCGCGGCTCGGGCGAGACCCGCTCCTGCGGCACCGGGATCGTCGCCGCGGCCGCCGCCGCCACCCCTGCCGGCGAGGGCGCCACCTGGCGTGTGAGGGTCCTCGGCGGGGAGTGCACCGTGTTCCTGGACTCCGACGGCGCGAGGATGAGCGGCCCGGCCGCCATCGTGGCGGAGGGCGAGACCTCCCTCCTCTCCTGAGGACCGCGCCGCCCCGCGGCACGGCGGTGCCCGGTCCGCGCGCCGGACCGGACACCGCCTGGTTCGCGGGCGACCCCTCAGGGAGCCCGTACCCCGCCCCGGGTCAGGGACGGTCCCCGATTCCGTTGACCCAGCCGGACCACACGAAGGTCCGGTAGGAGATGGTCACCGGGAGTTCGAGGCCGTGCTGCGCGAGGGAGGACTCGCCGGGCTCCTCCTCGAGCAGGGTGACGTCCCGGTAGAGGAGCGCACCGCTCTCGGGGTCGAAGACGTACCGGTACTCGTTGGTCTGCGAGCCCTCGTCGATCCTGATCTGGAACAGCTCGCCGTCGCGTGCGAGGGGGTCCTGGGTGCTGCCCGCGTACTCGACGCCGTCGAACCCGGAGAGCACGCGCAGGGCGGCGGCCCGCTCGTCGGCGTCCAGCGGGCGGTTCTCGTAGAGGTGGTTCAGGGCGTTGACGAGGGCTCCGTCCGCCTCGGGGCTGTCGGCCGGGACGTCGTCATTCCCCCACTCCAGGAGGGTTTGCGTAAGGATGTCCGCGTCGGTGGGCAGGTCCCTCGGGAGGACGAGGCTCTCGTCCATGGTGCTCTCGAAGTCGTCCGACCGGTCGTCGAGGAACTCCCGGTGCTCCTCGACGTCCCCCCGGGTGTCCTCGGCCTCTCCGGCGGTGCTGATCTCGCGCATGTCGCCGCCGGGGCCCTGCCAGTACTGCCAGTCGTAGGGGATGAAGCCGACGCTGTGCAGGTCGTCCTCGCTGGGCTCCTCCCCGGCGAAGCTGGTGACGGTCAGCAGCTCCTGTCCGGTCGAGGAGACATGGGCGACATCGCCGTCGCCGGGTGCGTCGTCGCCCTCCGCGGCCGTGTCGGCGAGGCCGAGGAGCCGCTCCGCGCCGGGTTCGGGCGCGCCCCCGGTGACCTCGATCGGGTCCGGTGGCGCAGCGTACGCGGCGGGGATGCCCGCGGGGCCCCCGCCCGCGGCGCCGACCACCAGGGCGGCGGCGGTGGTGGCGGCGACCAGGGTCGCGGCTCCGGCGAGGACGGGGATCCGGCGCCACAGGGGGCGTCGGGCGGGTGCGGCGTCGAGCATGGCGATGGCCTTCGTGCGTGCGCGCTGGCGGTCGGGGAAGGAAGCGGTCGCCCCGGCACGGGGGTCGCTGTCGTTCAGGAGCGCGCGAAGCGCGGTGACGTCGTCCACGACGCCTCCTCTCTGTCAGGGGTGTCGGAAGCGGGTCGGGCGGTGTCGTCCATGAGGGCCTGGAGCCGTCGGCGGGCGCGGTGGAGGCGGCCCCGCGCGGTCACGGGGGCGCAGCCCACCACCCGGGCCGCCTCGCGGCTGCTCAGCCCCTCCCAGGTCACGAGCATCACGAGCTCGCGGTCGGTGTCGGAGAGCCCGGCCAGCGCGGTGAGCGCCGACTGGCGCCGGATGACCTGCTCCGTGTCGTCCGGTGAGTCCCGCCAGAGCTGTTCCGGGGGAGTGGGGACCTCGCCGCGCCCGCGGATCTCCCGCAGCGTGGCGAGGGTGATGCGGCGGGCACAGGCGTACAGCCAGGGGAGCTCCCTGTCCGCGGGTACCCTGTCGCGCCGCCGCCAGGCGACGACGAACGCCTCGGAGGCGACGTCGTCGGCCAGGTCGGGGCCGACCCTGCGGCGTGCGTAGTTGTACACCGCGTCGTAGTGCCTCTCGAACACCGCGTTGAACTCCGCGTGCCCGGGCGGGTCGCCGTCGTGGCTCGTCACCATCGGCAACTCCTCTCTGTCACCCTCTTGTGTCGCCCGGGCGGTCGTTGTTCGCGGGGGAGGGGGAGAAATCGCGCGAACGGGTGTGATGTGGGGCACATGGGGTGGGATGGTCGCCGGGGTGCGGCGGGGCGGAGGCCGGGAGCGGGCGGGCTCGGTGGGGCCGGTGCGGAGGTGTCGGGGCGGAGGCGGTAGGGCCGGGAGGGGCGGTCCCGGGTGTGGGGCGGGACGCGGGCACGCCGGAGCCGCCGGGGGTGGGATCCCCCCTGATTCAAGGAAAGCACCTGTTCACCGTTCGGGGACAGCCCCGTCCCGGGCCTGTGGACGGGGCACGCCCCGGGTCAGCGCCCCAGCAGCTGGTCGACGGTGAGACCGCGCAGCGACGCGTCGAGGACGCGCGCGGTGTGGGTCACCGCGACCCGCCTCCCCGCGCGCTCCATCGCCGACGCGATCTGGAGCGCGCACCCGGGGTTGCCCGACACCAGCGCGTCGGCGCCGGTGGAGGCCACGTCCCGGCCCTTGCGGTCGCCGAGTTCCCGTGCGGCGTCGGGTTTGAGCAGGTTGTAGACGCCCGCCGAACCGCAGCAGACCTCCTTGTCCGGCAGGTCGGACACGCGCAGCCCCGGAATGCCGGCGAGGAGGGCACGGGGCGCCTGTGTGATCCCCTGGCCGTGGGAGAGGTGGCACGCGTCGTGGTACGCCGCGTGCAGCGGGAGGGGATGGCGCTCGGCCCGCGGGCCCAGGTCCACCAGGAACTCGGTGAGGTCCACGACCTTCGCCGACATGTCGCGCGCGCGACGCACCCACGCGTCGTCCGCGCCCGCCTCGGCCAGGGTGCGGTCGAAGTGCTTCATGCTGGAGCCGCATCCGGCGGAGTTGACCACGACCCGGTCGACGCGCGCCCGCTCGAACACCTCGACGAGGCGCCGGGCGAAGGCAGCGGACTCCTCCGACCGCCCGGAGTGCCCGGACAGGGCGCCGCAGCACCCCTGGGAGCGGGGGACGACCACGTCGCAGCCCTCCATCGCCAGCACGCGCGCGGTCGCGGTGTTGACCTCGGGGAAGAACGCGCCCTGGACGCACCCCACGAGCATCCCCACCCTGGCCCGGGCCCTCCCCACGGCGGGCACCAGGGGCGGGAGCGGGGGAGGGGGCGACGACAGCGGCGGTGCGATGCGCTCCATGGCGGCCAGGGCCGGGGAGATCCGCTCCAGGAGGCCCGAGCGCCGGACGAGGGAGGACGCCCCGGTGGCCCCGTAGGCGCGCAGCGGTCCGCGCATGAGGCGCAACCTGCGCCGGTACGGGAACAGGGAGAAGATCGCGCCCCGCAGCACCCGCTCCCCCCGCGGCCGTTCGTGCTCCCTCTCCACCCTGTTCCGCGTGTGCTCGATGAGGGCGTCGTAGGCCACCCCCGACGGGCACGAGGAGACGCAGGCCAGACACCCCAGGCAGTTGTCGAAGTGGCCGACCGCCGTCTCCGTGAGGACGTCCTCGGTGTGCATCTGGGTCATCAGGTGGATACGTCCGCGCGGTGAGTCCATCTCCTGTCCCCACAGCACGTTCGTGGGGCAGGTGGGGAGGCAGAACCCGCAGTGGACGCAGTCGTTCAACAGGTCGCCGAACACCTGGTCCCGTTCGCGTGGAGCCTCCGGCGGCTGGTCGGTCACGTGCACTCCCTCAGGTCCTGGAAGGTTCGGGCGCCCGGTTCAGGCGCCGTCGGCGAAGCGCCCCGGGGCCAGGCGGCGGCCGGGGTCGAAGGAGTCCCTGACGGCCCGCATCAGCGGCAGGCCGGGGATCTCGCCCCACGGGTCCACCCCGGCGGCGTGGACGTGCGGTTCCGCGCGCAGCAGGGTGGCCGACCAGCCGGGGCGGGAGCGGGCCCCCTCCACCGTGTCCGCCACGGCCCCCGCGGGCGCGCCCGGGGCGAACGAGACGAAGAGGGCGCCGCGCGGCACCGAACCGGTGACCACCGCGTCCGTCCCGTGCGCGCGGCCGGCCAGGGCGCCCAGCGCCTCGGCGGCCTCCGCCGACTCGGCGGGCGGAACGGACACCCGGACGACCGTGCCCTCGGAGGGGAGCAGCCCCCACCCCGCCGGCAGTTCCCGGTCCACCCGTGGCGCGGGCGGCACGGCGCCCTCCCCCGGCGCGGCCCCGCGCAGGACCGAGAGCACGGTGGCGGTCCTGGCCTCCAGCCCCTCCGGCGTCCCCTCCAGCACGACGCGCAGGCAGGGGCCGTGGTGAGGGACGGCCGGGGACGGCGGGGCCGGGGCGGTGCGGTCGGCGTCGGTCGGGGGTGGTGGGGGGAGACGGGCGGGTTGGGCTGCGCCGGAGGCGTCCGTTGAGGGTGGTGGAGGGAGACGGGCGGGTTGGGTTGCGCCGGAGGCGTCGGTTGAGGGTGGTGGAGGGAGACGGGCGGGCCAGTGGAGCTCCACCGCCGCAGGCACGACCGTGGTCGCGCGCAGGGCGGCCGTGATCCGCTCCGCGTGACCGCGGGAGGCCAGGGGGATGGTCACCACCCGCAGGGCGGGCGGCAGCGGGTGCAGGCGGAAGGCCACCGAAGCGATCACGCCGAGGGTGCCGAGGCCTCCCGTGTGCAGTTTCGCCAGGTCGTACCCTGCCACGTTCTTGACCACCCGGCCGCCGCTGCGGGCCACCACCCCGTCGGCCCGCACGACGGTCATGCCGATGACCAGGTCGCGCAGGGCGCCGGTGAGCAGGCGGCGCGGGCCGGACACTCCTGTGGCGACCATGCCGCCGACGGTTCCGCCCTCGCGCACGGGGTCGACGGACAGGCGCTGCCCGGCGGCCTCCAGCACGGCGAAGAGGTCGGCGACGGGGGTGCCGGCCCCGACCTCGACGACGAGGTCGCCCGCGATGTGGTCGATCCACGACAGGCCGCCGGTGTCGACGACCAGGTCGGCGGAGCGCGGGACCCCGCCCCAGTCCATGGCGGTACCGTGGCCGCGCGCGACGACGGTGAGTCCCCGCCTCCCGGACACGGCCATGATCCGGGCGAGGGCGTCGGCGTCCGCGGGCCGTGCCACGTACCCGGGGACGAGGGCCCCCACGGCGTCGTCGGCGGTCCCCCTCCTCAGGGCGCAGCCCTCGACCTGCAGCTTCTCCGCGGGTGTCACGTGTCCTCCCTCGTCGTCGGAGCCGTCGCTCAGAACTGGTCGGCCCGCCCGGACTCCACGAGCGGGTGCACGCCCCTGCGCACGCCGGGCCGTTCGCCGCACAGGCGCGGCGTGGGGAGCAGCTTGTCCGGGTTGGCGATGCCGTCCGGGTCGAAGGACCGGCGGAACAGGTCGAACGTCGCCAGGTCGTCGGGACCGTACATGCGCGGCATCTTGCACGCCTTGTCCACGCCCACGCCGTGTTCCCCGGTGATGGAGCCGCCGTGTTCGATGCACAGGTCGAGGATGGCCCCGGAGACCTCCTCGGCCCTGTCCGCCGCGCCGGGCTCGGTGTCGTCGAACAGCACCAGGGGGTGGAGGTTGCCGTCGCCGGCGTGGAAGACGTTGGCGACGCGGATGCCGCTGGACTCCGACAGCTCGGTGATGCGGCGCAGCACCTCGGGCAGGGCGGTGCGGGGGACGACGCCGTCCTGGACGATGTAGGCGGGGCTGATCCTCCCCACCGCGGCGAACGCCGACTTGCGCCCCTTCCAGATACGGGCGCGCTCCTCGGGGCCGCTGGCGGTCCGGGTCTCGAAGGAGCCCGCCTCGCCGCACAGCCGGACGACCTCGGCGAGCTGGGCGTCGACCTCCGCGGCGGGGCCGTCCAGCTCCACGACCAGCACGGCCGCCGCCCCCTGCGGGTAGTCGCAGGCGACGGCCTTCTCGGCGGCCTCGATGGCGAGCGCGTCCATCATCTCCATGGCGGAGGGCAGCACTCCGGCGGCGATCACGGAGCTGACCGCCCGCCCGCCCGCGTCCATCGACGTGAACGCGGACAGCAGGGTCACGGTCTTCTGCGGGGCGCGGGTCAGGTTGACGGTGATGCGTGTGGCGATGCCGAGTGTGCCCTCGGAGCCGACGAACGCGCCGATGAGGTCGTAGCCGGGGGCGTCGGGGCTCCGGCCGCCGAGGCTGACGAGTTCGCCGGAGGGGGTGACGATGTCGAGGCCGCGCACGTGGTTGACGGTGAACCCGTACTTGAGGCAGTGGGCGCCGCCGGAGTTCTCGGCGACGTTGCCGCCCACCGAGCACACCTGCTGGCTGGAGGGGTCGGGCGCGTAGTAGTACCCGTGGGGGGCCGCGGCGCGGGTGACGTCGAGGTTGGCCACCCCCGGCTCGACGACCGCGCACTCGTTCTCGACGTCGATCTCGATGATGCGGCGCATGCGCGAGGTGACGACCAGGACGCCCTCGGCGTGGGGGAGCGCCCCCGCGGAGAGGCCCGTGCCCGCGCCCCGCGGCACGAAGGGGACGCCGCGGTCGGAGCAGAGCCGGACGACGGCGGCGACCTGCTCGGCGGTGGTGGGGAGCACGACGACGCCGGGGACGGACCTGTGGTGGGTGAGCCCGTCGCTCTCGTAGGTGCGTCGCCGGGAGGCGTCGGTCAGGACGCCGTCCTCACCGCAGATGTCGCGCAGCACGGGGACGAGGGCGGCCAGGGCCGCCGGGGTCCGTGTGGCGGGTGCGGTCTCGGTCATGGCGCCTCCCGGGCCGGTCCGGAGAAGTGGGTCCGGGAGCCCTTCCCCGGCTGCGACCTCGCAAGGGGAACGTACGACCGCACCCCCTGCCGTAGCAAGGGGTGCGATGGAAACTCTCTTCCGTTTTATGGAATCAAGCTCGAACTACGGCATGCGCTCGTAGGCCGGCAGCGTCAGGAAGTCCACGTACTCGTCGGCGAGGGCCACCTCGGAGAACAGCTCCTTGGCCTGCTGGTACAGGTTCTCGTCGTACGCCTCCCCCAGGGACCCCCGGATGGCCGCCAGCTCCTCGTCGATGAGCTGCCTGACGAGCTCGGCGGTGACCTTCTCGCCGCCGTCGAGGGTGACGTCGTTGTGCAGCCACTGCCAGATCTGGGACCGGGAGATCTCGGCGGTGGCGGCGTCCTCCATGAGGTTGTGGATGGCCACCGCGCCGTTGCCGCCCATCCAGGCCGCCAGGTACTGGAGGGCGACGTTGATGTTGCCGCTCAGGCCGGCGAGGGTGACGCCGCCCGGGGTCCGGTCGACGGAGAGCAGGTCCGCGGCGGTCGCCTCGACCTCGGGACGCTGCTTGTCGATCTGGTGGGGGCGCTCGCCGAGGACGCCGTCGAAGACCTCCATGGCGACCGGGACCAGGTCGGGGTGGGCCACCCACGAACCGTCGAACCCGTCGCCGGACTCGCGGGACTTGTCGTCGCGGACCTTGGCGAAGGCGACCTCGTTCACCTCGGCGTCGCGGCGGGACGGGATGAACGCGGCCATGCCGCCGATGGCGTGGGCGCCGCGCTTGTGGCAGGTCTTGACCAGCAGTTCGGTGTAGGCGCGCATGAACGGGGCGGTCATCGTCACGGCGTTGCGCTCGGGCAGCAGGAACCTGCGGCCACGGGTGCGGTGCGTCTTGATGATGCTGAACAGGTAGTCCCAGCGCCCCGCGTTGAGCCCCGCGGAGTGCTCCCGCAGCTCGTAGAGGATCTCCTCCATCTCGAAGGCGGCCGGGATGGTCTCGATCAGGCAGGTGGCGCGGATGGTGCCGCGCGGGATCCCCAGGCGCTCCTGGGCCAGGACGAAGATGTCGTTCCAGAGGCGGGCCTCGAGGTGGCTCTGCATCTTGGGCAGGTAGAAGTACGGCCCCTTGCCCTTGGCGATCTGCCGCCGGGCGCTGTGGAAGAGGTAGAGCGCGAAGTCGACGATGCCGCCGCTCGTCCGGCGGCCGTCGACGAGGATGTGCTTCTCGTCCAGGTGCCAGCCGCGCGGCCGGACGACGACGGTGGCGAGCTCGCCGTCCTCCTTCAGGGCGTAGGTCTTGCCCTGCGGGGAGGTGAAGTCGATCTGCCGGTCGAGGGCGTCGCGCAGGTTGAGCTGCCCGCCGATCATGTTCTCCCACAGCGGGGTGTTCGCGTCCTCGAAGTCGGCGAGCCACACCTTCGCGCCGGAGTTGAGCGCGTTGACGGTCATCTTGCGGTCGGTGGGGCCGGTGATCTCGACCCGGCGGTCGGTGATGCCGGGCGCGGGCGGGGCGACCTGCCAGCTGTCGTCCTCGCGGATGTGCTTGGTCTCGGGGAGGAAGTCGAGGTCGGCGCCCGCGGCGATCTGCTCCTCGCGGGTCCTGCGGGCGGCGAGGAGCTCCTGGCGGCGCCCCTCGAAGGTGCGGTGGAGTTCGGCGACGAGGGCCAGGGCCTCATCCGTGAGGATCTCGTCGAACCGGTCGTGGAGGGGGCCGGTGATCTCGACCCCGTGCGTGGCGCCCATGGAAACCTTCCGCAATACGAAAATAGCTTTTGGTATGTGGAAAACGACGCTACCGTCAGTGCCTCCGCGCGGTCAACGCCGCGGTCCGCGCACATGATCGTGAAGTTTCCCGGCGCGTGAAGGTCCGGAAAACTTCCGCCCGGAAGATCGGGACTTCTTCGGCCAGTATCGACCGGGGGTCACCGGGCGACTCCGCACGGCGCAATGTCGCGTGTCGCCCGGCCTGCGATAATTCAGATGCCCCGGCGGCGGCGACCTGCCACCATCGACAGGGCGCCCGTCGCGGCCCGCCCGCGGGAAGAATCGGGACGGCGGCCGCGTTGACCCACCTGGAGGGATATGAATACAGCTGACACCCGCGGAATCTCCGAGCCCGGCCACGAGGCCGCAGGCGAGGACGTCTTCCGCGAGGCGATCACCGTCGGGGACGGGGACGATGCGACCCGTGGGGCCGAGGCCGACGGCGGAGACCGCCGGAACGAGCCGAGGAACGCTCCCGACCAGGGTGAGATGGAACTCGCCGAACGCCACGCGCTCCGCCGCGTGCAGGGGCTTTCCACCGAACTCACCGACATCACCGAGGTCGAGTACCGGTCGCTGCGGCTGGAGCGCGTCGTCCTCATCGGCGTGTGGACCAGCGGCACCCAGACCGACGCCGACAACTCGCTCACCGAACTCGCGGCCCTGTCCGAGACCGCCGGGGCACTCGTCCTCGAAGGCCTCACCCAGCGCCGCTCCAAGCCGGACCCGGCCACCTACGTCGGCAAGGGCAAGGCGGCCGAACTCCGCGACATCGTCGAGGCGACCGGCGCCGACACCGTCATCTGCGACGGTGAGCTCACCCCCGGCCAGCTGCGGCAGCTGGAGGACGTCGTCAAGGTCAAGGTGGTGGACCGCACCGCCCTGATCCTGGACATCTTCGCCCAGCACGCCAGCAGCAGCGAGGGCAAGGCCCAGGTCGAACTCGCACAGCTCAGCTACCTGCTGCCGCGACTGCGCGGCTGGGGCGACTCCCTGTCCCGGCAGGCGGGCGGCTCCGGCGGCGGAGGCGCGGGCGGAGGCGTGGGCCTGCGCGGTCCCGGTGAGACCAAGATCGAGACCGACCGCCGGCGCATCAACGACAAGATGGCCAAGCTGCGCCGTCAGCTCGCCCACATGCGCACTGCGCGCGACGTCAAGCGCGACGTCCGGCGCACCCGCGAGGTGCCGTCCGTGGCCATCGCCGGGTACACCAACGCCGGCAAGTCGAGCCTGCTCAACCGGTTGACGGGGGCCGGCGTCCTGGTGGAGAACGCCCTGTTCGCCACCCTGGACCCGACCGTCCGCCAGGCGCGCACGCCCGACGGCCGGGGCTTCACCCTCAGCGACACCGTCGGATTCGTCCGGCACCTGCCGCACCAGCTGGTGGAGGCGTTCCGCTCCACCCTGGAGGAGGTCGCCGACTCCGACCTGATCCTGCACGTGATCGACGGGTCGCACCCCGACCCCGAGAGCCAGATCCGCGCGGTCCACGAGGTGTTCGCCGACATCGAGGCCGCTGAGGTGCCCGAGCTCATCGTGGTCAACAAGGTGGACGCCGCCGACCCGGACGTGCTCAAGGTGCTGCGGACCCGCTACCCGAACATGGTCGAGGTCTCGGCCCGCACCGGCGAGGGCGTTCCCGAGCTGGTCGCGGCGCTCGCCGACGCGCTCCCCGAGCTCGCGCACGAGGTCAACGCGCTCGTCCCGTACTCGCGGGGCG
The DNA here is from genome assembly GCF_040613895.1 of Nocardiopsis sp. NPDC006198. NCBI lineage: Bacteria > Bacillati > Actinomycetota > Actinomycetes > Streptosporangiales > Nocardiopsidaceae > Nocardiopsis > Nocardiopsis sp. NPDC006198. The sequence goes on along the minus strand of NZ_JBEXSY010000078.1, from coordinate 13,125 downwards.
ACCTCATCGCCAAGGTGCACCAGGAGGGACGCATCATCAGCGAGGAGCACACCGGAGACGGAACGGCGATCCACGCCTTCGTCCCCGAGCTGCTCGCGGCGAAGCTCAACGAGTACGCGCCCAGCAGGGCCTGAGTACCGCGCGGTCCCCCCGGGGGCCGCACCCGCCACCGGCTGCGACCGGGGCGCCCCGACCGGGGCGCCCCGGTCCTCGCATGTCGGGGGCCGTCGCAGGCCCGCGGGGCCGGACGGGCGCGGGGCCGAGGCGCACGGTCCGGGACCGGACCGGCGGCGCGGGGGCGCCGGTGTCCTTCGTCACGCCGTCCACTCGCGAGTTCTGCCCCGCGACGCTCGCATTCGTCCCCCGGGAGAGGTGTACACGGAGTCCGCGGATGGACTACGGTTTTGGAGCACTGGCCGCCAGCGGCCCGCTGTCCCCCGACAGCCGACGCTCCTTCCCGCTGTCACGGCACCGCGGCGGCCCCACGGCCGCCTCCTGCCGACCCTGTCGGATCGTTCCAGATACGAGGTCGTTATGTCCGCCCGTGCATCCCGCGACCGTGTACCGCACTCGCGCCGGCGGATCTGACCGACGAGGGCGGAAAACCCCATGACGGTAGTACTCCTCAGCAACATCGGTCGGCTGTGGACCGGGAACGAGATGCTCACCAAGGCCGCGCTCCTCATGGACGGGGACCGCGTGGCCTGGGTCGGACCCGCCGCCGAGCTGCCCCAGCGCATTCCCGGCGTGGTGGACGACCTCACCGACGTCGACGACGTCGTCAACATCGGCGGCGGACTCATCACGCCCGGGCTGGTCGACGCCCACTGCCACCCGGTCTACGCGGGGGACCGCTACGCCGAGGTCAACATGTGGGCGAAGGGCGCCTCCAAGGGCGACATCTTCGCGGCGGGCGGCGGCGTCTCCACCACCGTCACCATCACCCGCGGGACCGACCCCTGGACCCTGTGCAACGCGGTCCGCGAACGCCTGCGGCACTGGGTCCTGACGGGCAGCACCACCGTCGAGGCCAAGACCGGCTACCACCTCACCAGGGACGGCGAACTGGCCGACGTGCGCCTGCTGCGCTCCCTGGAGGAGGAACCGGGGATGCCGCGCCTGCACGTGACCTTCTTCCCCGCGCACGGGGTGCCGCCCGAGTTCTTCGGACGGCCCAAGGACTACGTGGCCACGGCCGCCTCGTGGCTCAGCGACGCCGCCCTGGCCGGTGCTGACGGGGTGGACGTGTACTGCGACAACGAGCAGTTCACCACCGAGGACGCCCGCCTGCTGCTGGGCGTCGGCCAGTCGGTGGGGCTGCGCACCACCCTGCACGCCTGCTCCCGCCCCCGGCACGGCGCCGTGCGGATGGCCACCGAGCTCGGCTGCTCGTCGGTGGACCTCCTGCACGAGACCGACGACCGGGACATCCTGGCACTCGCCACCACGCGGACCCCCGTGGTGGCCTGTCCGACCACGTCCCTGCACGAGCGCCGCACCCCGCCGGTACGGTCCCTGCTCGACCACGGGGTGCCGATCGGCCTGGGCACCGACCACAACCCGGGCCTGGCCGGGACCACGTCGATGCCGCTGGTGATCTCCCTCGCCATCTCCATGTTCGAGATGACCGTCCACGAGGCGCTGCACGCCGCCACCGTGGGAAGCGCCCACTCCCTGGGGCTCCGCGACCGGGGCATGCTGACGCCGGGAAACCTGGCGGACCTGGTCCAGTGGGACGCCGACCACGAGGGCGCGTTCGCCTGGTCGATGGGACTGAACACCCTGCGCGTCTGGCAGGGCGGCAAGACCATCCGCTGACGCCCACGCCCGTGACCGCTCGGGGCGGAACCGGTCAGCGGACCCCTCTGGCACGGGCGATCTCGATCACGGCGCGCTCCAGCGCGTACTCGGGGTCGCGGCCGGCGCCCTTGATGAGCTCGTCGGTCTCGGCGACCACCGCCATCGCCCGTGTGACGCCCGCGGCGCTCCATCCCCGGGCCTGCTGGCGCAGCGTGCGCAGCTTCCACGGCGGCACCTTGGCGCGCTTGGCGAGATCCGCCTCGGACATCCCGCGCGGGGGCTGCGCGGCCACGGCGATGCCGCGCACCGCGCCTGCCAGGGCGCTGTTGATCAGCACCGGGGCGGTGCCCACCGCCAGCGACCAGCGCAACTGCTCCAACGCCTCGGGCAGCCGGCCCTCGACCGCGCGGTCCGCGACGCTGAACCCGGAGGCCTCCGCCTTGCCGGAGTGGTAGCGGGCCACCGCCGCGCCGTCCACCCGGCCCTCGGTGTCGGCCACCAGCTGTGTGCACGCCGCGGCGATCTCCCTCAGGTCGGTGCCCACCGCGTCCACCAGGGCCTGGGCGGCGTCCGGGGTGATCTGGCGACCGGCGGCGGTGAACTCGCCCCTGACGAACGCCACCCTCTCGGGGCCCTTCGTCGGCCCCTTGCAGTCCACCCGTTCGGCGCCCGCCTTGACCGCGGCCTGCAGCAGTGCCTTGCCCTTGTTGCCGCCCGCGTGCGTGAGCACCAGGTGGACGTCGTCGGCCGGGTCCTTCAGGTAGTCGGTGACGGTCGCGGCCAGATCCTTGACGAGGTCCTGGGAGGAGCGCAGCACCACCACCCGCCGGTCGCCGAACAGGGAGGGGGAGGTGACCTCCACGACCGTGTTCACGGTCACCTGGGAGGGCGCCAGGTCGTGGACGTCCACGCCGGGGTCGTTCTCGCGGACCGCCGCGACGACGGCGGCGACGGCCCGGTCGACGAGGAGCTCCTCGTCGCCGACGATGATCGTGAGCGGGGCGGGTGCAGGCATACAACGAGGATGCCACGAGCCGGGGACGGTTGCCGCCCGGTTCCCGCGGCCGGTCGGCGGGGTGCCGGTGCGTTCCTCCGTCCTTCCCGTCTCCTCGGGTCACCACGTGCGGTGGGGGCGGTTCGGAGCGGATATGTGGTCGGATGGCGACGGAAGGTACGCTTCGGTAACTGTGTGACCTCTGGACACGTCTGTTACAGTGCACGACACATACCAGCACAGAGGGTGAGGTATGCGAATATTCGCCTTTTTGCCCCCCTCGACATATGGTCTCCGGGACTGTCCCGGCTCCCAGGGGAGACCTGAGACCGGAAATGGCAAGGCAGCGTTGAGGGATCCCGCAATCTCGATACTGTCGGACGCCCGTCGCGTCGGTTCCCCCCGCACCGGGGGCCACGCGCACGGGCGGCCCCCGGCGCCGGCGACGGACCGTCGCGGTGAGACCGGGGGCGGCGCGCGCGTCGACCGCTCCGGAGCACCACCCCCGTTCCGACGCCGGCGCTGAGGCGCCCCCGGCACACAGAGGCCCCCGCACCGCCGGATCCGTCCGAGCCCGGGGGCGCGCAACCCGAACAAGTGAGCACCGACCGGTCCGCGTTCGCCCGGAACCGTGGTCGGGCCGCAGCGGGGCATCCCAGAGGCCCGTGGGCCGCGCCGACCGCGCGGACCCCCTTCGTGGGCCACCGCCCTGCCGCGCCCCCGCCACCCGAACACCTGGAACCGCCCTTGCAACCCCGCCGTATCACCGAAGTCCCTCTGCCCAACGCCTCGGTCATCGAGGCGGTACGGGAGTCGTGCGCGTCCCTGCCCACCGGCTCGACGCGGCTCTCCGAGAGCTTCTACGCGAACCTCTTCGTCATGGCGCCCGATGTCCGCGCCATGTTCCCCGACGACATCCGGCCGCAGCAGAGACGCATGGCCGACGCCCTGGTGGAGGTCGTCCGCTATCTCGACGCGCCGGACCACGTGGCGCAGTTCCTCCGGGAACTGGGCGGCCGGCACTACCGGGAGCTCGGGGTCAGGCCCGAGCACTACCCCTTCGTGGGCCGCGCCCTCGTCCGCGCCGTCAGCGAGGTGTCACCGACCTGGTCGTCCTCCATGAGCTCGGCGTGGGTGCTGGTCTACGAGTGGATCACCGCCACCATGCTCGCGGGCGCGGAGGACGCCATCTCCAGGGAGGAGGGCGCCCGCCGCTCCCCCGGGGACGCCGCGCCCCGGGGCGACGACCGTCGTCCACCCGGGGACCGGGACCGGTCCGGCGCGCGGTCCTCCGCGGGGGACCAGCGCCCCTCGGACGCCCGGCACGCCTACGACACACCGCGCCCGTCCGGTGCCCGGCACGCCTACGACACACCTGGTCCGTACGGCGCCTCCCAGCCGACCCGCTGACCGCGTCCGGCCGCCCGGGAACCCCCCATTCCCACCCCTGTCCCGTCCCCGTCCCCTCGAAAGTCCATTGTGATGAGTGAGACCGACCAGAGCCGAACGCCGGGTACCGAGGGCGAGCGCTACGTCCAGACGGTCACGGGCACGACCGAGCGGGCCGACCGCTTCTACCAGGACCAGATGCTGGACCGGCTCAACCCCCGGATGCGCGAGTTCATCGCCCGGCAGGAGATGCTGTTCATCGCCACCTCGGACAGCAAGGGCGAGTGCGACTCCAGCTTCCGGGCAGGACCGCCCGGTTTCGTCCACGTCGTCGACGAGCAGACCCTGGTCTACCCCGAGTACCGGGGGAACGGGGTGTTCGCCAGCGCCGGGAACATCATGGAGAACCCGCACATCGGACTGATGTTCCTCGACTTCCAGCGCGAGAGGATCGGCCTGCACGTCAACGGCCGGGCCCGTCTCCTGGAGGACGAGAAGCTGCGGGGCCACGTCCGCGGGCTCCCCCACCCGGAGGTGCCGGGGCAGAAGGCGATGCTGTGGACCATGGTCCACATCGAGGAGGCCTACATCCACTGCCGCAAGCACATCCCCCACCTGCGCACCGTCGGCAGGGACGAGGTCTGGGGCACGGACGACGTCCAGCGCAAGGGCGGCGACTACTTCGCCGCCAAGCAGACCCCCTCGCCGTGGAGCACGCCCCGGGCCCCGGTCGCCGGCCGACACGCCTGAGCGGCCCGGCGCGGGGCGCCGGGGAGGCCCCGCCGCGCCCACCGTAGCGGCGGGACGGGCGGGCGGACCGCGTCCGTGGCCCGGCCCCGCTCCCGGGCCGGGACGGCGGGACCCGGCGCCCGGGGCCGGGGCCCCGGGTCACGGCGATGCCCGAGCCGGACGCGCCGTCGCCCAGGACCGCCACGTCGCCGTCGCGGTCCGTGCGCAGGTTGAGCTCCGCGACCCGTTCCAGGATGCCCCACGTGAACGGCGCCGGGTGCCCGTACGGGTTGTCCGCGCCCACCGAGGTCACCGACACCACCGGATCGGCCGCCTCCAGGAACGCCGGTTCCTGGGTCCCCGCCCCGTGGTGCGGTGTGGCCAGGACGGTCACCGCGAGCAGCTCCGCGTCCGGCCCCGCCAGCAGCCGGCGCTGGGCCGCCTCCTCGACGTCGCCGGTCAGCAGAACGGAGGGCCCCGTGCCGTCCGCGCGCACCACCATCGAGGTGTCGTTGAGCGAACCGGCGAACGCCGGGTCGGGCCACAGCACCCGGAACAGCCACGGCCCGACCCGCAGGGCCCGTCCCGGCACCGCCTCCGCCAGTTCGACGCCGGACCCCCTCAGCAGCCGTCCGACGGGGGTGTCCCCGAACCCCGGCGGCGCCATGGCCGAGTGCACACTGCGGTGCCGCAGCACTCCGGGGGTCCCGTCCACGTGGTCGGCGTGGTCGTGGCTGAGGAGCAGCAGCGGGACCTCGCGCACGCCGAGGCGCCGCAGGCAGTCGTCCACCAGGTCCGGGTGCTCGCCGGTGTCGGCCACCACCGCGGAGCCGGGAGCCACGGACAGCACCAGCGCGGTGCCCTGCCCCACGTCGCACGCGACCAGCGCCCACCCCGAAGGCGGCCACCCGCCGGGCAGGCACCGCGCCGCCAGGGCGAGGAGCAGCGCGGCCGCCAGCGCCGCCGCGACCGCCCTCCGCACACGCCCGCGGGTCAGCACGACGGCCGCCAGGACGGCCGCCAGGAACACCCCGCCCGCCAGGTCGGCCCGCCACGGCAGCGCCCCGTACGGGATGCGGGCGCCGGCCCCGGCGACCGCCGCGATCCACGACACCCCCAGCGCGGGCAGGTGCACCGCCACGGAGGCCGCGCCCGGCCACACCGCGGCCAGGGCCGCCACCGCGGAACCCGCCACGGTGACCACGGCGACCAGCGGCGCGGCCAGCACGTTCGCCGGGATCGCGACCCACGACAGCTCTCCCGAGAGCACCACCAGCACGGGGGCGACGGCGATGTGGGCGGCCACGGCCACGGCGAACGCCTCCGCCACCGGGGGCGGCATGTGCGCCGACCACGCCCGCGTCCAGACGGGCACCAGCAGCAGGATGCCCGCGGTGGCCAGGACGGAGAGGGCGAAGCCGTAGGAGGCCGCCAGCCCGGGGGAGAAGAACAGGACCCCGACCACGGTGGCGCTCAGGGCGCCGAGCCCGGCGTGCGCACGCCCGGTCGCCAGCGCCAGCAGCCCCAGCGAACCCATGAAGGCGGCCCGCACCACGCTCGGCTCCGGGCGGCACACCAGCACGAAGAGCCAGATCATCACCGCGCCGCCGGCGACCGCGCACCAGGGCGGGGCCCGGAGCAGCCCGGCCGCCGCCAGGACGAAGCCGGTCAGGATCGCCAGGTTGGCGCCGGAGACGGTGAGGAGGTGCGTCATGCCGGTGGCCCGGAAGTCCTCCTCGGTGTCGGGCAGGAGCAGGGAGGCGTCGCCGACGATCAGTGCCGGGAGCAGGCCGCGCTCCGGCTGCGGCAGGTCTGCCGAGGCCTCGCGCAGGCCCTCCCTCACCCGGCCGGCGAAGGCCTGGGCCCGCCCCGGGGCGGTGACCTCCTCCGGCGGCCCGCGCACCAGGACCAGGGCCGCGGTCAGGGGGTCGTCCTCCGCCTCCAGGAAGACGCCCCTCGCCCGGAAGGACTGGCCGGGCAGGAGGCCGCGCCACTCCGGGCCGGAGGCGAGGACCACCACCGGGGCCCGGGAGGCGCGGGGACCGTCCCCGAGCCGGACCCAGGCGGTACGGGAGCGCACCACCCACTCGGCCCGCCCCGGGCGGTGCGTGCCCGCCCGGGACACGGGATCGCCCGCCACCACCGCCCCGAACTCCACCGCACGGCCGTGCAGGGCCGCCTCCGCCGCGGCGCTCCCGGCCACACGGTGCACGTGGACCCCGGCCACCGACGCCACGGTGGCCGCGCAGACCAGGGCCGCCGCCACGGTGAGCACGGCGGCCTCCGACGGGGGCCGCGAGACGGCGAACAGCGCCAGCGCCGCACAGCCGGCGACGCCGCCGAACACCCACGCCGCCCACGCGGGAGCCGCGAGGGCGCCCAGGGCCGCGGTCCACGCCGCCAGGGCGGGTGCGAGCAGCCGGAGGTCGGAGGGCCGGCCCAGGCCGTACGCGTCGCTTCCCAGCCACGTCACCATGCTCCCGGCTCCCCCGCTCCGGGGCCGGGCGCGCAGCGGCTGTCCGGCACGGCCCTCACCCCGCCGTCGCGTGGGGGGCGAGGTCGGCGAGCACCTTCTCGCCGATCCTGTCCACGTCGAGCAGCTCGTCGACGCTGGCGAACGGCCCGTTGGCCTCCCGGTGCTCGATGATGTTCCGCGCGATCACCGGCCCCACCCCGGGCAGGGTCTCCAACAGCGCGCTGTCGGCCCGGTTGACGTCGACGAGGGCCTCCGTGCCCGCCGCAGCCCCGCCGCCCGCCGTTCCCGCCCCGGCGGCGACCGGAGGCTGGGGAACGCCCACGAGGACCTGTTCGCCGTCGACCAGGGCACGGGCCAGGTTGAGCAGGTCGAGGTCGGCGTCCGGCAGGGCGCCGCCCGCCTCCTCGACGGCGTCGGCGACGCGCGACCCGGCCGGCAGGGTGTACAGGCCCGGATCGGCCACCTCGCCGCCCACGTGCACGACCAGGTCGGCGTCCGTGCCGGCCTGCGCCGGCCCGTCCGGGGGGACGGCCACTGAGGGCTCGTCCCCGCCCGTGTCCCCGCCTGCGGGGTCGCCCGCGGGGCCGCTCTCGGCGGGCGCGGAGGCGGCCTGGGCGACCATCTCCGGCGCCCGCACGGTCGCGGGCCGGTCCTGCAGCACCAGGACCGCGGTGACGGCCAGGGCCCCGACCGCGACCAGGGCGAGCACCGAGCGGCGGGACAGGGTCGCGTGGGGCGGCCAGCGCCGCGCCAGGCGCTCCAGGAACGCGCCCGGGGGCTCCGGGACGAACTCGGTGTACCCGGACGGGGGCCGTGACCCCCGCCGGTGCCGTCCGCGTTCCTCGTCCGGCTCCGACCACGGTCCCGCCGGGTCCAGGAGGCGGTCCGCCGGATCCGGTCCGGGTGCCCCGGCTCCGCGTTCCTCGTGGTCGGCGGGGACGTCCCGGAGCGCGTCGCGCGACCGGCGGTCCGCCGGGGCCCCCGCCGAGCCGTCCGGTGTGCGTCGGAGGGGCCCGTCCGACGCGCGGGGCGCCGGTCCCCGGGACGTCCGTCCGGGCCCCGGGCCGTGCGAAGCGCTCCCGCCCTCCCGGCGCGTGCCCGCCCCGGGGGCCGGCTCCTCCCGGTACCGCTCGCGCACCACGGCCCTGCGGTGGGCGTCCTCCTCCCGGTCCGACCCCTCCCCGAAGGGGACGGCGGCTCCGGTCCTCCGGGCGCCCTCCTCCCGGTCCGCTCCCGTCCGGTGACGGTCGGGCGCCGCCCGCCTGCGGCGGGGGACCGCCGTCCCCGGCGGCCCCTCCCCGAAGGGGACGGCAGCCCGGGGCCCGGGCCGGTCCGCGCCGTCGCCGCCCGGAGCGGGCCTGCCGCAGGCGGGCGGGACCGGCGGCGCCGGGGGCACGGCCACCGTGTCCTCGTGGTGCCTCTCCGGCCACACGCGGGGGGTCGCACCCCGACCCGGGGGAACCCGGCGCCCGGGCGGCGCCTTCCTCCCGGGGACCTGCGGACGGTACGGCACCTCCGAGCCGTCCCCGTCCACCGCGTAGGGGGCGCTCGGGACGGGCGGGCCGTCGGGTCGCGCGTCCCCGGCCGCGGGGGCGGCGTGCCGGGGAGCCCCCGGCCGTCCGGGGGACGCCGGGAACGGGGACGCGTCCCGTGCCGGGGCGGTGAGGGCGTCCGCGGTGGGCCCGCGGGCGGTGCGGGCCCCGGGCGGGGCCACGCCGCCTCCCGGCCGCGCGGCGGGCGCCGGGGCCGGGAACCCGGGCGGCAGGGGGCCGAGAGGAGGCCGGGGGATACGGGCCCGCAGCCTCCGGGCCGTGGGGGAGGAGTCCAGGGTGAGCGCCCGGAGCCGGGCCTGCTGGTCCGGCACGGAAGGGTGACGCCGGGGACGGCGCGGAGCGGTCATACGTCAACGGTAGGAAGACGCGGACCCTCTGTCACCGCCCGGTTCCGACCTGTGGACAACTCGCCGGGAGCGACCGCCGCCGGGAACGACAAAACCGGCCCGGTGCGGACACCGGGCCGGTCAGCGCAGGTCGGCCCTTAGGCGGACTGAAGCTCGTGCAGGCGCTTGGCGATCGCGCTCTTGCGGTTCGCGGCCTGGTTCTTGTGGATGACGCCCTTGCTCTGGGCCTTGTCCAGCGCGCGCGCGGCGTCGCGCTGCGCGACGGTGGCCTTCTCGACGTCCCCGGCCTCGGAAGCCTCACGGAACTTGCGGACGGCGGTCTTCAGCGAGGAGCGCACCGCCTGGTTGCGGACACGGGCCTTCTCGTTCTGCCGAATGCGCTTCTTCTGCGACTTGATGTTCGCCATGCGAAAACGTGCTCCAGTTACTCTGATGATCGCGTCGGTCGAACAAGCGGCTCAACTCGCGGGCAGCCGTTCCGCGAGAGGCCAGGGTGGGCGCCGACGCCGGGTGTGTGAGTCCACGGGGCTCATATTGAAACGTGGAAGTCCGAGACACGGACTTCCAGTATGCAGCACACGGCCACCACTCGTGCACACCGGTCCCCGGGCGGACGCCCCCCGGGTCCCGCGCGGGACGTACGGCTAGGACAGCAGCCACCCGGCGGTGTACGCGGCCACGTCCGCCTCACCCGTCTCGTCCCCGAGATAGAACGCCACACCGAGCGTCCTTCCCTCCGGGGGCTCCGCCTGTGTGAGACCGAGCCTGATCCCGGCGAGCGCGGTCGCGGCCGACTCGTTCCCCACCCTCGGCCCCCACTCCCCGCCGCTGTGGGTCGGCAGGCCGAAGCGCACCGCGACGTCCTCGCGGGTGCTCAGGGCGGACAGGGACTCGGTCACCTGCCGCACCATGAAGCCCCCGTACATCGCCTCCGCGGGCATGTCCGCGCCCACGCCCGGGAGCACGACCTCGTCGGCGTGCTCGGCCATCCGGTCCAGGTAGCCCTTGGACCAGTACTTCTCCCCGCCGTCGGCGACGAACGAGGGGACCCGGCCGCCGGGCATCAGCTCCACGTGGTGCGCCTGCAGCGAGAGCACGGGGTCCTCGCCCAGCTCCCCGCGCACCAGCTCCATCAGCGCGGGCATGGACGGGTCGTTCACGGTCACCGGCCGGATGTCCAGGTGGACGCCGGCGAACCCGTCCGAGGCCACCTCGGCGACGGCCGGGGCCAGGGCCTCACGCGCCTCCTCCCCGAACCGGTCGCGGATCAGCGACGAGCCGTCCGCCCCGTGCCGGAGCCACGCCAGCGGCCGCACGTCCGGGTACTCCGAGCCGAGCCACGACAGCAGGGCCGCGGTGTCCTCCACCCGTTCCACGGAGCCCTCGGCGTCGATGTCGCCCGCGTACACGTACACCGTGTCCACCCCGCCGGTGTCGAGCACCCGCGCCAGGTTCCCGGTGTCCTCCCACGAGCCCACCCACGCGGCGTCGGCCCCCTGGGACACCGCCCACGGGGCCGGCTCGCCCGAGTACTGGTAGGCCAGCAGCGCGCCCGCGCCGACCAGGACCACCGCGATCGCGGCCAGCCCGGCGAACACCCGTGTCAACAGCCACTTCACCCGATCGCTCCTCGCACGCTCCGGCCGGGCCCGGGACCCGTGCGTGAACGGCGCGTTCCCGGCGCCGGGTCACATAATCTGGACACGAACCCCGCACCCGAACCCCATACTGCCGCACGGACGGCGGTCGTCACCGGGGAGGGCGACCCCGTCGCCATGGGATGATTGACGATGCCGTGGACCCACGCCGCGGCGGGGCGGTGACGCCGCAGGCGCACACGCGACCCGGACCCCAACCTGTGAACGGAGCACGGTGGCACAGCCGAACTGGACCGATCCCGCGCTGATCCGCAACTTCTGCATCATCGCGCACATCGACCATGGCAAGTCGACGCTGGCCGACCGGATGCTCCAGATCACCGGGGTCGTCGAGGACCGCCAGATGCGCGCCCAGTACCTGGACCGCATGGACATCGAGCGCGAGCGCGGCATCACCATCAAGTCGCAGGCCGTGCGCATCCCGTTCACGGCGCTCGACGACAAGACGTACACGCTGGACCTCATCGACACCCCCGGGCACGTCGACTTCACCTACGAGGTCTCGCGCTCGCTCGCCGCCTGCGAGGGCGCGGTCCTGCTGGTGGACGCCGCCCAGGGCATCGAGGCGCAGACCCTCGCCAACCTGTACATGGCGCTGGAGAACGACCTCACCGTCATCCCCGTGCTCAACAAGATCGACCTCCCGGCCGCCCAGCCGGAGAAGTACGCGGAGGAGATCGCCGGCATCATCGGCTGCGACCCCTCCGACGTGCTCAGGGTCAGCGCCAAGACGGGGCAGGGCGTCGAGGAGCTCCTCAACGAGATCGTCAACCAGATCCCCGCGCCCGTCGGCGACGCCGACGCGCCCGCCCGCGCGATGATCTTCGACTCGGTCTACGACACCTACCGGGGCGTCGTCACCTACGTCCGCGTGATCGACGGCAAGCTCAGCCCGCGCGAGCGCATCCAGATGATGTCGACCCGGGCCTCGCACGAGATCCTGGAGATCGGCGTCAGCTCGCCCGAGCCCACCAAGGCCGGGGGACTGGGCGTGGGCGAGGTGGGCTACATCATCACCGGTGTCAAGGACGTGCGCCAGTCCAAGGTCGGCGACACCATCACCGCCCTGAACAGGCCGGCGACCGAGATGCTCGGCGGGTACCAGGAACCCAAGCCCATGGTGTTCTCGGGCCTGTACCCGATCGAGGGCACCGACTACCCGGTGCTGCGCGACGCCCTGGAGAAGCTCCAGCTCAACGACGCCGCCCTGGTGTTCGAGCCGGAGACCTCCGCGGCCCTGGGCTTCGGCTTCCGCTGCGGTTTCCTCGGCCTGCTGCACCTGGAGATCACCCGGGCCCGCCTGGAGCGCGAGTTCAACCTCGACCTCATCTCCACGGCGCCCAACGTGATCTACCGGGTGGACATGGAGGACGGCACCGAGCACGTCGTGACCAACCCCAGCGAGTTCCCGTCCGGCAAGATCGCCGCGATCTACGAGCCGATGGTCAAGGCGACGGTGCTCAGCCCCTCCGACCACATCGGCCAGATCATGGAGCTGTGCCAGGAGCGGCGCGGCGACCTCCAGGGCATGGACTACCTGTCCGAGGACCGCGTGGAGATGCGCTACACGCTGCCCATGGCCGAGATCGTCTTCGACTTCTTCGACCACCTCAAGTCGCGGACCAAGGGCTACGCGTCCCTGGACTACGAGCCCACCGGCGAGCAGCAGGCCGACCTGGTCAAGGTCGACATCCTGCTCCAGGGCGAGGCCGTCGACGCGTTCTCCGCGATCGTGCACAAGGACAAGGCCTACACGTACGGCGTGGACATGACCAAGAAGCTGCGCGAGCTGATCCCGAGGCAGCAGTTCGAGGTCCCCATCCAGGCGGCCATCGGCGCCCGGGTGATCGCGCGCGAGAACATCCGCGCCATCCGCAAGGACGTGCTCGCCAAGTGCTACGGCGGCGACATCAGCCGTAAGCGCAAGCTGCTGGAGAAGCAGAAGGAGGGCAAGAAGCGGATGAAGATGGTCGGCCGGGTCGAGGTGCCCCAGGAGGCCTTCATCTCCGCCCTGTCCACCGACGGCGGCGGTGGCGAGGACAAGAAGAAGAAGTAGTCCCCCGGGCCGGAGGACGACGGAGGAGTCCTCGCCGCACACCTCCTCCGTGGTCTCGCGGACGAGCACCTGGAGGGGGTGGTCCGGGTCGAGGTAGTCGCCGGTGCTCCACCCGCGGGCGAC
>NZ_JBEXSY010000077.1:0-33265 GCF_040613895.1 Nocardiopsis sp. NPDC006198 | reverse complement strand
GAGCGGGGCCGGGACACGCCCGCCGGGGGGGGGGGCCGTACGGCCCCCGCCCCCGCGGCGGTTCCGGAGGGGCCCGCCCTCCGGCCCGGCGGCGGCCGGGGCCTCAGCCGCGGTCGCGGTCGCCCGCGGCGACGGCGACCGCCGCGGTGGCGGCGGTCACGCCGAGCACGGCGGGCCACGAGCCGACCTTCCGGGCCAGCGGGTGCGCCAGGCCGAACGCTCCCACGTACACCGCGGTGAGCGCGACCGCCGTGCCCACGCCGGACCTGCGGCGCCACGTCTCGAACGCCGCGGCGCCGAATCCGGCCAGCACCGCCCCGCCCAGCGGCCGGTTGCCGGTGGCGCGGGCCACCGAGTACCCGCCGACCAGACCCGCGGTGGTGAGAACGGCGCTGGGCACTGCTGGCATCGTGCTTCCTTCCCTCGTCCCGGCCGGAGCCGGCGCGGTGCGTGCGGGACCGACGTTATCCCCGCGCCCGTGGGCGCGCCACGCGGCGCGCATGCGTCGGGGGAGGGGAGCGGCGTTGACCTGGGAGGTGACAGGAGAGCCCGCCCGTCACACTCCGGACACGAGGGCTGGGTTTCGGGCATAGCTCATGACAGGGTTGATGCTGTCCCCTAACGCCTCGCAGCGCACGGAACCGGTCCCGACCTGGAACCGGACCGCGGTACGCGGCGTCGAAGCGGATAGTTCCCCGACCCCTGACCAAGGAGTTCCCGCCTATGTCGTTCGCGCAGACCGTGCGCGGCGCGGCCGGCGCCGTCGCCCAAGGGGGCGATCCGCGCCAGGCCGTGTCCGACGCGCTCCACCAGGCCTCCTCGCAGGTCACCGAGGGCAGTGGCCTCGACCCCCGCGACTTCGTCGCCGCCCGAGAACAGGGCGACTCCGTGGGCACCCGGATCGAGCAGAAGAGCACCTCGCTCAACAACGCGGGCGAGGCGCTCAACCGCAGCTACTACGAGCGCGGCAGCGGCGGCCCGGTCCACGTCATCTGCACGATGGTGATCCCCAAGGGCCGCACCCTCGTGACGATGCTCCCCGCGATCCTGCTCCTCGTCCTGGGGGTCCTCGGCGCCTTCACCGTGCTCCTCCCGCAGGCCATCGCCGGCGGAAACCCGCTGATCAACCCGTTCTTCGGCCTCCACTACTGGATCATCACCCTCGCGATCGCCGCGTTCATGTGGTGGCGCCAGGGCATGGTGATGGTGCCGGAGGGCTGCGAGGCGATCGTCACCCGGTTCGGCAAGATGGAGAACATCTACCAGCCCGGCCGGGTCACGCTCCTCAACCCCTGGAAGCGCGTCTCCTACATCGTCAACACCACCCGGGAGTACCCCTTCAACGCGCCGATCCGCTCGGCCCCCACCAAGAGCGGCGTGCAGGCCTCCATCGACCTGTTCGTGCAGTTCAGGATCAAGAACGCCACCGACTTCGTCTACACGCTGGGCGGGGTGAACGGCTTCCAGGAGAAGCTCAACAACGCGATCAGCGAGACCACCCGGAGCCTCGTCTACGAGCAGGAGGCCTCGGCGATCTACGACATGGTCGGCGACAACACGCAGAGCCTCGTGGAGCAGCTCAACCGGCAGTTCAGCGGGATCGTCGAGCTGACCAGCGCCAACATCACCCACGCCGAGCCCTCCAACCAGGAGTACCGGATGGACCTGGCGGCGCCGGAGATGGTCCGCGTGGCCAAGGACGCCTACACGTTCGAGTACGAGCTCCAGCTGCGCAAGGAGCAGAACGAGGGCGACCTGAACAAGGAGCTCGCGACCCTCAACGAGACCCTCTCCGCGATCCAGGCCGACATCGCGCAGTACCAGGCGCAGATGGACACCGCGCTGGAGCGGGAGACCAACAGGGCGCGGGCCACCGCCCGCCAGCGCTTCGTCGAGGCCGAGTCCGAGGCCAACGCCAACGCCGCGCTCCTCCAGGCGCAGGCCCTGGACATCCGCGCGGTCAGCGCGGCCGAGGCCCCCGAGATCCTCAACTACCGCTTCCGGGAGAACCTCCTGGACAAGCTGGAGTCGGTCGCCGACAGCCTCCCGCAGGTCCTGCGGATCGGCTCGGGCGACGCCGCCAGCGTCGACTACCTGCGTATCGCGCAGGAGATCATCGGCCAGGCCGACACCGCCCTGTTCTCCCAGGAGGACATGGAGGCCATCCGCTCCCGGCTGGGCGACATCCGGGGCCGCATCGTCGAGCGCCAGCAGGAGATCGACGCGCTCCTCGCGGAGGACGGCGACGCCGCGGGCCGGCCGGCCGGGGAGGACCCGGGCGAGGACCTGGTGGAGGAGATCCGCCAGTCCGTCTCCGAGCAGGCCATCGACGAGCGCCTCGCCGAGGCGCCCCGGCAGCCCCGGGGGGACGGGGAGGCGGACGCCTCCACCGCACCGTCCGACGCCCCGGCGCCCTCCGGCGGACCGCGCCACGACCCCGAGCACCCGCCCCCGCCCCCGTGGTCGCAGCACGGTCCACAGGGGTCCGGCCCGAACCAGGGAGGTCAGTAGATGAGCCAGTCCGTGAACGCCGGCAGCGGCTCCAGCATCAAGGAGTCCCTCGCCTCCTGGGGCGACCTGGCAAGCCTGCTGCGCGGCGGCGACCAGGGCGCGATCGTCCCGGTCGTCATACCGCGCGACAACCGGGGCCTGCGCTGGACGGTCCTGCTCTGGTTCGGCTTCTTCGCCCTGTGCTCGGCGCTGATGATGACCCTCAACGCCTTCGTCGGCGGGGTCGCGGCCGGTGTCGCCTACAGCGTCCTGTCCGTCCCGACGCTGATCGTCGGCGTGCTCAGCATCGCCGCCGCCGGGCTGTGGTGGTGGCGCGGCTCGATCATCGAGATCGAGGAGGGCACCCACGGCATCCTCACCAGGTACGGCGCGATCGTGCGGCCGATCGGCCCGGGCCGCCACTACCTGTGGCACCCCTGGTCGCGCGTGGACTTCGTGGTGGACACCCGGACGGAGATCCCCTACACGGCTCCGGTCCTGGCCTGCCCCACACGCGAGAACGTGCCGCTGAAGTCGATCGAGTTCTTCCTCAAGTTCCAGATCACCGACCCGATCCGGTTCGTGACGATCATCGGCGCCAGCAACTTCGACCTGGTCCTGTCCAGCGCGGTGCAGGACGCCATCCGCCAGCGCAGCCGCCAGGTCAACACCGAGTCGGCCTACGACCTGCGCGGCTCCAACGTCGAGGACATGCGCCGACTCCTCAACGGCCAGCTGGAGAAGTACGGTGTGCGGATCACCGGCTGCAACATCCCCGACGTGCAGCTGCCCAACCAGTACCAGCAGCACCTGGCCACCCGCGAGCGGGTCGCCAAGGAGCTGGTGGCCTACGAGCAGGAGTGGGAGCTGACGCGCAAGCGCCGCATCGACACCCTGCTGATGGACATCGAGCGCTCCAAGAAGACCCGCGACGCGAAGATCGTCGAGGTCAACGCCTCCCTCAACAAGGCGCGCAAGGACGTGGCGCAGATGCTGGAGGAGCAGGTGACCGAGGCCCAGCGGGTGCGCTACGAGATCGAGACGCGCGGCCGGGCCGACCTGGTCGCCGCGGAGAACGAGGCCAAGGCGCAGCAGCGCCTCGCCACCGCCTACCGGGACAACCGGGCCGTGCTGGAGTACGAGCTGGCGCGCCGCCGACTGGACGTCGGCGCGGTCCTGGCCGAGCGGGCCCCGCGCCCGGTCGTCGTGCAGACCGAGGCGGGCTCCGGTGACGGTTCGGCGCTGTCGACGCTGATCACCGCGCAGCTGCTGCCCCAGGTGCTGAACGGCGCGGGGTCCCCGCGCACGCCGCTGGGCCCGTCGTCGGACGTCGCGCGAGAGGCGATGGAATCGGCCCAGGGGGCGGTCGCCGCCGCGGCGGAGCGCCAGCAGCAGATGGCGGACGAGTACCAGCGCCGACAGGAGGGCGCGATGCGCCGGCAGTTCGAGAACGGCGAGGGCTACGGCGGCCAGGGCCGCCGGGGCTAGCCCCGGCCGTACCGCCGACCCGGGTGGGGAACCCGGGGACGGAGGCGGAAGCAGGGGAGGACCCGCGCCCGGGGCGCGGGTCCTCCTCGTGCGTGCGGGGCCCGGACGGGGCCGCGGCGGTCCGGGCTCAGCCCGCGAGGGTGAGGTCGGCGTAGCCCGCATCGATGTCGATCCCGTGGCGGGCCGCGATCTCCACCAGCCCCTGGATCTCGCCCGCCTGCGCGCTGGCCAGGTCGTCGTCGCCGACGGCGTGCGCCCGGTGCAGCGCGGTGACGGAATCGTGGATACGCAGGTGAAGGGTGAGCATGAACTCGCGCATGAAGCATCTCCTCGGTGTTGGCGACGCTGCCACGGGAGGAGCCGCGCTCCTCTCCGGGGGGATGCCCCCTGTGTACACGGTGAGGGTGAGAGCAGTGTTGGAACGGCACAGGGGGCGGCAAAGAACGGGGTGGGAACACCTCGGACCGCCGGGCGGAGCCGGACATCCCGGGCGGGGGACGACGGCGCCCCGGGCCCCCGGGAGCCGGGGGCGCCGGGGCGCCGCGGGTGCGGATGGAGCGGGTCAGTGGTCGACCCACACGTACCAGTCGCCGGAGACGTGCTCGTAGATCTTCGACCCCTGCCCGGGGACGAAGACCCCCTCGGGCACCTCGCCCGTGCTGTAGGCCAGGCCGGAGGGGCCGAAGAGCCCCGAGCCCTCGACCGCGAAGTGCGTGATGTCCTCGGAGACCGAGATGCTGCGCAGCGAGTACAGGCCCACCTGCTCGCCGTTGAGGGGGATGGTGGTGGGATCCTCCGCCTCCTGCCGCAGGGCCAGCAGGTCCTCGGAGGACGCCTGGATCCGCGCCTGGAGCGGGAGGTCGGCCGCGGACACGCCGATCGCCGCCGCGGCGATCAGGGGCGCGGAGATCCAGCGGAGCCAGTAGTGGCGGATCATCGGCCGGGCGACGGCCAGGGCGATCCCCAGGCGCAGGGCGCCCATCCCTGCGAGCAGGAGCCCGCCGACCAGGCCGACGAGGAACGTCGGCAGGTGCCCGGCCGGGACGCTGTCCTCGAACAGCAGGAGGAGGCCGACCGCTCCGCAGGCGGGGATGTAGAGCCGGCCGGGCGGGCGCGAGGCCCAGCTGATCATGCGCTGGCCGAGCGTCGGCTTGCCGGCGATCTCGATCAGTTTGGCCACGGACCCGTCAGGGGTCGGGCCGGGAGCTGCGGCGGACATGGCGTTCTCCCCCACCGAATCCGTGTGGAGACGCGAGCCCGCGGCACGATGGAGAGGGGCCGGGCGGGGCCGCGTCACAGGCGATACGGCCGTCGTAGCGCGGCCTGTCCCACAGGATAGAGCAGTGGCGGCGCGTGTTCGGGGCGGCGCGGGGAATCGGCGGTGGATTTCCTCGGTGTTACCGGGTGTTTGCGGTCGTGTCCCCGGCGCCTCCCGACCGCCTTCGGAGCCAGGACGAGATAGTCCCAGGACCACCGGCCGGCGCTGACGGCCATCAGCAGGCACACCGCTGTGACCAGGGACGTCGTGGCCCATGAGGAGAACGGGGACAGGTCGGGGGAGCCCGCCGTGAGGGTGCCGAGCACCGCCGCCCCGGCGAGCACCGGGCCGGTGAGCCATGTGAGCAGACCCACGGCGAAGGCGAGTGAGAGGGAGACGAGGAGCGCGGGGACGATCTGCGCGCCGAAGGACACCCCGGGCATCCCCGAGGCGGACAGGTGCTCGGCCACCGCCTCCTCCCGCCCCCGCAGCGCGAGGCCGTACTCGGCGAACATCCCTCCCACCCCCACCCGGGTGAGGGCGGCGACGACGTCGTAGAGGCGTCCTCGGGGGATCCGCGGCCGGGGGTACGGCTTGGCGCGCTGCATGTCCATTCCTCCCGGGCGACCCGGTACGGCAGTCCTCACAAGCGGAAACTACCTAAAGTAATCACTCATGACTCGTTGTGACGTACGGCGAGTCGTGCAAAGAACGCCGGAGGCGGACCGGGCCGCCCCGGCCCCGGAGCCGATCGCCCCGGGACCGCCCCGCCCCGTGCCCGCGCACGCGGGTGGAGCACGGCAGCAGGGAAGACCCGGCCCGAGCCCGTGCACGCGGGTGGAGCGCCGGTCCGCACGGTGGGGAGGCGCCCGGGGAGGACGCGGCGCCGCCGGCGGCCCCGCCCCGGGAGCTCCCGACGGCCCGCGGGACCCCGTGCCCTCCGCGGTCGCCGCCGCGCCGACGGCCGCCCTGCCGCTGTCCGCCCCCTCCCGGGAACGGGCACGAGGGGGTCCCCTCCCGTCCTAGGCTGGGAGGGTGCCGACGACTTCCAGGACAGCCACGCCGCCCGCCGCCCCCACGTTCGACGTCGAGAACGAGCTCCGCTCGCTCGGGGCGCGGGTGGTCGCCGGTGTGGACGAGGTGGGCCGGGGCGCCTGGGCCGGGCCCCTCCTCGTCTGCGCCGCCGTCCCGGGCGAGGGGGAACCGCCCGCCGGGCTGACCGACTCCAAGCGCCTCACCCCCAAACGCCGCCGGGAGCTCGCCGAGCAGCTCCGGCCCTGGGTCGCCGACCACGCCTTCGGATGGTCCGCGCCCGAGGAGATCGACGAGTGCGGCATGACCGAGGCCCTCCACCGGGCCTCCCGCCGGGCCCTGGACGCCCTCGCGCCGCGCCCGGACGCCGTCGTCCTCGACGGCGTCCACGACTTCATCGGCCGCCCCTGGAGGGTCCGCACCCAGGTCAAGGGCGACCTCACCTGCGTCAGCGTCGCCGCCGCCGCGATCCTGGCCAAGGTCTGCCGCGACGACCTCATGGCGGAACTCGCCGCCGACCACCCCGGGTACGGGTTCGAGAGGGCCGCCGGGTACCCCTCGCCCGTGCACCGGGCCGCGCTCGCCGAGTCCGGGCCCACCCCCCACCACCGCATGAGCTGGGCCTACCTGGACGACCTGCCCCGATGGAAGCACCTGCGCCGGATCCGCCCCGCCCCGGGGGGACAGATCTCCCTCCTCTGAGACCGCCCGACCGGGCGGAACCACCCCGCGGCGAGGGTCCGCGGGTCCGGCCCGCCGCACACGACACGCCGCCCCGCACTGGACATCCGCCCCACTTGGGGCAAGGCTTTGGCTGTGGACGTCGGTCCCCCCGACGCCGACCGGCCCCTCCCTCCACGGCCAGGAGAGCCGACCGCCCACGGACCCCCACGCAGGAAGGGGCACGGATGACGCGCGAGATGCGCTCCACCGCCGCCGCGGAGCCGGGACGCGCCTCGGGGCTCGACCGCATGCGCGCGCTCTACCACGGCGTGCCCCTCCCCAGGAGGCTCGTGGCGGCGCTGGTCCTCGTCACGGTCGTCGCCGTCACCGCCCTGGTCACCGGCTTCGCCGTCCCGGGGGCGGTCGGCACGACCCTCGTCCTGCTGATGGCGTTCGCCGCGCTCATGCGCTCCCTCGACTCCTTCGTCACCGTCCTGGTGTGCGTCGTGTGGCTGGCGGTGACCGTGCCCCTCTTCCAGATCCCCCTCACCGGCGAACCCGTCACCCTGCTCGTGCTGCCGCTGCCGCTGCTCGTCGTGCTCGCCGCCGGGCGGGCCAGGGAGTTCCCCGTCTGGCACACCGCCCTGCTCTCCCTCACCGCGGGGCTGATCGCCGGGTTCTCGGTGGCCCTGGCGGGGATGGTCGTCGACCCCTTCTCCGCGTCCTGGGGCGTCGTCGCGCTGTACGCCGCCGCGGGCGCGTGCCTGCTCTGGCGCCTCTCCGCCTCCCGCCAGATCACCCGGGAGAGCGAGGCCAACCGGCGGGAGGCGGCCTCGTCCATGCCCGTGTCCCGCTCCGACCGCCCCCGCCGGGCCGACGGACCGGAGCGCAGGGGCCGTCCGCAGCCGCTGCGCGGCCGCTCGGACGCCGGCGCCGGCACGGCCCGGCCGACCGGGGGCGGCGCCCCCGACGACGAACCGGTCCCCGTCGACCAGGCCCTGGCCGAGCTGGAGGACATGATCGGCCTCGACCCGGTCAAACAGCAGGTGCGCGGCATCGCGGCCTCCATCGAGGCGGCCCGGCTGCGCGCGGACGCCGGATTCCCCGTCGAGCGCCCGCTGCGCCACCTGGTCTTCTCCGGGCCGCCCGGCACGGGCAAGACCAGCGTCGCCCGCACCCTGGCCACGATCTTCCACTCCTTCGGCCTGCTGCCCACCTCCCGGGTGGTCGAGGCCCAGCGCGCCGACCTGGTGGGGGAGTACCTGGGCGCCACCGCCATCAAGACCAACGAGCTCATCGACCGCTCCCTCGGCGGCGTCCTGTTCATCGACGAGGCGTACTCGCTGGTCAACGAGGGGGACGGCCAGTCGGACCGGTTCGGCAACGAGGCGGTGCAGACCCTGCTCAAGAGGGCGGAGGACGACCGCGACCAGCTCGTCGTGGTCCTCGCCGGGTACGAGAAGGAGATGGACGCCTTCCTGGCCTCCAACCCCGGCCTGGCCTCGCGCTTCGCCACCCGGATCAGCTTTCCCAGCTACTCCGCCGACGAGCTGTTCCGCATCGCCGAGTCCCTCGTCCACCAGCGCGGCGACACCCTCGAGGCCGACGCGGCGCGCGCCCTCAGGCGAAGATTCGACCAGGTGGTCCAGCGGGAGGTGGTCGACGACCTGGGCAACGGCCGCTTCGCCCGCTCCGTGGTGGAGAAGGCCGCCCAGGCCCGCGACGTGCGCGTGGTCACCACCGGGGTGGACGGGGACACGCCCGCGCCGCGCCCCGAGGCGGAGGACCTCATCACGGTCCGCGCCGCCGACGTCGAGGCGGCCCATGCCGAGCTGACCTCACGCCTGCCGGGGTTCGGGGCCGCTCCCGGGATCGACGAGGCACTGGCCGAACTGGACGCCATGATCGGGCTGGAACCGGTCAAGCAGCAGGTCCGCTCCATCGTGGCCCAGCTGAGGGTGGCCAAGCTCCGCGAGGAGCAGGGCCTGCTCAACCAGGCGCCCATGCGGCACTTCGTGTTCTCGGGGCCGCCCGGCACGGGCAAGACCACGGTCGCCCGGGTGCTCGGCCGGGTGTTCTCCGCCCTCGGCCTGCTCGGGCGCGCCGACGTGGTCGAGGCCCAGCGGGCGGACCTGGTCGGCGAGCACCTGGGGGCGACTGCCGTCAAGACCAACCGTCTGGTGGACCGCGCCCTGGGAGGGGTGCTGTTCGTGGACGAGGCGTACTCCCTCGTCAACCCCGGCTACAGCGGCGGGGACGCGTTCGGGGCCGAGGCCATCCAGACCCTGCTCAAGCGCGCCGAGGACGACCGCTCGCGGCTCGTGGTGGTGCTCGCCGGCTACCCGGCCGAGATGGAGCGCTTCCTGGCCTCCAACGCCGGCCTCTCCTCCCGCTTCAACGTGCGGGTGCGCTTCCCCTCCTACAGCGCGGACGAGCTCACCGAGATCGCCGAGGCGGTGGCGGCCCGCACGGGCGACACCTTCGACGACACCGCCCGCGAGGACCTGCGCAGCATCTTCGGGCACGTGTGCGGGGCCGGGTGGATCGACGACCTGGGCAACGGGCGCTTCGCGCGCTCCCTGTTCGAGAAGGCGTGCTCCCACCGCGACCTGCGGGTGTCCCAGGAGAGGGGAGAGGACGCCACGGCCGTCGAGCTCACCCTCGTCACGAGCGCGGACGTCCGCAAGGCCTACGCCGAGGCCACCCAGCAGACGTAGCCCGTGCTCCGCGGACCGTTCCGGGCCCGCCGGGAGCACCCGCGGACCGCGCCCCGGCGGTGGCCGGGAGGGCTCGGGCCCCGCCCCTTCCGCCGCGACGCCTCCCCGCCGGGCGGCAGGCCGGTGAACCCCTCCGGCCCGCCGCCCGGCCTCCGGGCCAGGTCCCCCGCGCCCCGCCGCCGACGTGTCCGGTTGGCCCGTGGAGACGGCCTCCGGGCGCTCCGGGGCGCCCGGAGGCGTGGTGCTAGTGTCCGACGCATGACCGCTGCACCCTCATCCTCCGCGTCCCCCGTCACCCAGGCGCTCATCCTCGCCGGTGGGCAGGCCACCCGGCTGCGGCCCTACACCGACACCCGCCCCAAGGCGATGGTGGAGGTGGCCGGACGGCCCATCATCGACTACCAGCTGGAGTGGCTGGCCGGCCACGGCGTCGAGCAGGTCGTGGTGTCCTGCGGATACAAGGCAGAGGTCCTGCGCGAGCACCTCGCCGCACGCCGGGGCGGGCCGGAGGTGACGCTCCTGGTCGAGGACGAGCCGCTGGGGCGCGGCGGCGCCCTGCGCTACGCCGCGACCGGCCTGCGCGACCAGGACGCCGCCTACTTCGCGCTCAACGGCGACGTGCTCACGTGGTTCCCGCTGGACGAGCTGGCCGCCCACCACCGGGCCAAGGACGGCCTGGCCACCCTCGCCCTCGCCCAGTTCCGCACGACCTGGGGCATCGTGGACGTGGACGACCAGGACCGGATCGAGGGGTTCACCCAGAGCCCGCTGCTGCCGGTGTGGATCAACGCCGGCGTGTACCTGTTCGAGCCGGGCATCACGCCGCTGCTGCCGGAGAAGGGCGACCACGAGTCCTCGACCTTCCCCGAGCTGGCCGCGGAGGGGCGCCTGACCGCGTACCGGATCGACGGGTTCTGGCGCGGCGTGGACACCGCCAAGGACGTCAAGGAGGCGGGGGAGGAGATCACCGCCATGCGCGGCGGGGAGTGACCCCGCCCGGCAAGCCGGGCACGGGCCGACGGGACGCCGGGGCGGGTGGGTATCGTCGCGGACGTGACGAATGACGGTTTCATCCTCTCCAGTGTCCCCAACTTCCGCGACCTGGGCGGGCTCCGCACCGCGACCGGGCGTACGGTGCGCCACGGCCTGCTGTACCGCTCCGACGCCCTCCACTCGGTCTCCGAGGAGGAGGTGGCGGTCTACAACGGTCTGGGCATCCGGCAGCTCGTGGACCTGCGCACCCCCCACGAGCGGGAGAGCCTGCCCGACATCACGCCCGAGGGCGCCGCGTACACCGCCGTGTCCGTGCAGAACCCGGAGGCTGCGGGCGCCAACTTCTCCGCCGCGCTCACCGATCCCGAGGTCGCCCGGCGCATGTTCGCCGACGGCGCCGCCGAGCGCTTCATGCACGGCGTCTACCGCGAGCTGGTCACCGACGCCGAGGCGCTCACCGGCTACCGCGACCTGGTCGAACGGGCGGCCAAGGGCCCGACCGCCCTCGTCTTCCACTGCAGCGCGGGCAAGGACCGCACGGGCTGGGGCGCCGCACTGCTGCTCGGCCTGCTGGGGGTGGACCGCGAGACGGTGGTCACCGACTACCTGGCCAGCAACGACCGCCAGGCGAACACCGACAAGTGGATGCGGCTGCTGGCCGAGAACAGCGGCCTGCCCTGGGAGGAGGTCGTGCCGATGACCCGGGTCCGGGCCGAGTACCTGGACACCTCGTTCCGCCACATCGACGAGGTGTACGGCTCCTTCGACAACTACGTCGTGGACGGCCTGGAGCTGTCCGGCGGCACGGTGGACCTGCTCCGGGAGCGCATGCTCCGGTAGCGCCCTCCGGGGGCCGCGTCCGGACGGCGCGGGAGGGCCGCCCTACAGGGAGTCCAGCCGACGGCGCAGGTCGCTCTCGCAGGTCGCCGTGTCCAGGACCTCGCCCAGGGCGGCCAGCACCGCGGGGCGGGCCACACCGCGGTCCAGCATCCGCCGGGCCGCGGCCCACAGGTTCGCGGGCCTCCCGTGCCACAGCCGCCGGGCCAGGCGCTCGTGGCGGTCCAGCTCCCTCTCCCGTTCGGGGTCGTCGCCGGTGACCGGCCGGTACCACCGGTCCCGGCCGCTGGAGTGGCGGCCGCTGTGCGGCGTGGCCGCCTCGTACTCGCCGTAGTGGTCCAGCCGCAGCAGCGCCCGGCGGCCGTGCGGGGTGTCCGGGTCGAACTCCTCCGGGGCCCAGGTCACCATCTCGCTCGCCAGCAGCGGGAACGCGAACATCCGCCGGGCCAGCGACGCGAAGTCGCCGTCCGGCAGCAGCCGGCGCACCGCCTCCTGGCGCAGCCCCAGCGGGCGCGCGGGGTCGCGGTAGACCCGGGCGAACTCCGCGGTGGACTCCCACACCGCGTCCAGGGTGGCGCCCACGGCCACGTCCGGAAGCCCGCCCCGGGCGCCCGCCCAGCGCACCCACGCGGCCAGCACGTGCGGCATGGCCTCCTGCTCCTCCGGCAGCAGCACCACGCGGCCGGGCAGCCAGTGCAGGAGGAAGGACTCCACCTTGCGCGGGCTGATCCGCGTCGGGCGGCCGCTGTCGACGTCGCAGCCGTGCGCGATGATGTGGTCGGCGCAGCGGCTCGCCGCGTACGAGTCGGAGAGCTCGGCCGCCTCGTCCGAGGCCAGGAAGCGGGCGGCCAGCACGGCGCGCCGGTCGCGCCGCCACACGGGGGCCTGTGGGGCGCCGGCCCCGGGGTGCGGGCCGGGCAGCGTGCGCACCCGTGCGCTGGCCAGGGCGAAGTGGGAGGCCAGCGAGCCCCCGGTCAGATCGGAGACGGTCAGGCCGATCGGCTCGACGGTCGGCCCCGAGGAGCGGTCGGCCGACGCCCCCGCCACCATGCGCTCGGTGCGCTCCAGGGCCCGGGTCAGCAGGGCCCGCGCCTCCGTGAGCTCGACCTGGGAGAACCGGGCGAACTCGTCCGCGTCGGCCCGCTCGCGGCAGCGGTCGAGCAGCCGGTCGACCTTGGTGGTGACCCAGGCGTCGCGGAGGACGCCGCCGCCGTTGTGGTCCAGGACCAGGATCAGCGCGTGCTCGGCAGGGGGCGGCCCGGCGTCGGGGGCGCGGTCCCCGTCGCGGCTGAACACGCACACCACGTCGTCGGTGTCGCCGAACTGGTCGCTGTTGACATAGGCGGCCACCGGGGTGACCGCGCCCAGCTGGGACGCCCAGCCGGGTACCTGGAGACCGCGCTCCTGGAGGGCGATCACGCCCTGCCCGGCGAGCTCGCGCTGCTCGGAGGACGTGCCCAGCGCGGCGACCGCCGCCAGGACGCCGAGGCCGGCCGGCTTGCCGGAGGCGGTGGCGTGCGCGATCAGGCCCTCCCCGAGCAGCCGTCCGACGTCCACGCCCGGCATCCGCTCGCCCCACCAGCTGCCGAGCAGTTCGCTGAACGCCAGTTCGGCGTCGAGGGGATGGCGCATGGCGAGCATGGCCCGGGAGGCGCGCAGCATCTCGTCGAAGACGGCGCCGGGCACCGGTTCCGGACCTGTGGGCGTGGGAGGTGTAGGGGAGGGCACCGTCCGAGCGTATGACAGCCCCGGGCGTGGGGCTCCCCGTCCGCGCGATCCGGCGGCGGGCCCCTCCGCGGCCGGACGCGGGCGGGGCGCCGCATCCCCCGGGGCGCGGCGCCCGGGGTCCGGGCCGGGGGAGGGGTTCAGCGGGGCCGGGGGGCGGTGCGGTGTCCGGCGAGGAGCGTGGCCCCGGTCCTGAGCGGCGCCTGCCGGACGGCCTGGGAGGGCGGCACGGAGTTCACCATCGCCCGCAGGTGCTCCCGGGCGACCCGCTCGACCAGGTGGGGCGTGACCGTGATGCCCAGGTGCTCGAAGCACTGCCAGGTGTCGCGGACCCGGCGCTCGACACAGCGGTGGGACAGACCGCCGAACTCGTCGTGGAGCCGTGCCGAGATCTGTCTGAGATCCTGGACCGGGAAGGTCGGGAGCATGCGTGCTCACACCCCTAGCTGGAGATGGCCTGGACGGTGACCTCCACCCATTCCACTTGTTCTGGACGTACTGTCAACCCCTCCTACGGCACGCGGTCGATAAAAAAACATGGACGCACCGTTTACCCGGGGCCCGCAGTTCCCCCAGGTCAAGGTGGTGAAAGGGATCAATCGGACGGATAACATTCGCGTTTCTGGGTTTCGAGATCAAACCGACATCCAACACCCATTGCCGGTAATTGCGGGAAAACACGCCGGGAAAACCGCCGGTCCACCGTGTCCGGGCCGCCCGGTGACCTAGCATTTACCTTCTCGCCGCCACGGGCGGCCGCCGGCGCGAGGGCCGTTGCGCGCGGGCGGGTGTGTCTTATGCTTGAGCCGTGACAGCGGCCGAGAGGGGTCATGGAGCGTGACTCCCGGGAGCCGCGGAGCCTCCGATCCCCCTCGGCGCCGCACCCTCCGGTTCCACCCCGTGGACGGCCCGCGCGGTCGACGGAGGCCACGCGGCCAAGGCAGAAGCCCCAGCGAAAAACGGGTGGGGAATCCGACGGTTCCGGAGGTGTCGAGCAGTTGAGCGCCGAGACGTCCATTCCCCCGCCCCGGCTCAGCAGGGCGCAACTCCCCGACGCGGTGAAATCCCTTCTCACCGACTCCCCGATCGGATTCGCCCTCCTCGGCCCCGACGACGTCTTCGGCACGGTCAACCAGCGGCTCGCCGTCCTCCTCGGACGGACCCCCGCCGAATGCCTCGGCCGGACGCCCGACGACCTCCTGGAGGAGAGCGGCGACCGGGTCGCCGCCGCCAGCCACCGCGCCTCGCTGGCCGGCGTCCGCGAGAGCGGGCACGCGATCCGCGACCGCCACCGCACGCCCTCCGGGCAGGTCTGGGACCTGACCTGGTTCCCCGTCACCGACCCCGGCACCGGGGACGAGCACGTCGCCCTCATCGCCGCGCACGACGGCGGCACCACCCGCCGGGACGAGCAGCGGCTGCGGGCACTGCTCCAGGCGGGCAACCAGATCGTCTGGGCCGCCGGCTCCGGCGGCGACGTCCACGAGGACTGCCCCCAGTGGAGGGCCGTCACCGGCCAGGACCTCGACCGCTACCTCGGCCGCGGCTGGCTCGACGCGCTCCACCCCGACGACCGCCCCCGCGTCGAACGCGCCTGGGACGACGCCGTCCTCGACATCACGCCCTTCGACGCCATGTTCCGGGTGCGCACCCGCTCCGGCGCCTACAGCCACTACCGTGCGCGCGCCAACCCGATCATGGACGGCGCCGAGACGGCCGAATGGGTCGGCACCCTCGTCGACATCACCACCGAGCGCGAGGCGGACGAGCTGCGCCAGCGTCTCAACCAGCAGCTCAGCGAGGCGGCCATGCGGACCGCACGCCTCCAGAAGGCCACCTCCGACCTCGCCGAGGCGCTCACCGCCGACGAGGTCGTCAACGCCATGTCGGAGATCGGCCGCTCCGGAGTGGGCGCCGACCACACCTGTGTGGTCCTGCTCGACCGCGACCGCCTGCGCCTCCGCACGATCGCCGCCGCGCAGGCCCACCCCCTGCCCAGGCCCGCGTTCCCCCTGGACCACCCGGACGTCGCGGCCCGTGCGGTCGCCGACGGCCAGCCCCGCCTGGCCGCCAACCCGGCCGAGCTCGCCGCGCTGCTCGACGACGCGCCCATGGCCGCCGAACTCGTCCGGTCCACATCCGAGCGCGCCTGGGTGGCGCTGCCGATGATGGTCGCCGGACGGCCCATCGGGGCGCTGCGCTTCGCCTTCTCCACGCCGCGCGAGGTCACCGACGAGGAGCGCGTGTTCCTGGAGGCCCTGGCGGGCCAGTGCGCGCTCGCGATCGGCCGCGCCACCCTCTACGAGCAGGAGCACAGCACCGCGGAGGAGCTCCAGCGCAGCCTGCTGCCGGAGGAGCTGCCGGCGATCCGGGGCCTCCGGCTCGCCGCCTACTACCGGTCCGGCTCCCAGAACGTGCAGGTCGGGGGCGACTGGTACGACGCCTTCCCGCTGCCCGACGGACGCGTGGCCGGGGTGCTCGGCGACGTCATGGGCAAGGGGATCCCGGCCGCGGCGGGAATGAGTCGCATCCGGAACGCGTTGCGGGCACTGGCGTTCTCCATGCCGGAGCCCGCCGACGTCCTGACCGGACTCGACCGCATGTTCACCGCGACGGAGGGTATGGACCAGGTCACCACACTGGTCTACTTCGTCCTCGACCCCGTCACCGGCCAGCTCGACCTCAGCAACGCGGGACACCTCCCGCCGCTGGTCGTGGCCGGCAGCGCCGGGCCTTCACTGCTCGACACCGAACCCGACACACCACTCGGGATCAGCTCGCCACGAGGTCACCACAAATTCTTCGTGCAACCCGGTAACACCGTCGCCCTGTACTCCGATGGACTGGTTGAGAACCGCAAACGGTCCGTCGACTCCGGACTCGACGAGCTCGTCAGCGTGGCGGCGTCGGCTCCTCCGGAGGTGGTGGGCGATCCACAGCAGATGCTGGAGTACCTTGTTGAGAGCATGCTCGATGGGTATGAGCAGGACGACGACGTCACTCTGCTCGCCGTTCAGCTTCCGGTGATCGATCCCGTGTCGGAGCGGTAGACCGTACGAACAAGTCCATTGCCTTGCCTACAGTGAAGAAGCCGTTCCGCCCCGCGACGCGGCGGTGATCCCCCAGGGGGATGACCTCCGGGAGCGCATACGCTTGAAAGACAAACGGCTTCCCCGCCCCAGTGGGGACGATCCCAGGCCGCAGGTGGGAGAGGGTGTCGTGCCCGGTCCCGACCGGGCGGACCACCGGGTCCGACAATCTCGCCACACGTCCGTTCGAGAGGTGTTTGTGTCATCTGCCAGTTCGACTCGCTCGAAGCAGTCCGAGTCACTGCAAGAGCCCGTCATTCAGCAGCTGATCGAGCGTGGGCGGTCCCAGGGCTTTCTTGAGCCCGAGGACGTGCGCCGTGCCTTCGAAGAGGCCGAAATTCCGATGTCGCAGGCGCAGTCCGTGCTCCGCAGCCTCGCCAAGGAGGGTGTGACCGTACTCGTTCCCGAGTCGGCCTCCTCCCGGCGCAAGGCCCCGCGGCGCAAGACGGCGACCACGCGGTCCACCTCGACCAAGTCCACCACGACGACCACGACGAGTCGGGCCGCCAAGCCCGTGCGCGCCGCGGCCGCCCACGAGCAGCCCGAGACGGTCACCGCGGTGGTCGACTCCGCGGAGGGCGCCTCCGGCGCCGCCCGCAAGCCCGCGGCCAAGAAGGCCGCGACCGCCAAGAAGGCGACCGCCCCCAAGAAGGCCGCGGCGGCCAAGAAGACGACCGCGTCCAAGGGCCCGGCGGCCAAGAAGACCGCGACCGCCAAGAAGGCGGGCAAGAAGGACCTCGAACTGGCCGCGGAGGGCGAGTTCGAGGACGACGACGAGGTCCTGGACGACCTCGAGCACACCGGCGCCGAGCTGGAGCTGGTCGAGGACACCCCGGACACCCCGGACCCCTCGGACAAGGACGCCAAGCCGGCCAAGCCCGAGGCCGTGGGCGCGCCGAGCAAGAAGCCCGACAAGGAGGACGAGTCCTTCGTCCTCTACGACGATGACGACGACGCCCCCGCAGCCCAGGTGGTCGCGGCCGGAGCCACCGCGGACCCGGTCAAGGACTACCTGAAGCAGATCGGCAAGGTGCCGCTCCTCAACGCCGAGCAGGAGGTCGAGCTCGCCAAGCGGATCGAGGCCGGCCTGTTCGCCGAGGAGAAGCTCTCCGACGAGGCCGACATCCTCACCTTCGAGCTGCGCGACGAGCTGGAGTGGATCGCCGAGGACGGCGGCCGGGCCAAGAAGCACCTGCTGGAGGCCAACCTCCGGCTGGTCGTGTCGCTCGCCAAGCGCTACACGGGGCGCGGCATGCTGTTCCTGGACCTGATCCAGGAGGGCAACCTCGGCCTGATCCGCGCGGTGGAGAAGTTCGACTACACCAAGGGCTTCAAGTTCTCGACCTACGCCACGTGGTGGATCCGCCAGGCGATCACCCGCGCGATGGCCGACCAGGCCCGCACCATCCGCATCCCGGTGCACATGGTCGAGGTCATCAACAAGCTGGCCCGCGTCCAGCGCCAGATGCTCCAGGACCTGGGCCGCGAGCCCACCCCGGAGGAGCTGGCCAAGGAACTCGACATGACCCCGGAGAAGGTCGTCGAGGTGCAGAAGTACGGTCGCGAGCCGATCTCCCTGCACACTCCGCTGGGCGAGGACGGCGACAGCGAGTTCGGCGACCTCATCGAGGACTCCGAGGCGATCCAGCCGGGCGAGGCCGTCAGCTTCACCCTGCTCCAGGAGCAGCTGCACTCGGTGCTGGACACCCTGTCCGAGCGCGAGGCCGGCGTCGTCTCCATGCGGTTCGGGCTCACCGACGGCCAGCCGAAGACTTTAGACGAGATCGGCAAGGTCTACGGGGTCACCCGTGAGCGCATCCGGCAGATCGAGAGCAAGACGATGTCGAAGCTCCGTCACCCGTCGCGTTCGCAGGTGCTCCGCGACTACCTGGACTAGGTCCCCCGGGTAGTCCCGACCGAAGCAGGACCGAGACCGTTGTGCCGTCCCGCCCGCGTGCGGGGCGGCACAACGGCTTCCGGCACCGCGTCGGCTCACGGGCGTGGCGACCCCCGCGTGTCCTCCGGCGTCCGGTGGGAGCGTCCCTTCCCGCGCGCGGGTCCGGCCTCCCAGGGTGTGTCCTTCATCCATCCGACGCCGCCCATGGTGTCGTACGCGCTGTAGGTGCGGCATAAAGTTGCGATACCGAGTCGTTATGTCGCGGGGAGTGACTGTGGGTCACCCCCGCCTCACGCTTCCGCCTCGGTCGCGGACGACCACGTCCATGACGCGAGGGGCCCCCGCCCGCGCCGCGGGCGCCAGCTCCGCGGTGTGCCCCAGGTCCCGCAGGGCCGCCACCAGCTCCTCCGGGGTGTCGGCGTCCACGCCCTCCACCAGGAGCGCGCGGGCGATGTCGCCCCGGGTGGCCTTGGCCATGTGGCTGACCACCGACCGCTCGACGGTCCCGCCCACCTCGCGCTCGCGCAGCACGCGCACCGCGACGGTGCGCCCGGCCGCCGCGCCGGTCGGCCTGAAGGCCGCCGCGTAGGCGGTCGAACGGCAGTCCACCAGCAGCCGCCCCTCGGCGAGCCCGCCCAGGGGGCCCGCCAGCGCACGTCGCCAGTGGGCGCCCAGACCGCCCAGAGGGGGCAGCCGCACCCCCATGGACAGCCGGTAGGGCGGAAGCCGGTCGGCGGGGCCGACGACGCCCCACAGGCCGGAGAAGACCAGCACCCGCTCGCGGACGCGACCGGCCGCGGGGGAGTCGAGGAGGCCGGGCAGTCCCAGCCGCTCGTAGAGGACACCCGTGTACAGCTCGGCGGCGCGCAGTGTCGGCGCGGTGGCCGCGTCCAGGTTGCGCTTGAGGGCGTCTGCCTGGTTGGCGGTCAGGCCCAGCACGTCCATGGCGACGTCCTCGGGGCCCGCGCACAGTTCCGTCAGCGCCGCCAGCACCTGTTCGCGGGCCGGGGCGAGCTCGGGCAGCGTGAGCGAGCCCGGGTCCAGGCGCGGTCCCTCCCCGGAACCGGCCTTGCCCTCGGACGGCGGCAGCAGGACGAGCATGGTGCGGACTCCAGAAGGGGCGGGGCAGTGGGTTCCCGCCCATGTTAGGGCGTGTTCGGCGGTGCCGGGCGGATCCCCGGGGATCCGCCCGCGAGGTCGGCGGCGCCCGGTCCCGGGGCGGACCACCGGCGTCCGCACGGGGAGCGCCGTCCTGCCGGGCCCGCCGCCGCGGGCGCGGAGCGGCGTGGAGGCCGGGTCCGTGCCCTCGGGGCCGCGCGACCGCCGCGGCGGGCCGCCCGGTAGCATCGTCCGCTTCCGACGAGGACTCCGGGGAGCGGGCATGCACGAGTGGGCGGCGAGGGTGGCGCGGGACTGGCCCGCGTTCACCGTGGAGACGCGCGGGGGCTGGAGGCTCGGCCTCGCCGACGGGGTGACCAAGCGGGCGAACTCCGCGCTGGTCCTGGACCCCGGCGCGGACGTCGCCGAGGTCACCGCCTACTACACCGGGCACGGGGTGAGGCCCTGCGCACAGGTGTGGCCGGGGGAGGAGGCCGTGGACGCCAGGCTGGCGGAGCACGGCTACGAGGTGGTGGAGCCCACCCTCGTCCTCGCCCGCGGCCTGGACGAGCGCCCCGCCGCCGAGGGCGCCTCCCTGATCACCGCGCGTCCCACCCCCGCATGGTCCGCCCTGTTCGGGCGCACGGGCGTGGACGCGCGCACGGCGGACACCGTCACGCGCATCCTCGGACAGGTCGGCACGGCCTACGGTGTCGCCGCCTCCGGGGAGGGCCGGGGCTGCGCGGTCCTGGACGGGGAGTCGGTCGGGATCTGCGCCATGGTCACCGACCCCGGGGCCCGCGGGAAGGGCGTGGCCACGGGCCTCCTCGCCGACCTGCTGCGGTGGGCGTACGACGAGGGGGCGCGGAGCGCCTACCTGTGCGTGGTGGAGGGCAACGAGCCGGCCCTGCGGCTGTACGGCGGCGCCGGGTTCGCCCCGGTCTCCCGCTACCACAACCGGGTCCTGGGCTGAGGGGGAGGAGACCCCGCACACAAAGGGACGGCGGCCCCTGGCGGGGCCGCCGTCGCTGTCGGGCCGTCTTCTCTTGTGCTCGTGTGGCTAACGCTCGTCCGCGGAGTTCTTGCTCTCGGTGAGCTTGTCGGTCTCGTCCTGGATGTCCGAAGCGATCTTTCGGAGAGAGTCGTCGTGCTTGCGCATGTGGTGTGCGCAGAACAGGAGTTCGCCGCCGGAGTTCAGCAGCACCCGGACGTAAGCCTGTGCACCACAGCGGTCGCAACGGTCAGCAGCCGTCAGCGGCTGGGTGGGGGCAAGGGTTCCAGTCACTTCGCCATCCTCAATACTCGGCGTTAGTCACCTCTGACAACATCTAACCCGACCCAGACGTTCCCAACCAGCCGCCGTGTACGCCGACAGCGGAATCTGCCTGGTTGGTGCCTGGAAGGAACGCTTTGGGACCTTTCTCGTCGGTCGTCTGCTCTCGGTCTCGTTCTACCCCGGGGAGGGCCCTGCATCCCCGGAAAAGGGGAGTATCCAGGTCGCATCCACCAGAGGTGGTAGTCTCGCGCGGGGCGGGACCCGTGCTCCCTTCGCCCCTGTACCAGCGGAACACGCTCGTGCGCTCCCGGCGACGACGCCGGACGGCGCCCCGGCGGCGCGCGCCCGCCCAGCCCGCCACGTGCGACGGAAAGCGACCGGCGCGCCGCGGCCAGGCCCCCCTTTCGTCGGTGCGGCGCGGTACAAAGGGCACGCACCGCATCAGACCCCGATGGCCCTCGAAACGCAGGAGATGTCCGAGTGACCGCCTTGACCGCAGCCGTCCACGACCCGGGGGACTACTCAGCCCGGCACCTGTCGGTCCTCGAGGGTCTGGAGGCGGTGCGCAAACGCCCGGGCATGTACATCGGGTCCACCGACAGCCGCGGCCTCACCCACTGCATGTGGGAGATCATCGACAACTCCGTGGACGAGGCCCTGGGTGACTTCTGCGGCCGGATCGACGTCACACTCCACGCCGACGGCTCGGTGGCGGTGAGCGACGACGGGCGCGGCATCCCGGTCGACCTCGAGCCCAAGTCCGGGCTCTCCGGC
This sequence comes from Nocardiopsis sp. NPDC006198, assembly GCF_040613895.1. Taxonomy (NCBI): domain Bacteria; kingdom Bacillati; phylum Actinomycetota; class Actinomycetes; order Streptosporangiales; family Nocardiopsidaceae; genus Nocardiopsis; species Nocardiopsis sp. NPDC006198. The sequence goes on along the minus strand of NZ_JBEXSY010000077.1, from coordinate 11,928 downwards.
GTGGAGCTGGTCATGACCAAGCTCCACGCGGGCGGCAAGTTCGGCTCCGGCTCCTACACCGCCTCCGGCGGTCTGCACGGCGTCGGCGCCTCGGTCGTCAACGCCCTCTCCGCCCGGGTCGACGTGGAGGTGGACCGCCAGGGCCGCACCCACGCGATGAGCTTCCGCCGGGGCATCCCCGGCCGCTTCGCGGGCCCCGGGCCCGACGCCGAGTTCACCCCCTCGTCCGGCCTGGACCAGATCCGCAAGGTCGCCCAGAGGACCACCGGCACCCGCATCCGGTTCTGGCCGGACATGCAGATCTTCCTCAAGGACGCGGAGATCGCCCGCGAGAACCTGCTGGATCGGGCCCGCCAGACCGCCTTCCTCGTCCCGGGGCTGACCATCTCGGTGCGCGACGAGCGCGCGGAGGGGGAGCCCGCCCACGAGGAGGAGTTCCGCTTCGACGGCGGCATCGGCGAGTTCTGCACCTTCCTGGCGCCGGACGACCCGATCAGCGACGTCCTGCGCATCCAGGGCAGCGGGAGCTTCACCGAGACCGTCCCCGTCCTGGACGACGCCGGCCACATGGTGCCCGCCGACGTCGAGCGCCGCCTCGACGTCGACGTCGCCCTGCGCTGGGGCACCGGCTACGACACCACCGTGCGCTCCTTCGTCAACGTGATCGCCACCCCCAAGGGCGGAACCCACATCAACGGCTTCGAGCGCGCCCTGGTGCGGGTCGTCAACGACCAGCTGCGCGCCACCAAGCTGCTCCGGAACAGCGACGACCCCGTCACCAAGGACGACACGCAGGAGGGGCTCACCGCGGTCGTCACCGTCCGCCTGCCCGAACCGCAGTTCGAGGGCCAGACCAAGGAGATCCTCGGCACCTCCGCCGCGACCCGCATCGTTTCCCAGGTGGTCGGCAAGGAGCTCCGCGAGTTCCTCACCTCCACCAAGAAGCTGGAGAAGGCCAAGGCCCGCACCGTGCTGGAGAAGGTCGTGGGCGCCGCCAAGGCGCGCCTGGCCGCCCGCCAGCAGAGGGAGACCCAGCGGCGCAAGAACGCCCTGGAGAACTCGGCGCTGCCCGCCAAGCTGGTGGACTGCCGCAGCGAGGGGCTGGAGCACAGCGAGCTGTTCATCGTCGAGGGGGACTCCGCGCTGGGCACCGCCAAGCTCGCGCGCAACTCGGAGTTCCAGGCGCTGCTGCCGATCCGGGGCAAGATCCTCAACGTGCAGAAGTCGTCGGTCACCGACATGCTCAAGAACGCCGAGTGCGCCGCGATCCTGCAGGTCATCGGGGCGGGGTCGGGCCGGACCTTCGACATCGACGCCGCCCGCTACGGCCGGATGATCCTCATGGCCGACGCGGACGTGGACGGCGCGCACATCCGCTGCCTGCTGCTCACGCTCATCTACCGCTACATGCGGCCGATGCTGGAGGCCGGCCGGGTGTTCGCGGCGGTGCCGCCGCTGCACCGCATCGAGCTGACCAACGTCCGGCGCAAGCGGGGCGCCAAGCCCGAGGACCGCTACATCTACACCTACTCCGACGCCGAGCTCCAGCGCACGCTGCTGGACCTGGAGAAGCGCAAGATCGGCTGGAAGGAGCCGGTGCAGCGGTACAAGGGCCTGGGCGAGATGGACGCCGACCAACTGGCGGAGACCACCATGGACCCGCGCCACCGGACCCTGCGCCGGATCCGGGTCGAGCAGGCCGAGGAGGCCGCGGCCGTGTTCAACCTGCTGATGGGCAACGAGGTGGCACCGCGCCGCAAGTTCATCCAGCAGGGCGCCCAGGAGCTGGACATCGCCCGCGTCGACATCTGACCGGGACGGGGGCCGGAGAGGCCCTCGCGCGAAGGGCCCGCACCCCGGTGCGGGCCCTTCGCGCGTCCTCAGGGGGCGGCGGGGGGCTCCCACACGCCGTCCCCGAGGAACCGGTCGATGGAGGCCCGGTAGGGGGCGGGGTCCAGGCCCTTCTGCGCCACCCAGCCGTCGTCGTAGTAGCTGTGCTGGTAGCGTTCGCCGCCGTCGCAGATCAGGGTGACCACGCTGCCCCTGCGGCCCTCACGGAGCATCCTGGCGACGAGGTGCCACACCCCCCACAGGCTGGTGCCCGTCGAGCCGCCGGCGGACAGGCCGGTGTGGTCGTACAGGTGCCGCATCGCGGCGATGCTCGCCGCGTCGGGCACGGGGATCATGAGGTCGATCACGGAGGGGACGAAGCTCGGCTCCATCCGGGGGCGGCCGATGCCCTCGATCCTGGAGGGCATCCCCGTGGCGTAGTCCGGGGCGCCGGTGACCCAGCCGGGGAAGAACGCCGAGTTCTCCGGGTCCACGACGGCCAGCCGGGTGTCCATCCGCCGGTACCGCAGGTACCGCCCGATGGTCGCGGACGTGCCCCCGGTGCCCGCCCCCACCACGATCCAGTCGGGACAGGGGTAGCGCTCCATGCCGAGCTGCTCGAAGATCGACTCGGCGATGTTGTTGTTCCCGCGCCAGTCGGTGGCCCGCTCGGCGTAGGTGAACTGGTCCATGTAGTGGCCGCCGCTCTCCGCCGCGAGCCGCTCCGCCTCGGTGTACATCGCGGGCGGGCTGTCCACGAAGTGGCACCGGCCGCCGTACCGCTCGATGAGGGCGATCTTCTCCGGGCTGGTCCTGCGCGGGATGACCGTGATGAAGTCCAGCCCGATCAGCTGCGCGAAGTAGGCCTCCGAGACCGCGGTGGACCCCGAGCTGGCCTCCACGATCGTGGTGCCCTCGCGGATCCACCCGTTGGCGAGCCCGTACAGGAACAGCGAACGCGCCAGCCGGTGCTTGAGGCTGCCGGTGGGGTGCACCGACTCGTCCTTCAGGTACAGGTCGATGCCCCATTCCGGGGGCAGGGGGAACACGTGCAGGTGGGTGTCGGCCGAACGGTTCGCGTCCGCCACGACCTTGCGGACCGCCTCGTCGACCCAGGCGCGGGTACCGTCGTCGCTGCGGTCCACCCACGGGGCGGCGTCGTCCGGTTCCGGACCGGTTGGTGAGGATGCCATGGTCAGCAGGGTAGTCCTCCCGGGGCCCCGGCCCCTCCGCGCCTAGGGGGGCCGGGAGCGCGCCGGGCGGGGGCGCCGGTCCCCGCAGGCGCCCCGGCACACGGGAGGCCGGGCCCCTCGGGCCCGGCCCCGGTTCGCGGGGGCGCGGCCGCCCGGCCGGCGGCCCCGGTGCGGGGGAGGGCGCGCCGGGCGGCGCCCCTCAGTCCAGCGATCCCCCGGACATCACCGAGTACATGCGCCGGTAGGTGGCCGCCTCGTCGTGGCGGCTCTGGCGCTCCAGCGTGCGGGCGAGCGCGATGTGCGCCCAGTTGTCCACCGGGTCCAGCTCGATGATCCTGCGGAAGGTCCTCTCGGCCTTGTTGAGCTGAGCGGAGTGGAAGTAGGCGCGTCCGAGCAGCTCCAGCAGCGACCTGCTGTCGGGATCGTGCTCGACGATCGGTTCGAGGGTGCGGGCCGCGTAGATCGGGTCGCCCAGTTCCATGAACATGCGGGCGCGGTTGTAGGTCTCGTAGGTGCTCTCTTCCACGGTGCTCCTTCCGACGGCGCGAACCGTCCCGGATCACAACGGCCAGGGGTCCGGCCGCATTCCCTGGTGTGGCGTGTGGGGTGGAGGCGCTTTGTGAGGTCTGGTGTGACCCACTGGCGCCACCACCCCCATCAGAGAGATCCCCGCACACGGGGCCCGCACACGCGGTCCGCCCTCCGGGCCGGGGCCCCGGGAGGCGCGGACGGCGCTCCGCGCCGCGTCGTCAGAGGTCCGTGGGGGAGATCCGCCCGGTGTCCACGTCGTAGATCGCACCCGCGACGGGCAGGCCGGCGGGGAGCAGCGGGTGGTGGCGGATGCGCTCCAGGTCGTGCCCCAGCGCGCCCAGCTGGTCGCTGTTCGTGTGGAACTCCAGGCTCCGCGTGTCGACCCCGTACTCCTGCTGGATGAGGTCGTGGACGGCGTCGTCGCCGGGCACCGAAGCCATCTTGCAGCGGGTGTGCGGAAGGACCAGCACCCGCTCGACCCCGAGCAGGTACACCGCCAGCACCAGGGTGCGCAGCGTGTCGTCGGTCACCCGGGCGCCCGCGTTGCGCAGGATCTTGGCGTCGCCCGGCTCCAGGCCGAGCATGTCCAGGGGCTCGATTCTGGAGTCCATGCAGGTCACCAGGGCGAGGCCGCGCCCCGCGACCGGTTTGAGCCCGGCCAGCGAGAAGTCGGCCGCGTAGCCCGCGTTGGCCGCGAACACGTCGTCGAAGGCGCCTGCGGAGGGGACGGCACCGTTGTTGTCACCCACGTGGAGTCACTCCCTTGTCCTTGGTCACAGCTGTGCCGTGCACACCGGAGCACTCCGGTGTGCACGGCACGGGATGGAGGGGTCAGGCGCCGGAACCGGTGATCCCGGAGTCGGTCTGACCGCTACCAACAGTAACGATCGCCCTCGGGAGGGCGTCACCCGACCCGTCCCGACGGTCGCTGGTGTCGGGAAGCCGGACGGGCTTGCCGTCCGCCCGCGAGGCGCGGGCCGGGGCCCGGCCGATCCAGCCGAACAGCAGGGTGTCCTCGCCCTTCAGGTAGCGGTGGCACCGCACGCCGCCCGTGGCGCGGCCCTTCGTCGGGTACGTCTCGAACGGCGTCACCTTGGCCGAACCGGCCTGTGTGCCATCCAGCGCGCTGGAGGAACCGGAGACGGTGACCACCACCGAGTCCTCCGGGCTCGGGACGGCGCCGAACCAGAGCACGCGGGCCTCCTCCGACAGGCGCACGCCCGCCACGCCCCCCGCCGGCCTGCCCTGCGGGCGCACGGTGCTCGCGGAGAAGCGCAGCAGCTGGGCCTCCGAGGTGATGAAGGCGAGGTCCTCCTCGCCCGAGGAGAGCTGCGTGACGCCGATGACGCGGTCGTCGTCCTTGAGCGCGATGACCTCGAAGTCGTCCTTGTTGGGCGGGTAGTCCGGGGCGACGCGCTTGACCACGCCGCCGACCGTGCCCACGGCGAAGCCGGGGCCCGAAGTATCCATGGCCACCACCGACACGACGCGCTCGCCCTCCTCGAGCTGGACGAACTCCCCGACGTCCAGGCCCGAGGCCAGGGGCGGGCGCTCGTCGTCGCGGTCCGGCAGCTCGGGCAGCTCCACCACCGGGACGCGGATCATCCGGCCGAGGTCGGTGACCAGGCCGACGTCCGAGCGCGAGGTGGTGGGCACCGACACGTGGATCGCGTCGTGCCGGGTGCGCAGCCCCTCGTAGACGCGCGGCACCGCGGCGCCCTTGCTGCGGCCGATGGCGCCGTCGACGCCGAACAGCACGTGGCAGGGCTGGTCGGCCATCTCCAGCGGGACGACCGCGCTGCGGGCGGCCCCGTCGCTCTCCCGCAGCTGGGTGCGGCGCGGGGTGGCGAACTCCTTGGAGACGTCGGCGAGCTCCTTGGAGACCACGCGGCGCAGCTTCTTGTCCGACTCCAGGATCGCGGTGAGGGAGTCGATCTCCTGGTTGAGCTTCTCCCGCTCGGTCTCCAGCTCCAGTCTGTCGAACCGGGTCAGGCGGCGCAGCGGGGTGTCCAGGATGTAGCGGGCCTGGGTGTCGGACAGGCCGTAGGCGCCCATCAGGGACTCGCGGGCCGCCGCCGTGTCGTCGGCCTCGCGGATGAGGGCGATGACGCGGTCGATGTCCAGCAGGGCCGTGACCAGGCCGTCCACCAGGTGCAGGCGCTCCTGCCGCTTCGTGCGGCGGAACTCGCTGCGGCGGCGGACGACCTCCAGGCGGTGGTTGACGTACACCTCGAGGAGTTCGCGCAGGCCCAGGGTCTGGGGCTGGCCTTCCACGAGGGCGACGTTGTTGATGCCGAAGGACTCCTCCATCGGCGTGAGCCGGTAGAGCTCCTCCAGCACGGCCTCGGGGTTGAAGCCGTTCTTGAGCTCGATGACCAGGCGCAGGCCCTGGGTGCGGTCGGTGAGGTCCTTCAGGTCCGAGATGCCCTGGAGCTTCTTGGACTGCACCAGCTCCTTGATGCGGCTGACGACCTTCTCGGGGCCCACGTTGTAGGGGAGGGCCGTCACGACCAGGCCGGTACGGCGGGCGGAGACCTTCTCGATGGCGACGGTGGCGCGCGTCTTGAAGGTGCCCCGGCCGCTGCGGTAGGCGTCGCGGATGCCGTCCAGTCCGACGATGGTGCCGCCCGTGGGCAGGTCCGGGCCGGGCACGAACTCGGTGAGCTCCTCCAGGGTCGCTTCGGGGTGGGAGATCAGGTGGCGTGCGGCGGCGATGACCTCGCCCAGGTTGTGGGGGGCCATGTTGGTGGCCATGCCCACGGCGATGCCGGACGCCCCGTTGACCAGCAGGTTGGGGAAGGCGGCGGGGAGGACCTCGGGTTCGGTCTCCTGGCCGTCGTAGTTGGGCTTGAAGTCGACGACGTTCTCGTCGATGGACGAGACCAGCAGCTCGGCGGCGCGGTCCAGACGGGCCTCGGTGTAGCGCATGGCGGCGGGGGCGTCGTCGCCGCCCAGCGAACCGAAGTTGCCGTGGCCGTCGACCAGGGGCACGCGCATGGCGAAGGACTGGCTGAGGCGGACGAGGGCGTCGTAGATGGCGCTGTCACCGTGGGGGTGGAGCCGTCCCATCACGTCCCCGACCACACGGGCGCACTTGACGTGCCCGCGGTCGTGGCGGAGCCCCATCTCGTTCATCTGGTAGAGGATGCGCCGCTGAACCGGCTTCATGCCGTCGCGGGCGTCGGGGAGCGCGCGTTGGTAGATGACCGAGTACGCGTACTCCAGGAAGCTGCCTCGCATCTCCTCGGAGACGTCGATGTCGATGATCTTCTCGGCGAGATCCTCGGGGGGACGGGAAGTAGTACGGGCCATGTCCGTAATTCTGGCCTGTGCCGGAGACTGAAACGTACGCGGACGCGTGGTTGGACGTGTGTGAGTCGCACGACTGAGGGGTTTTGACCCCTTGCGACGTGGTTTTCGCCCCGGATGCGCGGAGGGGGCGAAAACCACGTCGCGTGACCGGGATGCCCGGTCAGCCGCGGGTCACGGCCTGTTCGCCGGCGGGGACCTCGAGCGAGGCCCCGTCGGAGAAGGTGACGGTCACCGGGGACGGGCCCGGGTTGAAGGCGGTGTAGGTGCGGGTCCCGCCGTCGTCGAACACCGCGTAGTGGGCGGTGTCGGCGGTGACGGAGGCGTCGACGGTTCCGACCTCGGCGAGGGTGGAGACCCACTGGTAGGTGTGCGGCTTGGAGCTGCCCGCCTCGGGCTCGTAGCTCTGCCACTGCTCCTCGAACATGCGCAGGGCGTCGTCGCCGTCGGAGAGGGCCCGGTGCGCCCAGTGGATGTCCCTCCAGATCTCCGGCTCGCGCCCCAGCCTGTCCACGAGCGACCGGTAGACGGTCCCGGCGTGGTCGGGGTCGTGGCCGAGGTAGAGCGACCCGGCGGTGATGGGCAGGTAGTTGATGCCGTAGTGCTCCTCGTCCCCGCCGTCCCACCAGATGCGGTAGTCGCCGCCGTCGCCCCACACCATGCCGACGACGTCGTGCCCGAAGTCCTCGGGGAACGTGCCGCCGTCCCCGTTCTGCCAGTAGCGGGAGACGGTGGAGGCCTGCGTGGTGTGCAGGTACACGCCGAGGTCGCGGATCTCCTCGTCGCCGGTCAGGGAGCCGAACAGGGTGGTGGCGGCGGCGAAGTGCATGCCCTCGGAGGAGGACTCCTGGTTGTTGCCCGCGGCGAAGCCGGCGTGCCCGGACGCCCATCCGTGCCCCGCGTAGGGCGAGAAGGAGCGCAGGCGCGGGAACATCGGGTCGTCGGGGTCGGTGGCGGCCACGTCGCGGATCAGGAGGCGGACCATGCCGCCCCAGGCGTCCTCGGCCGCCCACGCGCGGTCGTAGCGGGCGACGACGGCGGCGGCCGAGACGATGTAGCCGTAGTGGAAGTCGTGGTCGTTGAGCTCCTGGGCGGCTCCGAAGCTGTCGGGGTAGCCGAGCATGGTCCCCCACTCGGCGTCGTAGTGGAACTGGCGGGCGCCCCCGGCCGTCAGCCAGTCCTCCAGACGGCTCCTGACCAGGTCGAGGAGCTCGTCACGGGCCTCGGTGTGGCCGATGGAGTCGGCGATGGGGACGAGCTGGGCGAGGCGGCCCATGGCCTTGCCGTCCCAGTAGGTGTCGCCGGGCTCGGGGAACGGCTCGCCGTCGGCGAGGACCTCGTCGATGAGCTGCCGCATCCGGTCGCGGTCGGCGCCCTCGGCCGTGGGCAGGCCGGGCAGCACGCCGTTGGTGGTCAGCTCCGTCGTGAAGCTCCCGCCCTCGGCGACGCGCATCTCGCCGCGCGGGGACGTGTAGGACAGGCCGGTCACGTCGGTGACGGCGTTGTCCCACTGGTGGGGGTAGAGCGCCATGAGGGTGCCGGTGCGGTCGCCCTCGACCGCCTCGGTCTCCACCCGGTAGGTGCTGGTCAGGGTGGCCCCGGCCTCGTCGTAGTCGTAGTCGACCACGGAGCCGGTGACGACGGAGTGGGCGTAGGGGGCGAAGGCGTCCAGGTCCCCGGGGGAGGGGAGGACGGCGACGGAGTAGTGGCCGCCGTCGCCGGTGGCGGCGGTGAAGGTGTCGCCCGACCGGGTCCAGGGGGAACCCGACGGAGCGAACAGCGCGTAGTGGCGGCCGCCGACGCTCGCGCCGACGACGGAGCCGTCCTCGTGCCAGACGTCGGGTGCGCTCCGGAAGCTCACCTCGGCGTCGCCGCCGCTGGTCTCGGCGTAGGCGAAGGGCAGGCCCTGCCCGATGGTGACGCGGAGGGTGGGGCCGCCGCCCGCCCACTCGGCGGTGACCGTCCAGTCGCCGCTGTCGGCGACCCGGGTGTCGGGGGAGTCGAGGCCGACCGCGCCCAGGGACAGGTCGGGGACGTGGGGGAACTCGTACTTGAGGCCGTCGGCCACGAGCCGGGGGGTGTCGGGGTAGCCCATCTCCAGGCCGCCCTCGTGGGGGTGGTAGCTGGCGGGGTGGGCGAAGAGGTTCTCGCCGTGGGGGTTCTCCGGATAGCGCTGGAAGATGAGGGACGACCACCACTCGTTGGTGGGGGCCGCGCCCTCGTAGTCGTCGGTGACCTTGGGGGAGGCCGGGGCGCCGCTGAGGTCGGAGGGGCCGGAGGCCCCGGCCGGGAGGGTGTCGGTGTAGCTGCCGGATCCCACGGGGACGGCCGCGGCGCCCGGGGCCGCCGCGGTGGTCGCGGGGACGGGCCCGTTGAGCGCCGGGAGGGCGGCGCCGGTGAGGAGGAGGGCGGCGCCGGCCGCCAGGAGCGCGGGCCGGGCGGGCCCTCCCCGTCGTCGGGCCGGGGCCTCGGGGGAGGCGTGTCGGGGGCCGGTACGGCCCCGTGGTCGATGCATGTCCGTGTCCTTCCGCCGTGCGTGTCGCGAGGAGTCGGGAGCGCTCCCAGACGCGAGCGCCCCAGACGTGAGCCCTGGCGTCGAGTGTTCAGATACCGGTTCGGGAGTGCAATGCCGGGAAGACGGATAGTTTCCGTTTCGTTACTCGTCGTGTTCTGCGGCTCTCCCCGGGCGCGGTTCCCCTCGGGACCGGGTGCGGCGGGGCGTCCCGGCGCCGCGCCGGAGCGGAGGTCCTCGCGCGTTCGTCCTGTGGACGACCCCTCCGATGTCCTCCGGCTCTGGTACCAAGGAGGACATGGCCACACCCACCGCTGACACCACCGTCCCCGCCGACGCCTCCGGCGGCGCGCTCCGCGAGCAGGCCGAGGCGCACCTCCGGGCCCTGGCCGGGGACTCCGCACGGCTGCGCGAGGACCAGTGGGCCGCCATCCGCGCCCTGGTCGCCGAACACCGCAGGGCACTCGTCGTCCAGCGCACCGGCTGGGGCAAGTCGGCGGTGTACTTCGTCGCCACCGCCCTGCGCCGGGCGGAGGGCGCGGGCCCGACCGTCATCGTCTCGCCGCTCCTGGCCCTGATGCGCAACCAGATCTCGGCCGCGGAACGGGCCGGCATCCGGGCCCGGACCATCAACAGCTCCAACACCACCGCGTGGGAGGCGACCTACGCCGACGTCGCCGCGGGCGAGGTCGACGTCCTGCTGGTCAGCCCCGAGCGGCTCAACAACCCGGAGTTCCGCGACCGGGTCCTGCCGGAGCTCGCCGCGGGCGCGGGCCTGGTCGTCATCGACGAGGCCCACTGCGTCTCCGACTGGGGCCACGACTTCCGCCCCGACTACCGGCGCATCCGGTCCCTGCTGCACGACCTGCCGGACGGGGTGCCCGTCCTGGCCACCACGGCCACGGCGAACGAGCGGGTCACCCGCGACGTCGCCGAGCAGCTCCAGGCGGGCGGCGAGCGCCAGGACACCCTGGTGCTGCGCGGCTCGCTGGAGAGGGAGAGCCTGCGGCTGGCCGTGGCGCGGCTGCCCGACCCCACGGCCAGGCTCAGCTGGCTCGCGGAGCACCTCCCCAAGATCCACGGATCGGGGATCGTGTACACGCTGACCGTCAGCGCCGCCCAGGAGACCGCCCGCTTCCTCCGCGAGCAGGGGCTGGAGGTGCGCGCCTACACCGGGCAGACCGACCCCGACGAGCGCCGGGAGGCCGAGGACGACCTCCTCGCCAACCGGGTCAAGGCGCTGGTGGCCACCAGCGCGCTCGGCATGGGCTTCGACAAGCCCGACCTGGGGTTCGTCGTGCACCTCGGTGCGCCGCAGTCCCCGATCTCCTACTACCAGCAGGTCGGCCGCGCCGGACGCGGCGTGGAGCGCGCCGAGGTGGTCCTGCTGCCCGGCCGCGAGGACACCCAGATCTGGGAGTACTTCGCGGGGCTGTCGTTCCCGCCGGAGCAGACCGTGCGCCAGACCCTGGACGTGCTCGCGGCGGAGGGCCGGCCCCTGTCCGTGGCCGCGCTGGAGACCCGGGTGGACCTGCGCCGCACCCGGCTGGAGCAGATGCTGAAGGTGCTGGACGTGGACGGCGCGGTCCGCCGGGTCCGCGGCGGGTGGGAGGCCACCGGCCGGCCGTGGAGCTACGACGCGGAGCGGTACGCGGCCGTCACCGAGGCGCGTGAGCGGGAGCAGCGCGCCATGCTCGACTACATCGACCTCGACACCTGCCGCATGGAGTTCCTGCGCCGCCAGCTGGACGACCCCGAGAGCGTCGCCTGCGGGCGCTGCGACGTGTGCACCGGCGAGTACTGGAACACCGACGTGGACCCCGGGCGCCGCGAGGCCGCGGCGGAGCACCTCGACCGGCCGGGCACGCCCATCGCCCCGAGGCGGCAGTGGCCGTCCGGCATGGACACCCTGGGCGTGGGGCTGACCGGGAAGATCAAGGACGACCTCCGCGCGGGCGAGGGGCGGGCCCTGGGCCGCCTCACCGACATCGGGTGGGGCAACGAGCTGAGGCGCGTGCTCGCGGACGACGCGCCGGACGCCCCGGTGGACGAGCGGATGCTCCAGGGCGTCGTACGGGTCCTCGCCACGTGGGGCTGGGAGCGCCGGCCGGTCGGCGTCGTCGTGATGCCGTCCCGCACACGGCCCGCCCTGATCAACGACCTCGCCTCCCGCCTGTCCCGGCTGGGGAGGCTGACCCCGATCGGGGCGCTGGAGTACGGAGGGGCCGTGGAGCAGAGGAAGCACAACAGCGCCATGCGCCTGGCCCAGGTGTACGCGTCCCTGCGCGTCGGCGACGAGCTGCGCGAGCGGCTGGCGGCGGTCCAGGCCGAGACGCCCGGACCGGTCCTGCTGGTGGACGACTACACCGACACCGGCTGGAGCCTGACCGTGGGCGCCGCCCTGCTCAGGAGCGCGGGCGCCCCCGAGGTGCTGCCGCTGACCCTGGCCACCACCGGGGGCTGAGCGCCGCCGCGGGGTGCGGGCCCGCCGCCCTTCCCTCCCGGGGGCGTCGCGATCCCGGCATAACACGTGGTCAGGGCCCGTGTTCGGTC